>DATFYN010000413.1:0-6086 GCA_035315025.1 Myxococcota bacterium
GGGTTGTCCCTCCACCACGCAAGACTCGCTTCCGGCCGCTGGCCAGGCGCTACCGGGCGGGGTTGGCTACCCGCTGGGTCCCAGCTGAGGGTTTTGATCACGTCATCGTGCGTACCTCCCTCACCAAGTTTCCCAGCGCACACAAGATCACCAAGGAGAAAGAGGCCACCGCTGAAATGGGTGGATGAGGAGATCGCGAAGGAGTGCGCGCACGGCTACACCGAGGACCGGCGATACACGATATTGACGGAGCAAGGTCGGTCGGACGTTGCTGTCTGATTGTCTGTTCGGTTCTATTGGCGCTTTCTTCCTCTCGCGCCGAGGAGAACCGCAGCACTTGGCTTCACTTTGAACCCACAGTCGTCAAGTTGACCGAAGTGGTCGGGGTTGCTTACGAATACGGCCCGCCGAGCTGGGGGGACGAACCTAAGACCGATAAAAGACCCGGAACTCCGATCCTTCGCCTGTCGAAACCGATCAATGTTCTCGGTGATCCCACGAGTGACATAAACAGGGGAGATGCAGAAAATGTCGAGGAGGTGCAACTGCAGCTCGATAAGTATCGAGGGCTTGTTGGCAAGGGGGTGATTGTGACCGGGACGCTGTACCGGGACCATACCGGATGGCATTTCACGGAGGTGGTGATGATGGTTAGATCCATCCGCAAAGTACCGAAGGTGAAATAGCGCGCGGCGTTATCGGTACCGGCCTGAACACGGGCGGTACGGAACCGCCCGTCGGCGCGGCGCAGCTACTCCCGTGGCCCGAGAAGTACGTCCCGTTCTCCTCAGTGCCACGACCAGAGATCGTCGTAAGTCCGACACTTGCGCACGTCGTAGATGCTCTTGGCCTGCAGGTAGCCCGGCCAACCGAAGAGCGGGATGAATCCCAACCAAAACTTCTTCTGCGGGGCACGCTCGAAGAACGGGCCCCAGCCCCTCAGGTAAAACTCTCCAAGCCCGGGATGGGTGACTGACAGCCATGTGGCGTTGTCGCGCGACTGGTCGGCGCAGCGATTTTCTTCTCGCGCGCGAGCCTCCACGGGAACGGCCAAGCAGAGTGCAACCGCGCACAAGATGGTGCGGAGGATCCCCGTCATTTTCTACGAACCCCCTTCTCGTTTTTTTCTCTTCGGCCTGGGGAGCCGGCACGCCTGGCGTCGTCGACGGGCCAACAGGGAGCCACTGTCGATCGCGGAGGCGGTTCGAACGTCATTGAACCAGCGAGTTGACCGCGTCCACCACGAGCATGGCGCCCACGGCGAGCTTCACGACGTCGCCGTCCACGATGCCGTAGACGTAACCGCTCGGTGGCGGTCCGATCCGCACCTCAAGGGCCTGCGGCACGTCGAGCACAAGGACGATCGGGGCGCGCTGCGACAGGAGAGACCGATGGTCGGTCAGGTCAGCGCACCAATTCGATCTGTCGCAGGTCGTTGTCGGCTTCCTCCGCGACGGCAAGACTCGTCTCATCCCGAACGTGCCCGGTCCCCCCCCGCGTGAACGGGTTCACCGTGGGGGCGCCCGTCATGACGCGAAACGCGCCCCACGGCGGCGAGATGCATCCCGATGGCGACGAAGTGCTGTTCCTCATCTCCGGGCACGTCTCGGTTGTCCTCGAAGAGGGAGGATCGGAGCGGGTGCTTGCGCTCCATCCTGGTCAGGCCGTTGTCGTACCGCGCGGCGTGTGGCACCGCGTTGTATTGAATCAGCAGAGCCAGCTTCTCCACATCACTCCAGGACCCGGGGGCGAACACCGGCCCCTACCGCCGCATGGTGCCGTCGCGTAACGAGCCAACCGCTCTTGTGCTCTGCTGAGGAAGTACGCAAGAGATCAGGGTGTAAACTTAATACGTGGTGCTAGCGTCGCTGAGGAGCGATCGCCACTTGGACTTCAACCCGCGGGGTTTCGCATGCCCGCAAGACTATTTTAGGGAAAGAGGTGTCATGCATTTTTCCGTAATGAAGTGGAAGGTGGGCCTGCCGGCTCTGTTGGTGATGGCGGTGATCGGCCTTGCTGCCTGCGGTGGCGAGAAACCTGCGACGAAGTCCGAGGCACCCGCTACCGCGGATGCGTCGGCCGCAAAGGTGAACGAAGCAGTCGGGACCGCAACCGATGCGTACGTCTACGGCTACTCGCTCATCACGACCGAAGTCACCCGCGTGCAGATGAGCAACGTGCCGAAGGTCGAGGAACTCAAAGCGCCGATGGGGCAGTTTGTCAACATCAAGCGCTATCCGCCGGCCGACTTCCGCGGCGTCTCGGCACCCAACGCGGACACGCTGTACTCGTTGGCGTGGCTCGACCTCGCCGAGCCGCAGGTGTTCAGCCATCCCAACATGGGCAAGCGCTTCTACCTGTTCGAGATGACCGATTTGTGGATGACCGATTTCGAGACGCCCGGGACCCGCACCACCGGCGAGAAGGCCGCCAACTACCTGATCACCGGCCCCGGCTGGAAGGGGGAAGTGCCGAAGGGCATGAAGCATATCCCGGTGGCGACCCGCTACATGGTCATCTTGGGCCGCACGTATGCCAACGGCACCGAGCGGGATTACAAGATCGTCAATGCGCTGCAGGCGCAATACAAGATCACGCCCCTCTCCGCATGGGGTAAGCCGCATACGTCCAAGGCGCCGCCCGTGAACCCCAATCCGGGCTTCAGCATGACCGATAAGCCGCAACAGGTGATTCTCGCCATGGCCACCGCCGACTACTTCAACATGATGGCGAGGCTCATGTGCAAGATCGCGCCGCCGGCCGCTGAGGATGCGCCGATGCTGGCGAAGATGGCCAAGATCGGGATCGAGCCCTGCAAGAGTTTCGACATGAACAAGCTCGATCCGTCCGCGCAGGCGGCGCTGAAGGACCTCCCCAAAAAGGCGCTGCTCCAGAAGATCGAAGCCAACAAGGACAGGCTGGGCGAGATGGTGAACGGCTGGATCGTGACGAAAGGCCTCGGAGTCTACGGCACCGACTACTTGAAGCGCGCTGTGGTAGCCGCCTTCGGCTGGCCGGCGAACCTGCAGGAAGACGCCGTCTACCCCTACACCCAAGTGGACAGCACGGGGCAGACGCTCACAGGCGCCAACAAGTACACGCTGACCTTCCCCAAGGGTGAGACGCCGCCTGTCAACGGCTTCTGGTCAATCACCATGTACATGATTGATCAGGGCTGGTGGTTCGTTCCCAACCCGCTGAACAAGTTTACGGTGAGTCCGCGGAACAACCTGAAGTACAACTCCGGCGGTTCGCTGACGCTCTACTTCCAGAACGAGTCGCCGGGCAAAAACAAAGAAGCCAACTGGCTGCCAGCACCCAAGGGCGAGTTCATCCCAATGCTCCGCATGTACTGGCCGAAGGACAAGCCCCCGTCGATCCTTGACGACACCTGGAAGCCGCCGGCGGTGCAGAAGGCGGGTTGAAATGGCCGAGTGTAGTTGCAACGCTGTAGTGTCCTGCCCACAGCGGTGTCGGCCCAACCTGATGTCATTCCTTGGGGGGACTCGCCGGGTTGTTGGGTCCTGCACGGCGCGTCGGCGAGGTGGATGGGCGATGACATCGCGGCTACGAGCCCCCCATAGGCCGCCAACTGCATAGAGAGTAGTGGCGGCCAACGGCTGGACGGTGCGAATCCAAGGAGGACCCTCATGGTCCGTGGCAGTTGCCTGTGCGGCAGCATCCGATTCGAGTACTCCCGTGCCGTCACTGAGATCTACCTGTGTCACTGCTCTCTGTGCCGCAAGAACTCGGGAGCCGCTTCGAACGCGGTCATCATCGTGCCCGAAGGTGACTTCAAGTGGATTTCCGGCGATGAGCTTCGGCAGGTCTACACAAAGCCCACGGGCTGGACCGCAACATTCTATCGAACGTGCGGCAGCCCCGTTCCGGCGCGGATGCGAGACGCAACGGCATACGGGGTGCCGGCTGGGCTTCTCGATGATGATCCGGGAGTCCGAATCGGGTGCCACATCTTCGTGGGCTCAAAGGCACCGTGGGACGAGATCGCCGGCTCCGCTCCGCAGTTCCAAGAAGGGCTGCGTGCCCCGAGCACAAGCCAATAACAACAACGGCCTGCCAGCACGCTACCACTGCGCAGATCATCCACGGCGAACGCCATCGCCCCGGTCCCCGCTAGTCGCGCTCACCGAACGGAACGCCTCCCGGCTCCTGGGATAGCCCGTCCTTGATCTCCACCCAGGGTGCTTTCGAGGTGACCATGAAGTGCACTTCGGCGGTCCTCGAAGGGTCGCAGTCAAGCGTGCCGAGTCGGAACCCCAGTACCTCAGGCGCGGCATCATCACGCTTGTAGATAGGAGAGCCGCAGCAGCCCGAAAAGAATCGGTGGACGCCGGGGCTGGATTCCCAACTGGAAAGAAGCTCCTTCCCCGAGACGACAAAGAACTCGTCTGCGTTCACACCAGCAGTAGTCCCGAAGCTCGATCCCGAGTGCTTGCGGCAGCGCCAGCAGTGGCAGTACGTGACAGGTCCGAGCAGCGCACCGTAGATTTCGTACCGAATGCGCCCACAGGCGCAGGGCCCTTTCAGCATTCGACCTTCCTAGTTGTTAGACGGCTTCAGATGAACGCCTACGGCGGGTGATCAGCCATCGCGCTTCCTCAGGTGTCGTTCGAGGAAGATGCGAGAGACCCAGCGTGTGGAGGGAATCACGAGTCGGTAGAGCGGCCGTACTATCCAATTCGGTAGACCGACCGCTCTCTCTTCGTGATCGACGCGCGCTCGCGGATGGTCGAGAAAGCTGGGCGCCGGATAGCGATAGTGGCGCGCGTCGCGCCAGAATTCGATCGCCCGCAGGTGCTTGATGTTCTTGTAGCCGTAGTGGCCGGGGGCCACGAGTCGCACGGGCGCTCCGTGGGCGATTGAGAGCGGTTGGCCGTCCAGGGTGTCGGCGAGCAGGACGTCGGCGGCCAGCAGGTCTTCGAGCGGCAGGCTCGCGCAGTTTCCGTCCTGTCCCCGAAAGACGACGAGGCGGGCATCTGCTTCCGGCCGCACTTCGGGAACGACCAGTTGCTCGTAGAAATCCCGGAACCGAACCCCGGACCATTCGAGGCCGCACTTCGACCACGTGGTCACGCAATGGAGGTCACTCACCTGCTTCGTGCGCGGTAGTTGAAGGAAGCGCTCCTCGACCAAGAGCGGCTTCTCGACGTCGCCGCCGACCTCGAATGCGACGCGTTCGATCTGGTCCGGGAAGCGGTACTGGAACTGCTGGAGTCCGAAGCGGGGAAAGTCGCCGATCGCCCGCTGTCCTTTCGGAAGCGTGCCCATGGCGACAAGCTACCGAACCGAGCGGCGAGGGACTAGCCGTGGCTGCTGCGTTCATGCCGGCCCTCATGGACGACGTCGTCCCGTGGCGCATTCCGTCGATTCCCCTCGTCGGGTCTGTCTGCGCGCTCTTGGTGGCCGGCTCACTCTCTACCCCGCACAAGAGGGCTTCGTTCTGCTCGGCTGCGCCAGCATTCTGTTGCGCCATTTCTGAGACTGCTTCTAGTTGAGACCACTATTTCATGGACTTAGGCCGATCGCTGACCGTGATCGAGACGTGGTTGATTGAGCCGTGGAGCATTGTTGCCGGCTGGCTCATGCGAGATCCTTCCGCATGTTCAAGCGAAAGACCGTAAACCCCGCCTTTTCGTTGATTCGCAGCACCTCGGCATTCTCAACCTGGACGTTTGTGTTGAGAAACTCTTCGCCAACTCGACGTGCCCACGCCTCTCCGTTATCCTTCAATCTACGCGCAATCCCGATGCCCCGATACCCCTCATGTACCCACAGGCCAGTGATGTGGGCTCCCAATCGCTCGTACTCCTCGTAGGCCCTGAGGATGTGGACTCCGACGATTGCGTAACGGTGCAAGGCGATCCCGGAGAACGTGTTGAGATCCGTCTCCTCGGCCCGCGCAGACTGCATCCAGTTCTCAATAAACTCATCGCTACGCCTGGTGAAGTACCGGTTGAGGCCGACCGGAATATCCCAGAACGGCCGGAGGTAGGCGCGGAATCCCGCGTGCGTGCAGCTCTAGCGGAGCGAGAGAATCAAGCCGCTGTAGCGTTGAACGCGGCGAC
>DATFYN010000414.1:0-8411 GCA_035315025.1 Myxococcota bacterium
CCGTTCGGGTAGTGGCGGGCAGCGTCGAGACTTACGGTGAGATCGGAGCGCCAGACTCGCGCGCGGTCGAAGGAGACCCAGGAGAACGCCGCGGCCAGGAGCACGAGGGCAATCAGACCAGCTTGGCGGAGTTGTGCCCAGCGATTCTGGAAGGCATCGACTCTCCCTAGGACGTCGCGCGTCCAGAACCAGGCAGCGCCGAGCAGTCCAGGCAGGACGAAGTAGAGGTAGCGGTCTCCCATCGGGTAAGCGAACGGGAACACCTGCGAGATGGGAGCGTAGGCCGCGAGTGCCCAGCACCAGTAGACCGCCTCCTCGCTTCTCGCGCGAAGGGCTTGGACGAAGCGAGCCCCGAGGAGCCCCAGGAGCACGATCCCCGCGAGACACCAGGGATCCGTCCAGGACAGCGCCGGAGCAGGTTCCTGAAAGGCCGACACCCCGAGCGAAGTGGTCGCCATGACGAAATAGCGCGCGGCGTAGGCCAAGATAGAACGGACGTGGGTCAGACCATCCGGATAGGGGACCAGGATCGCCGTGTGACCGAGTCGGTCGAAGGCACCGAACTCGGGGATGGCACAGAGCACGAAGGAGGCCAACCAGGCCGCGAGCGAAAGACGAGCGCCGCGAGGCGGCGTACCCTCCCGCCAGAGCGCCACGGCGGCAACCGGCAGGGCGTACCACGCGGAAAACTTCGTGAGGAGCGCCGCCGTGAAGAGCGCCCAAGCGACGACGGGCCGCCGCAGAGCGAGCAGCGCTGCTACGGAGAGAGCAAACGACAGGCAGGTCTTGAGCTGGGAGACCCATGCCACCGCTTCGACGTTGGCCGGATGCACGAGAAAGATGAGGGCAAGCAGAACAGCAACGCCCCAGGGAATCCGCGATCGGACGAACAGAGCCGCCAGGAGCGCGGACCCGATGCCATGAACGAGCACGTTCACGACGTGATAGCCGAGGGTATCCGCACCGAAGGCGCTCAATTCGGCGGCATGCGCCAGAAGATGCAGCGGGGCGTAGTTCCCGATGAAGAGTGCCGCAGGACCGAAGGGATCCAGCAGACCTAGCAAGTCGCGCGGGTCGCCGGTTTGGATGTAGAGATTGTTGACGACGTAGCCGTAATCGTCGCCAACGAAGCTCCCCGAGAGCGCGGGTGAATAGAGGACAAGAGCCAGGGTGGAGAATGCGAGCGCGAGGTACGCGATCTCCTTCCGGGTCACGAGGGATGATCCCGCTCGGTCGCCTCCGGATGCTCCCATGCGTGAATCGAAGAGGGCTCCTCGAACGAACCGAAAAGGGCGGCCACGCGTGAAGCGTAACCGCCCTTGTCCGATCGCGACCGCCTTAGAGAGGCGGCGGCTTGCAGCAGGCTGACTACGGGCTCGCCCGCTTCCGGCCGATCAACGCGAGACCCGCGATGCCGGAGCCGAGGAGCAGCAGGGTGCCCGGCTCCGGAACGAAGGTCAGCGTCATGAAGGCGGGCGACGGAATAAACGCGTCGGCGCCGATCGTCGTGTAGACCTTGCCAGGAGCCACGAGGGTGAGCGACCCAGCTCCGCCCGGCGTCAGATTGTTCTTGCCGGCCACCGTGACCGTCTTCGCGCCTTTCGGGGTCGCTTTGCCGCCGCCCGTGATCTTGGCGACGCCCGCCTGCCAGCTGGCACCAATCGCCGTGATTCCAAGGGCAACCGCACCACTTCCGGTAAAGGCGGTCGCGTTCTTGGTACCGGCTTTGCCGATGCCCACCGGGAGGTTCAGCGAGACAGCGCCACGCAACTTGGCCAAGCCGGTGATCAACATGACGCCATGGACGTTACCCGGGGTGGTGCCCGCGAAATGACCGGCCGCTGTATTCGCCTTAATGCTTACGATGATCTTCTTGATAGTGGCCGTATTGCTAGGTTTGACGGTGACCTTGCCCGGACCGAAGCAAGCCGCACCGCAACTCGCCGTTAGATTCGAGCCCGCATTGCCAGTAGCGGTTAGGTTAGCCGGGAACGATGCATTGGTACCCGCCACAACTAGGGTGAGCGAACTCGCGGCAGGCGATAGTGCCGCCGCGTGTGCCGCAACCGGCGCAAGCAGAGCCACCGCGGCACCGAACATTAATCCTGAAACTACTTTCCGCATATTATCTTTCCTCCAGGGGGCTGCGCCCCGCTTTGCTCTTGGTTCTTTGCAACCCATGTGCCCAGCCTATTGGATTATCTAACTGCTTGAATTTGAAAAGTCTTCTCTTCTATCGCGAGCCGCATGCCGGGCAATCTGGAAGAAAGTTTCCCAAAAGATGGAAGAGCTTTTCTCGAGCGGCCGCATCTTGCGGGCCTCAGCCCCGCCGAGAGCCTCAGCCAGCCCACACCAACGATCCCCGCGCTCAACGGAAGCAGCGTCTCCGGCTCCGGAGCGAAGGTCCGCTGCAGCCCAAGGTGGGTACCACCGGGGATACGGTCGTGAGACTTGCGGACACCTTCACGGCGGTGACGAGCGTCAGCGTTCCTGCGCCGTGCGCCGTGAGCATGTTCGTTCCCATCCTCGTCTGATCGACGAGAACTATCCCATTGGCCGTCTTTGCGGACACCCGCGCCACGCCCGCAGTCCAACTACCCCCGACAGCGGTGACCGCGACGAGAGGTCCCCCGGACGGCGTCAGGGAGGTTGCGAACTTGGAGCCGGTTTTGCCGAGCTGGACCGGCAGATCGATCAGCGTCTTCCCGAACCCGTGGATGGCGGCTTTGCCGGTGATCGCCATCGGGCCGTGCAGCATCGCACCGGTGAAGACACCCTTCGCGTTCCCCTCACGTTGACTGCTGACGAAAGTGGCCGAGGTGGGTTTACGGGTCACCTTACCGGCAAAACCCGATCCTGCGGCGGCGGAGACCGCCAGAGGCCCTGGGGCAGCTCCGGTTACACCGGAAGGTCGCGCTTGGCAGCGTGCCAATTTAACCAAGGAGGCTCGCTGAACCGAGGGACGCCGCTCGAACCGGCGCCTCGCTCGCGATGACCAAACCCAGGATAATCGCCAGTAAGAAACGCATCTCGTTCCTCAAGCGACCATCCGCTCGGCAGCGCCTGTTTCGGCCCCCTGCCCCGGAGTGGCCCGAACTCGCGGGATGTGGCAGACGACGAACGCCCGCGTCACGAGTTGCTGTGGGCGGCCCCCGCACGTACCCTTTTCCGGCTGCCGAGGTACTTCTCCAAGAGCCTTCTCGACGGCAGGAGTTCCCATGCGTTTGCTCGACCAGACCGTCCTCCCCTGGCGCATGCATGCGATCGCGTGTGCCGTGGCCCTGGCGGCGCTGAGCGCCATGGGCTGCCGCAGACAAGCGCCGGAGGCCCTTCTCGCAGAGGCGCGGGCGCTCCAAGACAGCGGCGACTTCGCGGGGTCGCTCGAGCCCCTGGGTAGCGTCTTGAGCCAGCAGCCGGAAAACCCGGAAGCGAGTTATCGCGAAGGCTTGGCTTTAGTCCGGACCGGAAGCCCGAGCCAAGCCATCTGGTACCTGCGGAAGGTTCCCCTCTCCACCGAGTTCGGAATCGAGGCGGGCACCCTGCTCGCCAGCACGCTCCTTGAGACGGTCAACAACGAGGAAGCCGTGGCGGCAGCGAGTCGGGTGCTCGAGGCGATTCCCGGCGATGGCGCGGCTCTCGAGGTGAGGGCCAGGGCGAACCTGAACCTCAAGAAGTTTGACCTCGCGCTGGCCGATACAGATAAGCTTCTCGAGGGCGCCCCCGATGTCGAGTCGGCGCTCGGCATTAGGGCCTTCGCCCTCACCGAGCTCGGCCGGACGAGTGAAGCGCGCGCGGTGCTCGAGCGCCTTCGGGACGTTGCCGCGCCTCCAACGGCTGCACGCGCTTGCTTCGCCGCCGCCATCGTGGGCCGGGAGGAGAAAGACGTCCCGCTCGCCCTTGAGCAGATCCGCACGTGCTCCCAACGCTACCAGCTGGAGGCGGACGCGTTCGAGGGGGTCGCCGACTACCTCGACGCGCACGGCCAGTCCAAGGAAGCCACGGCGTTGCTCCTCGAGCTCATCAACAAGCAGCCCGACAAGGCCGCACTGCGCGGAGCCCTCGCGAGGCGACTCCTCGACCAGGGTCATCAAGAGGAGGGACTCAAGGCGGTCGACGAGTTCGCGAAGCGAGCCCAGGCCCCGGGGCAGTGGCTCTCGGTGGGGGCCATGCGAAACCAGGCCGGTCAGAAGGACCAGGCCATGGAAGCGTATAAGGAAGCGCTCGCTCTGGATCCTCGCCTCGAGGCAGCCCGACTAGCGGTAGCCGACCTGCTGATCGATCAGGGGAAGCTCGATGAGGCTGAGAGGAGCGCAAGCGAGTTTCAGGAAAAGGTCTACGGCGACCTGATTCTCGGCCGTGTGGCGCTCGCTCGGGGCGATGCGCGCCGCGCGCTCAGTCTGATGGAAGCCGTCCTCGGTCAGTTGCCCGACAACGAGTCGGCCCGGCTGCTCGCGGCACGTGCGGCGCTCCAACTGGGCCAAAGCCAAGAGGCCTTGAAACACTTGCGCGAGGCGGCGCGCCTGAACGAGGGCAGCGACGAGGTCGCGGTGTTCCTGGCCCGATTATATCTGGCTCGCGGCGAATACGAGGAAGCATCGGCGATCGCTCAAATGTATCTGGCCCAACAGGTTAACGGCGCAGCGAAGCGGCTGGCCAAAGGAAAGGGGGCAGGACAGGAAGGGCAGACGAAGGACGACCTTCTCGCGAAGAACCGTGCCGAAATGATGCGTGAAGCCTATACCGTGCTTGCACGAGCCCTCGCCAGCCAGGGAAGCTACGAGCCCGCGCTTCACATCCTTGCGAAGCTCGCCGAGCAGGAGGGGAGCCGCGGCCTGGCGGTGGCTGAAGCGGCGAAGGTGACCCGGACGGAGCGCGGGGTTCCCGCTGCGATCGCGTTCATCGACGAGAGAAAGCTCGATTGGACGGATCCTTCCAACGAAATCGCGCTCCGACAGCTGGGCGAGTTCTCGATCGAGGTGGGCCAAGGGGATCGCTACCGAGCGCTCGTCGAGCGTCTTGCGCGCGAGAACCCATCGCGTACGCATCTTCAGATCGTCCTCGCGACCGTCGCGGTGACCGAGAGTCAACGCAATCTCGCACGCGCCGCACTCGACCGAACGCTCGCGCAGCAGCCGGACAACGTCGAAGCCCTCGCCGCCCGCGGCAACCTCGCCGAGATGGAAGGTCACCACGATGAGGCGATCTCGTTCCTGGATCGTGCTCACTCGCAGCGGCCCGCCGACTCCGCGATCGCCTACGAGCTCGCTCGAACGCTCTTGGCCGCGGGCCGCACGGATGATGCGGAGGCGAAACTCCGCCAGATCGTTGTGGACGACCCCGGCAACGGACCGGCTGCAAACGACCTCGCCTGGCTCCTTGCGGATCAAGGGAAGGACCTGCCACTCGCAGCGGACCTCGCAGATCGTGCCGCGCGCCTCCTTCCGTTGCCGGAGGTCAAGGACACGCTCGGCTTCGTCCAGCTCAAGCAAGGAAATGTTGATGCCGCGGTGCAGACTCTGACCGCGGCTGTCGATCAGAAGCCGGAGTACGGTACGGCTCGATATCACCTGGCGCTCGCATTCGCGAAGAAGGGCGAGACTGACCGCGCCCGCCAGGAGCTCCAATCCGCCCTGGGCGGGCCCGGCTTCCCGGAGTCGGGCGCCGCCAAGCTCGAACTCGCACGCCTTGAGAGCACTCAATGAAGATTGGCGGCCTCCGCATGGCCACCAGTGCTTTACTCGTGCTCGGGTTGGTCGTCCTGGGATGCTCCGCGGAGCGTCGAAAAGCCTCGCACCTCGCGCGTGCAGACCATTACATCGCGGCGGAGGACTACCCTTCTGCCCTGATCGAGCTGAAGAACGCCCTTCAACTTGATCCGAAGAACGCCGAAACGAACTTTCGCATCGGGGACCTGTACAGGCAGATGGGATCGGGCGATAACGCGAGCTTCTATTTCTCGGAGGCGATCCGGCTCGATCCAGGGCACGAAGGAGCCATGCTGGGCCAGGCCGCGGTTCTATTCGGACAAGATCGCAAGGGCGCTCGGGAGCTCATCGAAGCCGTTCTTGCACGCGACCCAGCGAATGCGCTCGCTCATATCCGCGCCTCCGAGCTGGCTCTCCTCGAGAGCGACACCGCGACGGCGCTCCAGCAGGCGAGTACCGCGACGCAGCTTGCCCCGAACGATCCCGTCGCATGGATCGGTGTGGGACTGGTGCGGCGCGCGGAGATCCGAGAGCGCGAGCTACGCCATGAGGCTCCGGACGACGCGCTCTTCCAGGCAGGGATCGAGGCCTACGATCGGGCGATCGCACTTCTCAAGGACGGCAACTCCCGGCTCCTCGACCAGGCGTGGCTCGCGCGCTCGGGCGTGTTGGTATCATGGCCCGGGCACATGGTGGAGGCCGCTCAGTCCTACCGCGACGCCGCAGCCGCGCTCCTCGCCCGGCCGATAAAGATTGAGCGAAAGGTCTACCTCTTGTGGAGTGCGGTCACCGACGGCGCCGACCGAAACGACGTGGAGTTGCAGCGCTGGGCGCTCGGACGAGTGCTGGAGATCAAGCCGGACAGTTATGCAGCCTGGCAAGCGCTGGCGGATCTGGATGCCCAGCAGGGGAAGACTGGATCGGCGACGCTTGCGCGACTCATCGAGCAGCGCCCGGACGACGCTTTCGCACACGTACTCTATGCGCGGCGTCTCGTAAAGGAGGACCGCTTCACCGACGCGGTCTCATACTTGGAGAAGATGTCAGCAGGCCTGAAAGAGCCGAAGGCAGTGCTGCAGGCCTTGGCCGAGATCCAGATCTCCGCCGGAAAGATCGAAGATGCACGGCCAGTCGTCGATCGTGTATCGCGCGAGTATCCCGGTGATCTCGAGACCCTCATCCTATCTGCCCGGCTGGCGATCGCAGAGGGTCGGCTCGACGACGCCGTTACGACGCTCCGCCTCGCGGGTGGGCCGGACGGACGGAACGCCTCCGTCAACCGATTGCTCGCCGACGTCGAGATGAAGCGAGGCAAGCCCGCGGACGCTGCAGCGGCTTTGCGCAAGGCTATCGATTCACAGGATGTGCCAGCGCCAATCCCGTGGTTACGCGAACTTGGCCGCATGCAGGCTGCGGCCGGAGATTGGGTAGAGGCCGCGAATACCTATCGACTTATTCTGAATCGCACAGGGTCTCTGATGCCCGAGGATTTCCCGCGGCTCGCGCAGGCCCTTTACGCCCTCGGAGAGCCCGAGCCTGCACGCAAGCAGCTCGAGATCATTCTCGATACGCCTTCTCCTCCCCTCTCTGCGATCCTGCTCTACGCAGCTCGCGAGGGCAAGCGTGATCCCAAGCGCACCCGCGCGCTCCTCGATAGCGCAGTCAGCCGTTTTCCGGAGAGCAACGTCGCCCTCTGGCGGCTTGTTCTCCTGGACATCGCCGAGGGAGACCCTGGCGCTGCCATCCAGCGCATCGACCAGCAGCTCGCGTCGAAGCCCGAAGCCGCAGCGCTCTGGTTCATGCGCGCGCGCACGCTGGCATCGCTCGGGAAGGCTAACGAGGCCGTCTCCGACGCGAAGCGGGCCATCGACCTCGATCCCGCGCTGCCGGGTGCAATGGATCTATACGCGTCCCTGCTCATCACCGAGGGACACGCGGAGGATGCCGTTCGCACGCTGCAAGAACAAGAACACTCCGGGAAGCTGGCTCTCCCAGCGCGCATCCTGCTTGCACGCCTTCTGCTGGAGCGCGGGGACGATGCACGTGCGATGTCCTTGCTTGAGGAGGTCCTCCAGCAGCGCCAGGATCTTCCGGGTGTCAAGAATGATCTCGCCTATCTGCTCATGAAGACTGGAGGAGACCTGCAACGAGCCCTCACCCTGGCGCAGGAGGCTCGCGCGGCGCGCCCCGAGCAGCCCGAGTTCGCCGATACGCTCGGCACGATCCTGCTCCGGCTGGAGCTCCCGGACGCCGCCATCGCTCAACTTCAGAGCGCGACGGAGCTCGCGGCTGACAAGACCATCGTTCGCGCCTCGGCGGAGTACCATCTCGGACTGGCGCTGAAGGCAGCGGGACGCAACGCGGACGCGGCGGACGCGTTCCGGCGCTCGCTGGACTCGCAGAGTCAATTCCCGGAAGCGGAGGAGGCTCGCAGTGAGCTTCGCGCGTTGAGTGACGGGGGAGACTCCAAGCGCCCATCATGAACTAGACCAACTGGAGCGATCGGTTGCTCCTTATGGTCTGGCGAGCCCCGCAACTCAGTGCACCGTGCAAAGGCGCCGATTCCTAGTCAGAAGTTCCCCGGGCGTTTGGGCGTAAGCGGTTGATTCTTCTCGCAGTCGAGGAGAATCGCCGGCTCGTTACTGGGAACAGCGGACGCGCAAGAGGTCGAGGGCGTGTTTCTGGTGGGGAGTGGGAGTGGTGACC
>DATFYN010000415.1:0-5134 GCA_035315025.1 Myxococcota bacterium
CGCTGTGGTTCGCGATGCAGATCTTGTCCGGTACGCTGCAGCGGAGCGGCGGAGGAGGCGTCGCGTGGTGGGCCCATGTGGGAGGGTTCGTCGCGGGCGCGGTGCTGGTGAAGCCATTTCAGGTGCGTCCGCCGGTGCGCGCCCGGATCCCCATCTAAGAAGCCAACGACCCCGTCCGGAACCCCCTCCGGTGGCGCGCAGGCGCCCACTCAAGTCCCGCGCACCCTCGGCCGATCTGCGCTTCATTGCCAAGAGGAGGCCCGGCATGGCGCTTACGTTCGGTCGCGGTGGAAAGGGCGAGGGGGGCGGCGATTTTGGTGCCTCGGCACCCTCCCTTCCGACGATGAGTTCGGGCAGCGGGCTCACCGCCTTCATCGACCGGGGCTCCGAGTTCGAAGGGAAGCTCTCGTTCAAGGACACCGTCCGCATTGATGGCCGGTTCGTGGGCGAGATCACGAGCGAAAACACCCTCATCGTCGGCGAGAGCGGCGAGATTGAGGCGAAGATCCGCTCGCAAGTCGTCGAGGTGAGCGGTGCGGTGACCGGCGACGTGATCGCGACCCGTAAGCTCATCCTCCACAAGACTGCGCGTCTTGAGGGCAACGTCGAGACGGCGGCGCTCGTGATAGAGGAAGGCGCGTCGCTGAATGGGCGCCTCACCATGGCTGCCGGGGCGCGGGAGGGCCGCAAAGGGACCCGCATCGAGGCGGCCGAGGGGAGCAACCCCTAGGACGCGCCCTTTGGCGGCTTCTCGCGCCGGAACCGGCGGAAATCCGGAGGGCGCTTGCCGATGAACGCCTCGACACCCTCGCGCGACTCCTCGCTCTCGAGGTAGCGCTCGAGGGCGGCGTGCCCGAGCTCTGAATTTCCAGTGATGTGGTCGGTTTCAGCCTTGAACGAAGCCTTCGCGATACGCAGTGCGCCCGGGCTCTTGTCCAGGATTTCTTGGCACCAGCGTTCGACCTCCGCGTCGAGTTCGGCCGCGGGGACAACGGCATTGATGAGCCCCATCGCGAGGGCGTCCTGTGCGCTGTAGCGCCGGCACAGGTACCAGATCTCCCGTGCCTTGCGTTCCCCCACAAGCCGCGCCAAGTACGCGGTCCCGTGGCCCGGGTCGACGGAGCCCACGCGCGGCCCCACCTGCCCGAAGACCGCCGTGTCGGCCGCGATGGCCAAGTCGCAGAGCACTTGAAGCACGTTGCCACCGCCGATCGCGTATCCGTTCACGGCGGCGACGACCGGCTTGGGAATCCCGCGGATCACCTCATGAAGCGCAAGGATCCCACCGCGCCGGAAGCCGTAGCTCCCCGTCTCCTGCCGCTCCTTTTGATCCCCTCCGGTGCAGAACGCGCGGCTTCCTGCACCCCGCAGAACGACGACGCCTACCGTCGCGTCGTCCCACGCGCGGTAGAAAGCGTCGGTCATTTCCTCGACGGTCTTGCCGCGGAACGCGTTCAGCCGGGCTTCGCGCTGGATCGTGACGCGCGCGACCCCGTCCCGGGCCTCGTAGGAGATATCCTCGTAGCGCATGGAGCGACCAAGCCGCGCGCCGCGCTAGGCGCGGCGGGGGCAGCCTCCGTTCGCTTCCTGCCTTGTACGGGGAGCGCGGCCCTGCACTACTTGGATACCTTGAACACCTGATCGTGTTCGCGGACTCGCTGCGGGACTTGAATACCCACCGACTGACCGGCCCGGGCGAGCTCGATCGGGCGGTGGTCCACCTCCATATGCTCGAGACGCTGATAGAAATCCGTCGTGTGGCCGCGGATATGCACGGTATCGCCAAGACGCAGCTCGCCACGTTCGAGTGCGATGACGCCTGCGTTCACGTGGGCGAAGTAGTGGGTGATCTGGCCGACGAGTTCGGGCACCGTCGCGGCGATGCTCGTGCTCGAGGCGCTGGCCTGCGCGGCGCCCGTCGCGGGCGCGGGCTTGGCAGAAGCCGCCGCAGGGGGAGCGGGGCGCGTCGCCAGGGGCGCCGGCGGCTTTTGTGCGCTCGGCTTCGTAGGCCGGTGCTTTGCTGCCGCAGGAGTCGCTGTCGTCGCTCGCGCGGTGGCCGTCTTGCGGGTGGTGGCCGCGCGCTTTTTCTTCGCGGCGCTCTTCTTCCGGCGGGGCGTGCGCTTGGGCGCCGCAGCCCTCTTGGTCGCCCGACTCCGGCTCGTCTTCGTCTTCTTTCGCGCGGTCGCACGCGGCTTGCTTCGGGTCACGGACTTCCGGCGGGCGCGGGTCTTGGAGCGGGCGGCCATAGTGGATCTCCCTCGCGCTGGTCGAGCGCGCGTGATTCTACGCGGCGAGGAAAATAGGGGTCAACGCAGGAAACGGCGAAGGCCGCGGGCGGCTCGGACGCAGCGCCCTCGACGCAGCTAGACCGGGATGACCGAGGTGACGCCGGGCACCTCCTCCCGGAGAGCGGGCTCGAGCGCGAGGCGCAGTGTGGCCGATTGCGCCGGGCACTGTACACACGCCCCGAGCAAGGCGAGCTTCACCGTGCCGTCGTCCTCGACGTCCACGAGCTCGACCCCACCGCCGTCCGCCACGAGCGCGGGACGCAGGCGGTCGAGAGCCGCTTCCACCCGATCGCGCAGGGGTCGCGAAAGCGCCGAGCCCATGCTTTCTTTTCGGTCGGCCGCCCCCCGGTGTTGAGGCGAGCCGCCCATCCCGCCCCGCCTCGACCCTGCGCCGGGGTAGGGATAGCCTCGCACCCATGCGGGTCCATCTCCGCCTTTTTGGGGCTGTGCGGGAGGCTGTGGGATCCAAGGAGCTTGAGCTTTCCCTCGCGGCTGGGGCGTGTGTGGCCGATCTGCGCGCGCTCTTGTTGCGCCAGTTCCCGGGGCTTGTTCCCCTCGATGCCCGCGTCCGAATCTCCGTGAACCGCGAGCTCGCCGAGGGCGACGCTCTCCTCGCCGAAGGCGATGAAGTGGCCCTCCTGCCCCCCGTCGCGGGAGGCGCGGGCGCGTGCACCATCACCGGATCCCGCCTCGAGGTGGACGCGGTGGTGGCGCGGGTCACCGGTCCGGGTGTCGGCGGGGTCGTCACCTTCATCGGTACCGTTCGCGATCACGCCCGCGGCCGTTCGATCCATCACCTCGAATACGAGGCCTATCCCGAGATGGCGGAGCGCGAGATGCAGCGTATCGCCGATGAGGCGGCCGCCCGTTTTCCCGGTGCCCGCGTCGCAATGGCCCACCGAACCGGGCACCTCGCAGTCGGAGAGATCGCTGTCGTGGTGGCCGCCGCTGCCCCCCACCGCGCCGAGGCGTTCTCCGCCTGCCGCTTCGCGATCGACACGCTGAAGGAGCGCGTCCCGATTTGGAAGAAGGAGATCGCGAGCGACGGCGCGTACTGGGTGGACGATCACGCGTGAAGGGCGAAGAGGCCAAGCTGCACCCCGACCCTCAGAGCTCGAGCGCACGGGCCCACCGGGATGCAGCTCCAAAGGCGGTGTGTGTGCGCGTCATCACCGTGAGCGATTCCCGAACGCTTGAGACCGATACCGGGGGCGCACTCGTCGCCGAATTGCTCGCGGCCCACGGACACCCCGTCGCATCTCGCGAGATCGTGCGCGACGAGCCCGCGGCAATCCAGGCCGCCTTGCGGGCGGCGCTTGGCCAGGAAGGGACCGGCGCCATCATCCTGACCGGTGGAACGGGCATCGCACCGCGCGACGTCACACCTGAGAGCGTCGAGCCTGTGCTCGAACGCATCATCCCGGGGTTTGGCGAACTGTTCCGAATGCTCTCCTTTGAGGAGATTGGCTCCGCAGCGCTGCTCTCCCGAGCCCTGGCCGGACTGGCGTGCGGGCGCGTTGTCTTCGTGCTGCCGGGCTCCCGCGGCGCCGTGCGCCTCGCGATGGAGCGACTCATTCTGCCCGAACTGGGGCACCTCACCGCCGAAGCCATGAAGCGCCGCTAGCCGCGGCCCGGCTGCTCGTCCCACCCACCCTTGCGCCGGGCCGTCAAGGCGCTGCGGGTCCCCGCCGAACAGCCTGAGGTGACTCCGCGCAGCCCGATCGCCTTGGCTGCCGCGCTGGCCATAGGCGCGGCCGCCGTTCCCTCGCTTGCGGACACGTTCGTCTGGATTGATAAGAAAGGTGTGACGCACGTCACAGATGACCCCGCCTCAGTTCCGCCTGCTGCGCGCGAGAAGCTTGTTCCGGAGGCGGAACGGGCTTCCCTCTGGGGCGACGGCTTCCGCGGGCCGCCCGTACGCACGCCGCAAGGGGGGACAAGCGGAGAAGAAGACCGCGTCTACCGCCTGTTGCAAGGTGCGGTCGATGACCTTGCGCGCGGCGACACGGCGCGTGCGTCGAGCGAACTCGAAGCGGTGTTGCGCGATGCACCCGGGAATGCGGAGGCACACTGGTATCTTGCGCTTCTGGACGGTCAGCGCGGGCGGCACCAGTCTGCCGAAGCGCACTTGCGCGCGTTCCTCGCGAGCGCGGGCGAGGCCCTTGCGCCGTGGCGCGCCTCGGCCGAGCGCCGACTCCAGGCTCTCGAAGATGAAAAACGCCTCACCGAGGCGCAGGCGGCTTCTGGACCGCTCCGCCTCGTCGCGCTCGAGAGTCCGAACTTTCGGATCCGCTACGACGTCCAGCTCGGTGGGGCATCGCCCGACTACGCACAAACTGTGGTCCGCTACCTCGAAGAGGCCCGCGCCCATGCCCTGGAGGAGCTCGGCGTCGTGCCGCGCGAACCCACGAGCGTCATCCTCTACGGCAAGGCGGCGTATCTGGAAGCGCACCGACACCGCTTCTCGTTTCCTACGGTCGGCTTTTTCGACGGCCAGATGCACGTCGTCTCCGCCGCGCATCCAGCGGGTGAACTGCGTGCGCTCCTCTTCCACGAATACACGCACGCTGTCTTCCGCGAGCAAGCCGGTAGCGACCGCCCGTTCTGGCTGAACGAAGGTTTCGCCGAGTTGGCTGGTCGCGCATCGCGGCGCCAGTCCGGGCTCTCCCGCAGTGAGCGCGAAGCGCTGCGGGGACGCATCGACGCCGGGGCCTGGCTTACGCTGCGACGCCTCGCGCCGGGCTTCGCAGGGCTCGACGACGAAGACGCGCGGGCGGCCTATCTCGAGTCGACTGCGGCTGCGGTCTGGATCGAGGCGCGAACCACTGCGCAAGAGCGCGCTGCGC
>DATFYN010000416.1:0-3984 GCA_035315025.1 Myxococcota bacterium
CGCTAAAGCCCGTCAGCACCGTCACCGCAAGCGCCAGAGCGCGGATCATGATCTTCGCCTGGTCAGGTATCGGAGCACGATGCTGCGGGCGAAGGCTGCAGGAGACTCGCCCTGGGCGGCCTTCATAAGCTGCGCGTGCTCTTGGTCGGTCAGGTTCAACACCACGCGTTGCCGCCGCCTCTCTTCAGCAGGCAGCGGTTTACGACCGCCACCGGGACGCCGCCTCTTCTTGATTATCTTGCGCATTGTATCCCCTTTGTTATTTTTTGTAACAGGAAACAGACTGCGCAGTCAACGGAGGTTTCTGCCATACCCCGCCGAGTCGTATTCTACGCCCGCGTCTTGCGCCAGGAGGTGGAGGCGCTCGCCAGGATAACAGGGGCGCGGGCCAGGTCCGGGTTCCCTCCACTTGGCTCAAGAAGGACGCCACGGAAATCGCCCGAGCGCAGACGGCGCAGCGCGAAGTCGTGGGGGCCGAAGTGGGGTACACCCCGGCCGCGAGGCCCTGAGATCGCGTGTGATTAGATAGAGATCGACATGGTAGAGCGCGCCCGTGTTGGGGTAGGCGCGGAAGAGATCTCACCGCCTCGACAGTAGTTCCTGCCGAGAGAAAGAGGACGCGGGCGAGCACTGAGAGGTCAGGAATTCGCTCACCGGACCGATCCGGTCGTGGCGATCGCCTCGAGAGCGGGCGTCTCGCGCTCGGGAAGGTCCCACGCGAGTGGGATCGCATCGAGGTCGCGGTAGATCTTGAACAGAAGCGGCTGGTTCGAAAAGTCGAGAACGTGACGGCTCCCTCGCAGGCTGCGCTCGCTGTGCTTGGTGGCCTCGTGATACTCGAGTGCCGCTCGGATCTCCTGGTTTCTCATTGAGTAAACGCAGCAGGCGACGATTGCCTACAAGATAGGCTAGCCCTCCCAAAGCTTCATCGCGCAGGATCGGGGATCTGCGCCGGCCGCGTCTGCGACCACGGGCACGCACATCCCTGGCTGCACCCCCGCTCACCGCGGCACCGCGATACGGCTAGTCCATCGCCGCAGCAAGCGGGAATTTCTGTGAATGTGTGACTACTTCCGCAGAGCGGTGGTTCTTCGAGCCGTGCGGTCCATGTCCCGCATCCCTTTGCCGCACACGTGGTGAGGAGAGCTACTCGATGGAGTTCTCTCCCGAGCTCGAGGAGCTCTACAACGATGCCCTCGTCGAGCTGAACGTTTCGGGCCTTGGGCCTCAGACGCGCGAGGTGATTGCCGCCGACCACAGAAGCGTGGTTGGTCGCAGCGGAGAGAGAAGGCAATGAGAGACCGCCAAGACCTCCCTAGCGAGCTTTGTGATGTCTGCTCCGGCACTGGCGTCCGGCTCCTACCCGCCGCCGGCCGCGCGGCTGCGCGAGATACGCCAAGCGTACGGGGTCAGGGTCAAGAGGATGGCCGCTGCCCTCGCGGTCTCAGAGTCTGTAGTTTGCGATTGGGAGGCTGGGCGCAGGCGCATCCCAACTCGGATCCCGCAAGAGTGGCAGCGAGTCTGCGAGCGGTACGCGGGTATTACCCGCGCGGGAAGAGGTCGCTACCGGCTAAATCGCTTGACACCTCTAAACAGCTGTCGGGTCTGTGCGATCCTCGGGCAAGATGAGAGTTTTCCCGAGCAAACTCTGCTCACGCTGCGGCGGGCGCGGCTTCCACCACCTTGCCGAAGCTGGTCGGAGGCTCAGGGCAATCCGCCTCCGGGTGGGCGGCATCACCCAAACGGCGATGTCCGCCACCTTGGGTCCTTGGGTCAGTCCGTGCAGCGGGTTAACGATTGGGAAATGGGCAGACGGCCTATCCCGCCGAGGGTCGCGCAGGAGTGGGCGCGCATCCTCGAAGAGAAGCTCGCTTCGGTGCGGATCCTCGAAAGAAAGCTCGCGCAACCGCCGGAGCGCACCCAGCCTCAACGCGAATCCTGGGAGCGGAACGAACCGGCCACGCACACGTCGCCGCAGCCGGTCGCGGGCGACGATGGGGTGCCGGCTACCAGCGAGCCTCCGTCATCCTTGGAGGTGTGGATCCCCAGGGCAGGCCGGGAACGCGGAGGGTGGGAGCCGCCGCCGGATGATCCAGCCAGACGCCGGAAATAGCGGCGGCGCTCCGGTTGGTAATCGCGCGAAGCGCCGGCCATAGACGATCCGCAGTCTTGCCGTAGGCTCCGGCCACCATGGATCTCGGCACCATCGCGAACCTGATCGCCGCCGCAGGCGTCATTGCATCACTCCTCTACCTCTCGCGGCAGATTCGACAGAACACCGACGCCGTACGCGCATCGAGCTACCAGGCCATCGTTGAGGGGAATGCCGTGTTCATGCTCGCCCTGGCGCAAGACGCAGCCTTCACGGCGCTCTTCATCCGCGGCTCGAGCTCTCCGGCTGACCTCACACCAGAGGAGCAGGTTCGCTTTAGCGCAATGCTCGGCCAGATCGTGGCACGCTTCGACCTCACGCTTCACTTGCATCAGCAGCGCTTCATCGACGCCGACGTGCTCGAGACGATGTTTCGCATGCTCGAGGACAATCTGAAGACCCCGGGCGGAAGCGCGTGGTGGCGCGCGAACGAACGCTTCTGCACCGACCAATTCCGGCGTTTCATGGAACCGCGTCTCGCTCGAGCAACACAGGCCGACCCGCCGTCTAGACTCGGGCGCCTCGATTGACAGTATCGAGCTGAGGCGCTGAACCATCCAGCGGCATCAGCGCGCCCTTGCGTGGTCAAGGCGAGATAGGTCATAGTTCTGTGGCGCGATAGCTGGACCAGCGCATCGCGACCTCGCCGACGCCTGCGACGTCGGACACGCTGCCGCGGCCCACATCCATACCAACGCCCTTCGCTTGCGGCTCCTTCGGGCTTCCGAGGATCTGTCAACGGATATCCACGTACACAATTCGGCCGTGACAACTCTGGAAGGGCGTGTGGCGCGCCTCGGCGCGCTGGAGCGCCGCATCCTCTCGAAGTTCCCGCAGCGCGAACCGGTCGCCTGCGATTGCAATGCGGAGTTCGACCGGCAGCTGGGCTAATCTACAACTCCAAGACACCCAGTTCCTTCGACCCGTATCTGTTTCTTCTGCTCAACCTCGCCTTGAACTGCGTCGCCGCTCTGCAGGCACCCGTCATCATGATGAGTCAGAATCGCCTCGCGGCGAGGGATCAGTTCGACGCACGAAACGACTACGAGGTGAACCTGAAGGCCGAGATGGAGATCATGGCGCTGCACAGCAAGTTGGACGAGCTGCGCGAGCAAGAGTGGAAGCGCATCCTGGAGCTGCACGACCGGCAGCTTGCGGCCCTCGACCGGATCGAGCGGGCGCCCCAGGCGTAACACAGTCGGGCATTCTGAACCGATGCCTCTGGGAGAGCGAAGTCCATGTACCGGCGTGTCTCTCCAGATTGCCCGAAAGCGAGTCGGTAGGCCATATGGCCCGCATGAACTGGTCGACCAGGAGCATCGTCATCGTGGCCTTCTCGGTCACGTGCGCTGCGCTGGCCGGAGCCTGGCTTGTGTGGAGAAGCAAAGACAAAGAGTCCAGCGCTATCGAGAGTCAGGAGGGGAATCCGGCACTGCAAGCCCAGGTGAAGGTCGGGGCTGAAGTCTACGCACGTCACTGTTCATCCTGCCACGGCCGATCTCTCGAAGGCCAACCGAACTGGAAGAAGCACCTGGCGGATGGCTCCTTGCCAGCACCTCCCTTTGACGAGACTGGACACACATGGCATCACCCGGATTCGGTCCTCTTCGCGACCGTGAAGCTCGGTGGACAGGCCACGGGTCCACCCGACTTCCCGAGCAAAATGCCGGCCTTCTCCGGGGATCTATCCGACGACGAGATCCGCGCGGTGCTGGCGTTCATCAAGAGCCGATGGCCTCCCGAGATTCGGCGACTGCAGGAGGAGATCAATCAGCATGGCTCGGCACGGGTCATGCCGTGAAGGCCTTCGGCCCCGAGCTCGTGCGTAGTAT
>DATFYN010000417.1:0-10962 GCA_035315025.1 Myxococcota bacterium
GGTGGCGTACCAGTCAAACTCCTCGCGGCGCACCCAGCCCGGCTGCTTTGAGCCGCGCTTAAGACGCCCCTGCATCTCCGGCGAGAGGAGGCCCTTCTGGAGCAAATCGAGAAATACGGCGCCGGCGTTCCCGTGGTCGAAAAAATCGCGCTGCCAGCTCCACTGCCAGTTGCCGGCGTAGCGAAACCAAGATCCTCCTGTACCGGCGATCTCGACCGGCTTCCCATCGGGCCCGTTGTGCGGCGCAATCTGGCGCCAGATCCCGATCACCTCTCCCTTCTGGTCATCGATCAGCCTGCGCACGTAGGGATAGACCCACTTGTCGAGGCCTGCCATTTCGGTGCCGAGCACCCACTTGCGGATCTCGTCCCGGCCGCGCGCCACGAACTCAAACTTCGGACCGACATTCCAGCTGTAGACCGCATCCTCGGTGTAGAAACGGGCGAGTGCTTCCCAGTTTCCGGTGCGGCCGCACTCGTCATTCGTGGCGACGAAGCGACGAATCATTTCCTCGATCTCGGAGCGGGGAAAGGCGGGCATGAAGCCTCCGTTTGATGAGTTTCGCTCGGTCCTTCAATCCTCTATGAGGGAGAGCGCACGCGTCGGACAGAATCGGACTGCGCTTTTCACCTTCGCGCGGAGCGCCTCCGGCGGGCGCTCCATGCGTACGATCACCTTCGATCCCTTCTCGTCCACGGCGAAGACCTCGGGTGCTTCCTCGGCGCAGGTGCCGTGGCCCTGACACAGGTCGAGGTCGACCCGAACTCTCACGCCTGCACCTTAGCCGGCCGACGCCGGTACCGGACACGGCAGGGCTGGGCAAGCTGTACGACCATCTTGGAGTGGTCGTTGCGGTAGGTTTCCGACGGCTGGGTGAGGTCGAACTCGAATCGCTCCAACAGGACACTGAAGATCGCTTTCAGCTGGATCATGGCGAAGGCGGCGCCCACGCAGCGGTGGCGTCCCGCACCGAAGGGGATCCAGCCGAAGGGATGCAGACGATCCTCCTCACGGCCTTCGGCGTAGCGGGTCGGGTCAAAGCGTTCGGGATCCGGGAAGCATTCGGGCAGGCGGTTTGACACCGCCGGCGAGGTCCCCACGAGCTTTCCGGTGGCCACCGTCCAGCCCTTGTAGTGAAAGTCGTAGAGGACCTTCCGCATCAACACGATGAGCGGCGGATGGAGCCTCAGTGTCTCCTTGATCGCGTTCTCGAGACGAGGAATCTCACGCAGCGCGTGATAGGAGACTTCGCTGCCGTCGGCGTACAGCTGGTCGAGCTCGATCACCACACTGGCCCGATACTCGGGATGCCGTAGCAACTCGATCAGCGTCCAGGCTGCCGTACCCGACGTGGTATGGTGCCCCGCGAACATCATCGAGATGAACATGCCCGTGATCTCGTCGGCCGAGAAGCGAGGGCGACCGTCGTCGTGGTGCACGCGCATCAGGATGTCGAGGAGATCGCCTTTTGCTTGTCCCGAGCGTTTGCGTGCCTCCATGATCTCGGTCACCAGCTCGACGAGCCGGCGCCGGGCGCGATCGCGCTTGCGGAAGGACGGGATTGGGAGATGCGGGTTGACGTAGGCGATGGCATCCGTGCCGCGCTCGAGATCATGGTACACGCTTGCAAATTCGGGCGTCAGCTCCTCGCGGAATGGCTTCCCGATCAGGCACGCACTCGAGGTATAGATCGTGAGCTCTGCGAAGAAATCGAGGAGGTCGATCTCCCCCTGCTGGCCCATGCCCTCGACCATCCGCTCGGTTTCGTGGGCAATCACCTCCGCGTGGCCACGCATCTGTTTGTCACGCAGCGACTGGTTGCGGAGCGCCTCCTTGCGCCGCTCGGGCGGCGCGTCGAACACGACGCCCTCGCCGAAGATCGGCTTCATGAAGGGGTAGGCCGCGGCCTGGTCGAGCTGCTCTTCAGGCGCCCGGAAGAAGGCCTCCTGCGCCTCCTCGCCATAGAGCATGACCAGGGGCAGACGCGCAAGGCGAAGCTCCGCCAGCTCGCCGCACTCCGCGTGCGCTCGGGAGAGGAGCTCGATGGGTTGGCGCCGGAGCTCGAGGAGGTGGCCGAGAACCGGAAGCCCACCGGAAACCCGGCGAGGCGGCGCTCCTCCAGGATGCACGCCGGGGTCTGTGGCCGCGCCGGCCGTGGCGTCCGCCGCCGTCATCGCTCGACTCCCGGCGTCCCGGCATTGGGCGGCGACCCTGGAAGCGCGATCACCTTGGTTTCGAGGTACTCCTCAAAGCCCTGCAGACCATTCTCACGACCGACTCCACTCTGCCGGTAGCCGCCGAAGGGTGTATCCACGTCGAACCACATGCCTCCGTTCACTGCGAGAGTTCCGCTGCGGATCCGTCGTGCGACATCGAGTGCACGCGCCTCGCTGGCACTGGTCACGGCGCCCGATAGCCCATAGATCGAATGGTTCGCGATCCGTACGGCATCGTCGTCGTCGTCGAAGGGAATCACGACCAAGACGGGCCCAAAGATCTCTTCCTGCGCCACCGTCGAATTCGGATCCACGTCGGCGAAAAGCGTAGGCTCCACGTAGAAGCCCTTCGACAGATGGCGCGGCACTCCACCCCCCGTGACCAGGCGCGCGCCGTCGCGCTTTCCCTTCTCGATATACGCCAGCACGCGCTCCTGTTGGCGGCGGCTCACCTGCGGGCCTTGAAGATTCTTAGGATCCGTGGGGTCGCCGTAGCTCCAGCGCTCGAACGCCTGCTTGGCGATCTCGACCCCCTCGGCATATCGAGAGCGCGGGAGGAGGAGCCGGGTCGTAAGAGCGCAGCCCTGGCCCGCGTGGGTACACATGGTGGCAACGCCCCCGAGCGCCTGCGCGAGGTTGGCATCGCCGAGGATGATGTTCGCCGACTTCCCGCCAAGCTCGAGGAAGACCTTCTTCACGGAGGCTGAAGCGCACTCCATGACGCGTCGGCCCGTCGCTGTGGAGCCCGTGAATGTGACGAGATCCACGCGTGGATCGGTGGCCAGGATCTCGCCCAGCTGATGGTCGGAGGACGCCACCACGTTCACCACGCCGGGCGGAATCTCCGTCCTCTCGGCAACGAGGCGACCCAATGCCGTGGCGGACCAGGGCGTATCGGGCGCGGGTTTTAGCACTACCGTATTCCCCGCGGCGAGAGCCGGACCAAGCTTCGTGAGGTTCAGGTACAACGGAAAATTCCAGGGTGTGATCGCGCCGACGACTCCGGTTGCCTCCCGGCGCAACAAGCGGCGCTGAGGCTGGCCGAGGAATCGAATCTCCGTCATCGGCTGCTCGTAGGCGTAGCTCCCTGCGAGGTCGGCCCAGTAGCCAAATTGTCCGATCGTGGCGTCGCACTGCACGCTGTAGGTGAGCAGAATCGGTGAGCCGGCCTCGTGCACCACGATCGCGCGGAGCTCTTCGCGTGCCTCCTTCAGCGCATCGGCCAGCTGGACGAGGCAGCGCCTGCGAAAGGCGGCGTCGGTGGACCATGGAGTCTCGTCGAAAGCACGCCGCGCAGCGCCGATCGCTGCGAGTACATCATCCTTGGTCCCGTCTGCACACGTACCCAGCACTTCCTCGGTCGCTGGGTTGATATTCTCGAACGTCCCACCATTCGATGCAGGCACGAGCTGACCATCGATCAGATTTCGCGGCTCGGGATGGAGCGGAGCGAGCGTCATCAGGAGATCCTCACTTCCTTAGGCCCTTCGGGCATCACTTCGATGAGATCCATGCGCGTCCCCGGCGGGGCAGTCACCGCGCATACGACCGCACGCGCGGTTGCCTCGGGCGGCATCCAACCCAGATGTCGCTGCACTCCCCATTCCTTCCAGGCAGCGAGCACGCGTCGCACGAGATCCGGTGGCCACGCCCGTGCAAATTCGGTGAGGGTTGCGCCGGGCCGCACAACGGTGGCACGCACGCCTGTTCCCTCGAGCTCCATGCGCAGAGCCTGCGCCGCGCCCTCGACACCCTTTTTTGCAGCGGTGTAACCCACCTGGAAGGGGCGCGGCCGAACGGCGCTCTCCGAGGAAATAAAGACGAGATCGCCGCGGCCCCGCTCTCGCATGGACGGGACGGCACGGCGGGCGAGCACGAGGGGATGGAGGAGATTCGTGCGAAGTTCGCGCTCAAGGCCGACCACGGTCGTCTCGTGCAGGAGAGCCGGCACACTGCCTGCGGCGTTCGCTACGGCCACGTCGACGGGTCCGAGCTGCGTCTCCGCCGCGTCGAAGAAGGCGTGGATCTCGCTCGCTTCCGCGACGTCACAACGGAACGTCAGGGCCTTCCCGCCCGCCTCCTCCACCTGGCGCGCCACCGCCTCGAGGCGCTCCACTCGGCGCCCGCCCACCGCGACGCGCCAGCCGAGCTCGCCGAAGGCCACCGCGATCGCGGCCCCGATTCCCGACGAGGCACCCGTCACGAGAGCCGTCCGGGGGCCTTGGGGCGTCATCGGGCTTCCCTCCCGAAACGGCCGGCCAAAGCCCACACCACGCGGCCGGCGCCCATCCTAGAACTTGATCGGCAGCGCGGCGAAGCCGCGCACATTCACGGAGTGAACCCGCACGATTCCCTCAGGATCCACGTCGTACTCGGGAAAACGCTGCCACACCTCTTCGAGTGCGACGCGACCCTCGAGGCGTGCGAGCGCAGCCCCGAGGCAGAAATGGGTCCCATGGCCAAAGGACAACGAGGCTCGCGTGCTGCGCAGAAGATCATATCGGTCTGGATCCTCGAATGCGCGCTCGTCTCGATTGGCCGAGCCAATGAGCAGAACCACCTTTTCACCTTCGCGCAGGCGCGTACCGTAGAGTTCGGTATCCCGCGCCAGGATCCGGGCGAGTGCTTGGCTGGAGTTGTCGTAGCGCGCCGTCTCCTCGACCCAGCGCGGGACAAGTGTCGGATCCGCGCGCAAGCGATCACGTTGTTCTGGGTTGCACCAAAGCCAGTAGAGCGCGTTCGCGAGGAGCTTTGTCGTCGTCTCGTTGCCCGCAATGACCATGAGGAAGAGAAACCCCAAGATCTCGCGCTCCGAGAGCCGGTCCCCTTCGATCTCCGCCTCCAGCAGAGCCTCCGTCAAGTCGCCACGAGGGCGCGTCCTGCGTTCGGCCACGTGCGCCTGGAAGTACTGGAGTAAGTGGAGTGCCGCGCCCGCCGCGGCCGGCGGCACACCGACGACGCCCTCATCGCGGTGCACCACGGTGTCCGCCCACCTGCGCAGCATCGCGCGATCGGCCTCGGGTAGACCAAGGAGCTCGCTCATCACGTCCATCGGCAATTTTCCGGCAAAATCGGCGATGAAGTCGCAGGCTCCGCGCTCCGTGCACTCGTCGAGGTAGTGCACAGCGAGCTCCCGAATTCGGGGTTCAAGGTCCATGACCCGTCGCGGGGTGAACCCGCGCGAGACGAGCCCGCGCATCCGCGTGTGGCGCGGCGGATCCATCGCCAGGAACGACATCGTCGTGTCCGCATCAGCGTGGAACGCGTCGCGATCCAGCGAAACACCGTAACGGTTCGAAAACGTCTCGAAATCCTTAAGCGCACCAAGGACGTCGGAGTGGCGCGAAAGGGTCCAGAACTCGAGGCTTTCGCTCTTGTACAGCGGCGCTTCGTCGCGCAAGCGCCTGTACAGGGGATAGGGGTCCTCGTGGACCTCGTACGCATAGGGGTCATATTCGAGCGGCCGCACCATGTGCCTCCCCTGCATTTTCTTATATCATCATTTACATCCTGTCCGCAATGTAAATGTGATAGGCTGCGTTTATGACGCTGCGGGCGGGCTTCATCGGTCTCGGCAATATCGGAAAGCCCATGGCGAGGCGGCTCGTTGCAGCGGGGTTCGAGACGACGGTGCACGACCTCGCGGCGGCTCCGGTGCATGAGCTCGTGGTGGCCGGCGCGAAGGCCGTGGCCACCCCGCGAGCGGTCGGGGCGGCCAGCAATTACGTCGGGCTCTGCGTGCGCGACGACGCCGACTTGCGCGCCGTGACCCTCGGTCCCGACGGCGTTTTCGCAGGGGCCGAGGCCGGGACGGTCGTCGCCGTTCACAGCACGGTGCAGCCCAAAACGGTACTGGAGTTGGCCGAGGCGGCTGCGGCACGCGGCATTGCCATGGTGGACGCATGCATCACAGGTGGTGCCGTCGGCGCCGCGCAGGGCACGCTCACGGTGATGGTGGGTGGCGACGCCAGTCACCTCGACAAGATCCGCCCCACGCTCGAGTCGTTTGCCAAGCTGATCGTGCACGCAGGTCCCCTCGGCGCGGGCGCAAAGCTTAAGCTTTGCAACAACCTCATGACCTACCTAGCGTGGACCTCGGCCTATGAGGCCACGCTGCTCGCCCGCGCGGCCGGACTTCCCCAGCAGGTGCTCGAGGAAGTCACGCGCTCAAACGGCAACCTCACGGATCCCATGCTGGCGTTTCTTGGGCTGCACAAGGCGCCAGAGGAAACGCGCCATAGCGAGAGCTTCCAGGCGATGCTGGCCCGATTTGTCGAGCTTGCGGAGAAAGACCTCGCAGCGACTCTGGCGCTCGCGCGGGAGTGCGGCGTAGCCCTGCCTGGCACGGGCCTCGCTTCGCAGATCATGGCGCGCGTCTACGGCCTCGAGGATATGAAGAGGAGGTGAACGATGGCAGAGGGAGACCGCCGGGAACGCGGTGTTGCGGCCTTCGAACGAGTGATGGGCTTCAAGCCTCCTGCGCTCCCGGGCGACGTCTTCCTCGACGCCACGCTCGACCACCTGTTCGCGGACGTCTGGACACGCCCAGGTCTCTCTGTGCGCGACCGCCGCATCGTGACGCTCACCGTCCTCATCTGTCTCGGGCATGAGGCCACCCTGAAACTTCACCTGAGCGCCGCGATCCGCACGGGGCAGCTGACGGAAGCCGAAATCGACGAACTGGTGCTGCACGTGGCGCACTATGGCGGCTGGCCCGTGGCGGCGGTAGCGAGCCAGGTCGTGCGCGAGCTGCGCGCGGAGCGCAACGCCGGGAAAGCCAGACAGCCGTGACGCAGGCGATCCGCCTTCGCAAAGGGCCTGAACGTCGCGTGCGCCGCTCTCATGCCGAGCGCACTGCGGATACGCGGGGGCGCATCCTGAACGCCACTGTCGATTGCATCGCCGAGCTCGGGTTCCAACGCACCACCGCCCAGGAGATCACGCGCCGCGCCGGTGTTACATGGGGCGCGGTGCAGCACCACTTCGGTGACAAAGATGGCATCTTCCTCGCCGTGCTCGAAGACTCATTTCAGCGCTTCGAGGCTCGCCTCGAAGACATCTTCGTCGCACGGAAGAGTCTCGCGGAACGGACGTCCCTCTTTCTCGAGCGCACGTGGCAGCACTTCGCAAGCCGCGAGTACGCCTCGACTTTCGAGATTCTGCTCGATCATTTGCGCCGACCGGACCTCTACGCGGCCCGGGAACCGTCCTGGCAGGCGCGCATGTTCCGGGCCTTTGACCGCGTCTGGCGGCGGCTCTTTCACGATGCGCCCCTCTCGCGGGCTAGCCACCGCGTGCTCCAGCACTACACCATCTCTGTGCTTTCGGGTCTTGCCTCGACGCTGATGCTCGAGGGAAGAGGGGCCCACCTGCGTGAGGGCGAGCTCGCGCTCCTCGAGGCCACACTGGTGCGCGAGCTCTCCAGTCGTGCAGTCTAGTTGTCAGCACGCGGGAATACTCGAACTATTGTCGATCCGCACCTGCGTTTCGGGGACACCCGCGCGCTTGCACGAACACCTGTCAGCGCGCTCGATTTAGGTCGAACACGAAGGAGGTCGCTGTACTAAAGCGCATGAAGGCTGCCGCCGGCGGCGGGGCGGCTGGCACGGCGCCTGCTTCGACGGTGAAGTCCATGGAGAGGCAACCCGCATGCCTCGAGAAATCAGTGAGACGTGCGCGCGGCTCCACCGCCTGCGCCGCGGCCTCGACACCACCACGATCTCCGCGCACGAGAAGTCCCAGCCAGCCTGGATGTTCCGGGTCGAGAAGGTCGGGGTTCGCGGGCTCAAGCCCGAAGCGCACGCGCTCGTCCGAGATCTCCGCGCTGCGACGAAAGCCGGGGGGCAGCGTCGCAAGCCCGCGAAGCACCGCCGCCACGGCGTGCGTTCCTCCGCCCGTCTCGCCAAGCGCTTTGGCGAGCCGCTGGCTCGCCACCCAAGAGGCCGCAATCCACTGCGCCGCAATCAAGTCACGGGCCGCGGTGCGGCCCAGCCGCTCGGCCAGCGTGATCTCCGCCGAGCAGGAGAGCAGGTGCGTTTGGACCTGGAACTCGCGTGCGACGGCGGCCAGCGTCGCGCTCGAGAGCCGACCCAGCCGAAACTCCGGATCGAATGGACCCGAATAGTCTGTCATCCCCACCGGTGTGCTCTCAGCTGCGCACCGGTTCTCGATCCGCGCGAGCGGAAGAGCTGCCACGACGCCCGTGTGGGCCGCGGCGCTCACCGGTTCGTTCGTGTGGTCGATCTCGATCGTCCAGTGGCAATGGGGCATCCGGTCCACCGGAACTCGTGGCGGGCGATGAATTGGACGGACTCGGGCGCGGGGGTTCGTCGCGTAGGCCGTTGCATCGAAGGTCGGATCTTCGATGTGATGGCACATCCCGATCACGCGCTCTTCCCCGTGCGGCTCGACGTCCATAAGCGCGCCACAATGACGGAGCCAAAATTCACCGTAACGGGCGTCCACGAGCTTCCAGCCCACGTCCATGTACTGGTGGGGGAACCCAACGTCGAGCTGGAGCGCCTTCATGATGGCGTCGACGCCGTCGCCCTCGATGCCCATCAGCCTCCGCATGCGAGCGGTGTAGACAGGACTCGCACCCATCCATTCGAGGATGGCGACCTCTTCAACCGAGGCGGCGTTCTTCGTCGCGATCACGACCTGCGGCATCAGCGCGCGGTCAAGGAGATGCCCCACGTGCATCGTCTCGAGCGCGACGGGCAGCAGCACTGCGCGAGGCAGATCGTCGAATGTAGCGGGAGTGGAGCTCATTTCTGGGTCTCTCCCATGGTGCGCATGAGCCTACTACATTTACATTGCATTCGTGATGCAAATTGCACCAGGCCCGAAAGTGCCCGGCTTAGCGACTCCGGAGAGGCACTCCGTATTGGCATTCCCGAAACTCGCCCGAACGCAAACCTTTCAATGGCCGCGGACTCTGCGGCTGACATTCACGCCGTGGTGCCCCGCCTGAACCACCGCGCAGGGAGCCTTCGCTCGGCGGACTTCATTTCGCCCGTTGCGGACTCGTCTGAACCGGAGTACCGCTGATCAGCGAGTCCGGCGGATCGACAATAACCGCATCCGTCGGCTCGAGCCCCGCGACCACCTCCACCGTCGCCCCGTAGTCGCGGCCGATCTTTATCGGTACGAGCTCCGCGTGGCCATTGCGCACGACACCCACGCGCAAACCCTCCGATCGGAATAGGAGGGTGTTGGCTGGAATGGTGACCGACCGAACTTCCTTGGGAAGCTTCAGGTGGACAAGTGCATAAGCCCCCGGCATCAACCGTCCGTCCTGATTGTCGACATCCACTTCTGTAAGGAGCGTACGCGAAGCCGGGTCGATCGCGTTTGAGTTCCTAACGATCTTCCCGTGGAAGGATTCACCTGGGAATTCGTCCAGCATGAGGAGCGCTTCCGCATTCGGCTGCACAGATTGGGCGTATACCTCTGGAACCGCGACATACACGCGAATCGTACGGATATCCGCCAGCTGGAACAGCTCTCGCCCTTGCCCGCTAGCGCCCGCGTCAATCAACGCACCGGTGTCTGTATTGCGAGCGGTGATCACCCCATCGAATGGCGCGTAGACCTTTTGGAACGACTGTAAGTTCTCAAGCCGCCGCACGTTGGCGCTACTGGAATCCACCGCGGCCCGCGCAGCACGGAGGTTCGTCGACGCCTGGTCCGTCTCTTGCCTCGAAACCGCCCCGTTTGCAACCAGCGCTTGCCAGCGCTCCGCGGTGATCTTTGCGATTGCGAGATTCGCCTCAGCGCTCTTGAGATCTGCTCGGGCCTGCTGCAACTGCTGATCCACTTCTGGGGTTGCGATCTTCGCGAGTAACGCCCCTCGTTTGACACGTGCTCCAATGTCGAAGAACCACTCTTCTAGATAGCCGTTGGTCCGAGCATTGATTGGCGCCGTGATGAAGGCCTGCGTGTTCCCCGGAAGGACAAGCTCCTGGTCGGCAGCTGTCGCTACGGGCGTGACGACAGTCACCGCGATTCTCGCCGCGTCCTGGGTCGCTTGCTTGAGCCTCGCCTCGGCCGCTGAACGGGCGTGAACACCGAAGTAGAGGGCAAGCCCGATCACCACGACTGCACCCACCACGAGGTAGAGCTTCACGTCGCGCCGACGCTGCTTCGGCGGGGCTTTGCCCCCGCCCTCTCCTCCCGAGCCTTCTTCCCCTTCTGTCACCACCGCGGCCTCCTTGCGAGGCTATGTTTCAGGCCGCTTGGGGGGCTCACCATGACTCAAGGACTCCCCCATGCGACGTCGCTCGTGGAGCACGCTGAATACGGCCGGCACAAAGAAGAGCGTTGCGACGGTGGCGAATAGGAGTCCGCCGATCACGGCCCGACCTAACGGGGCGTTCTGCTCGCCGCCCTCGCCGAGTCCGAGCGCCATTGGGATCATCCCGATGATCATGGCGAGCGCGGTCATCAAGACTGGACGGAATCGGGTAAATCCCGCCTCCACGGCTGCGTTGCTGGCGCTTCCGTGATGGGTGAGCCGCTCCCTGGCGAAGGCTATAACCAAAATGCTATTCGCGGTCGCAACCCCCATCGCCATGATTGCGCCCATCAGGGCCGGCACGCTAAGCGTCGTGAAGGTGACGAACAAGAAGACGACGATCCCCGCCAACGCGGCGGGAAGCGCGGTCACGATAATGAATGGATCCAACCAGGACTGGAAGTTCACGACGATCAGCAGATAGACCAGAACAATCGAGAAGCCAAGCCC
>DATFYN010000418.1:0-4626 GCA_035315025.1 Myxococcota bacterium
GCGGTCTCCTCGTGGAGCTCGGGCGGGAGGGGGCGCCGGCACTTGCGCCGGAGTCGTACGCGCCGGCCCGGCTTCGGCTTGGCGCAGACGTCGTGTGCTTTTCCGCGGACAAGCTGCTCGGTGGACCGCAGGCGGGGATTCTGCTCGGCAGCGCAGCCCGGATTGAGGCCATGCGAGCCAATCCCCTTTCGCGTGCGCTTCGCCTCGACAAGCTCTGCATCGCCGCACTCGACTGGACGCTCAAGGTGCTGCTGGAGGGCCGTGGCGAGCAGGAGCTCCCCGTGCTGCGCCAGCTGCTTGCGCCTGCGGCGCTGCTGGAGCAACGGGCGCGGGCGCTCGCCGAGCGGCTCGTGAAAGTGGGCGGTTCGGCGCTCGAGATCGAAGTCCTGCCGGAGGCGGCGCCGATCGGCGCCGGTTCGCTGCCCACCGCACGGCTTGAGAGCTGGGTCGTGGCGCTGCGCTCACCGCACGGTGCGCAAGCACTTGCCGCTGCGCTGCGCACCGCACCGATTCCTGTGATTGCGCGCATCCGTGATGGCGCAGTGCTGATCGACGTCCGCACTTTGCTCGATGACGACGCGTCTGCACTCGAAACGGCGCTTGGGCTCGCGTGTGGGCTCCGCGTTGATCCTGCGGGGTCCATCCGGTAGGTTTCCCGGGCGAAGGCAATGCTCAATACAAGTGTTCTGGTCCTGAATCGCTCCTATCTGCCGATTCACGTGACATCGGTGCGGCGGGCGTTCGCCCTGATCTACCAGGGCATCGCGCGCGCTGTCGACGAGCAGTACCAGACCTTCGACTTCGAGGGCTGGAGTCAGCTCGCGGTGGCCCGCGACGCGGAAGCGATCGGAACCTCGAGCGGTCCGATCCGCGTGCCACGGGTCATCGTGCTGATTGCCTTCGACCGCGTTCCCAAGCGCCATGTGCGCTTCAGTCGCATCAACATTTACGCGCGCGACAACTTCACGTGTCAGTACTGCGGAGTGCGCTATCCCCGTTCGGAGCTCAACCTCGACCACGTGGTCCCGCGCTCGCTTGGAGGCCGCAGCACGTGGGACAACGTGGTGTGCAGCTGCCTCGAGTGCAACCGGCGCAAGGGCGGTAACACTCCCGCGCAGGCAGGCCTTAGCCTGCGCCGGCCGCCCGCCCGTCCGCGCTGGACACCGCTCATGAATCTCATGCTGTCGAGCGTGCGCTACAACGAGTGGCGACCGTTCCTGAACTTGGTGGATGCTTCGTACTGGAACACCGAGCTCGCCGAGTAACCGCGCACGGCGAGGGGAGAATCGATCATCAACAGCCTTGGTTCCACGACTCCCCCGCTCGCGTCCCCGCTGCGCGCGGCGCGACCGAGGATCCTCGCCTGCGGCGGCGGCAAGGGAGGAGTTGGCAAGACCTTCCTCGTGGCCAATCTCGCGGCCGCGCTGGCGCGGCGGGGCCGCGCGGTCTTGGCGATCGACGTGGACCTCGAGGGTGCGAACCTCCACACCTGCTTGGGTGTGCCCTCACCGCGCGCCAGCCTCGCGGACTTTGTGGCGCATCGTGAGGAGGATCTGGCCAAGCTGGTCGTGGACACGCCGCTGCGCAACCTCAGGCTGATTGCCGCGACCCAGGGTCACCTTGGCGCGGCCCAGCCGAGCCACTTCCGGCGCGAGCGCCTGCTCCAAGCCATCCACCGCTTCCCGGCAGACTTCGTGCTCCTTGACCTCGGGGCAGGTACGCACCCCGCAGTGGTCGACTACTTCCTCGCCGCGGATGAGGGCTTGATCGTGCTCTCCCCGGAGCCGACCTCCCTCGAGAATGCCTACAGTTTCCTGCGCGCCGCGTTCTATCGCCGCATGCGCGAAGCCCTCGAGAGCCGGGCCGTGCGGCGTCTCATTGCGCAGGCGATGGACCAGCGCAATGAGCGCGGAATCCGCACGCCGCTGGATCTCTTGCGCGAGATCCAATCGCTTGATCCCGCCGAGGGCGCGCACTTTGTGGCGGCCTTGCAGCAGTTCCGCCCGAAGCTCGTGGTGAACGAGGTGAGGACGAGCGAGGACATCAAGCTCGGCTTCGCGGTGCGCAGCGTATGCAAGAAATATTTTGGCATCGAGGCGGAGTATCTCGGCTACGTCAACCATGATGAGGCGGCGCGGCGCTCGATGCTCTCGCGCCGCCCGCTCGTCGAGTCGCATCCCGCCGCCGACGCGGCAGTCTATCTCGCGCGCATCGCCGCCAAGCTTGCGGATCCGCGCCGCGCGTCGGCGCAGCCGGAACTGCGCGAGAGCCGTGCATGAAGCCCCTCGGCGAGCAGAACCACTACGAGCTTCTCGAGGTCTCCTCCGAGGCGGACGCGGCCGAGATCGAACGCGCCTACCGCATGGCGCAGGCTGCCTATGCCACCGACTCGCTCGCAATCTACTCGCTCCTCGCAGATGAGGATGCGGTCAGTCTGCGGGAGCGCATCGAACTCGCCTACGAGGTGCTGTCCGATTCCGAGCGCCGCCGCGCCTACGACGGGAGCCTCGCCGGGGAGAGCCGGCCACCTCCCTCGACCGGTCTTGCCTTCGAGCCCGAGCAAGAAGGGCCGGTGCGAAGCGAGGCGAAACCGCTTGCCCCCATCGGCCTTGCCGCGTTCGACGAACTTGAGGCAGAAGCGGGTTCGTCGGTGTACGACGGCGCACGGCTACGTCGAGCCCGCATGCGCCGCGGACTTGAGCTCGATCAGCTCGCGCAGGTCACGAAGATCAACCCCACGTATCTGCGCTTCCTCGAAGAGGAGCGTTTCGACGACTTGCCGGCAGCGGTCTACGTGCGCGGATTCGTCGGAGCCTATGCGCGCTGCTGCGGGCTCGATCTGCGGGCCGTGGTGCCAAGCTACATGGAGCGCTTTGAGACGGGCCGGATCGCCCGCAAGCGCAGCCGCCAGGGTCATCCCTTCTGAAGGGTAGATCGCGGGCTCCGACCGTGTGGATGTTCCGAGTCGAAGAAACAGGGGCGGGAAGGCGCCTTGACCTCGTGCTGGCGGCGGCAGCCGGGATCGCCCGGGCGCAGGCGCGACGCTGGATCGACGAGGGACGCGTGCTCGTGAACGCGCGCCCCGGCCGACCAGGCCAGCGCGTTCGCCCGGGCGACGCGCTCGAGGCGAGGCCGCCCGAACCCGAGCCCGCGCGCGTCACGGCCGAAGCCATCCCGCTGCAGGTGCTTTATGAGGACGCAGACATTGTCGTGATTGATAAGCCCGCCGGCCTCGTCGTGCATCCCGCACCCGGTCACTCCGGGGGCACGCTCGTGAACGCCCTGCTCCATCACTGCAGCGATCTCGCGGGCGTGGGCGGCGTGCTCCGGCCTGGGATCGTGCACCGCCTCGACAAGGGCACGTCTGGAGTGATGGTCGTGGCGAAGCACGATCTCGCGCACCACGCGCTGGCCAGTCAGTTCAAGCGTCACACCATCGAACGTATGTACCGGGCCATCGTGCACGCAACCCCGGGAGCGGGGGAAGGGCGGGTGGATCGCGCGGTCGGGAGGCATCGCCACGACCGCAAGCGCATGTCCGTGGCCACAGCGTGTGGGCGCGACGCCCACACAGCGTGGCGGGTCCGCGCGCGCTTTGCGCGCAGCGGATGCGCCGAGCTCGAGGTGCGGCCCGAGACGGGACGCACCCACCAGATCCGCGTGCACCTTGCCTCAGTGGGCATGCCGATCATCGGCGACCCGGTGTATGGCAGCCGCGCGACCGGCATTGCCGGCGTCACCCTGGCACGTCCCGCGCTCCATGCGGCGCTGCTCGGTTTCCTCCATCCCCGCAACGCTGCACCGGTACGCTTCGAAGCGCCACTGCCGCTCGACCTGGCCGCGTGCCTGGCGGCGCTCGCAGAAAGAGAGCGATGAGCCTTCTCTCGCTCACCCACCCGCTGCTCCAGGGGATCGCCCACGGATTTGGCGTGCGGGGCGGGCCCGAGCCCGAAAGGGTCGTTCGGCCGCGGCAGGTGCACGGCATCGACGTCGCGCACGCGGATCCGAACGGCGACACGCCGGGTGAGGCGGACGCGATCGTGAGCTGCGTGCCCGGGCTGTGTGTCGCGGTGGTGACCGCGGATTGCGTGCCGATCCTGCTCGCGGATGAGAGTGGCCACGCCGTCGCCGCGGTTCACGCCGGATGGCGGGGCCTGGCGCAGGGTGTCATTCCGAAAGCCGTGGCTGCGCTACGCCGGGAGCTCGATGCGCAGGCTCCGCTGCGCGCCGTGGTGGGTCCCTGCATCGGACCGTGCTGTTATGAAATCGACGAGCCGGTCGTGGTCGCCATGGAACTGCACTTTGGGGCCGAGCTCGGCGGGGCGCTCCACAGCCGAGGCGGGGGCCACGCGTTGCTGGACCTTGCGGCGCTCGCGCGCACCGATCTCACGCGAGCGGGTCTCTCGGCCGAGGCGATCGGGGGGTTCCCCGCGGCTTGCACGCGCTGCCACCCGGATCGATTCCACTCCTACCGGCGTGACGGAGCCCGCGCCGGACGGCTCCTGCACTGGATTGCGGCCCGTACCCCTCAGGCTTGACACCCATGGAGGAGCGATTTAGCCTGCGCCTTGTCTTCCCAACGGCCTCCCAGGGAAACGAGCTGTCGCAAGCAGGTAAGGTGCGGGG
>DATFYN010000419.1:0-10071 GCA_035315025.1 Myxococcota bacterium
CCGGGGAGCTCGACCGTGACCACGTACTCGCTATCGGTCTCATGGAGGTCCAGCGCCGGCACAAGCTCCCCGCGGGCGAATGGCCGGTCTCCAAACATCTCCTCCATAAGCCGGCTGAGCCGTCCCCGGCCCACGACAGCACGGAAGGGATCCCAGCGGGTGAACGTCTCGAGTTCGCGCAGTGGATCCCAGGGGGCAAGCCCCTTGGTCTCCTGCTCGTGTTTCTCTGCCATCGTGCTTCCTCCTTCGGATTGTGAGATTGATATCCCGGCCGATGCTGGCGCCGGGTGATGCTATAGGAATGCATCAGCTGTGCCGCGATGTGGCCTCTCCGCGCGAGGCTGCGCGGGATTCTCGTGGCGCATTGACGCAGGAGCCGGAGTCGACGTGAGGCGACGCGCATCAAGGCGGGCGGTTGAGCGAAGACGCCTTTCGCCTCCAGCATCTTGCGCGTCACCTTTCCAAGCGTCGCCTCCGGGAGAAAGAGTGCGCAACTTGGGTCCGTTGATTCGGCTGGCGTCATCAGGTTGTTGCTGCAGGTAGGGCAACGCCGCCGGGATTGGCTGAACCCCTCGTCAGCCACGGTTGCCCGACCAGCCCGGATGACTCCGCGCCAGGCTCCGTCATTCGAGGTAGCGGTCCTCGATCGCGGAGAGCAGGCCCGCGCGCACAACGTCCACTTCCACGTCTTCCGTCCGGTCTGAAATCTTTGATTCGAGGTCCAGGACGGCAGCGCTCAGCTCGTCGTCATGGATCACGTCGCGGAGCCAGCGGGAGAAATCCGAGCGCGGTGCCTGGAAGCGGATCCTGGCAGGTGCGCAGGCTGTCAGCGCCCAGTGGAAATCCTCAAGATTGCCCGCGTCGTACGCAGGCTCTGGCGCCTCCGCTTCCGCGACCGACCCGCGAGATGCGACTTCCCGCTCTTGCTGCGCCCGGTGATGAGCATGTTGATCTGCGAGGCCGGCAGGCGCACGCGCGAGCCGTCCTCGTAGCGGCCGAGCTCCAACTGCCAGCGCTTCGGTTCGATCCGCACCTCGCCGCACAGCACCGGACCGCGCAGGAACGCAGCCACCCCGGCACCGTCGGGCTCCTCCAACACCAGATCGGCGTGCGTCTTCAACGCATCCACCGCGTTACTGACCGCCACTCCGAGCTCGCAGGTCTCGAGGAGCGAGTGGTGGTTCTCTGCGTCGCCGATCGCGATCGCACTGTGGTGGGAAATGCCGAGGTCACCGAGGGCCTGGACACGCCCAACCCTTTCGAGATTCCCGGCGGCAGGATTATGATGTCCGCGCGGCTGCGCACGATCTGGCACTCCAGGCCGAGCCGACGGATCTCCTCGGTGACGGCGATATCCCACGCCCCATGAGAAGCCAGCACGACTTGGCCGCGGCGGAAGGGGATGCCCAGCCTCAGCAGTACTTCGTCGAGCTCGAAGCTGACGGGCGGCGCGAGGAGTCGAGGCACGTGTTCCGCGCACAGGACGGCCCCGTTCTCCGCGACAATGAAGTCGAAGTGATCGTCCGCGTCGGGAAAGGCCTCGCGCAGCTCCGCGAGGACGCGGCCTGTCACGAGGACTACCTTCGTACCGCACCCGCGCACCTCAGCGACGGCAGCGAGCACGTCGGGCGTGGGGCTTCCGTGCGCGGTGAGCGTGCCGTCGAAGTCTACGGCGATGGCGTAGAAATACGGGGACAAGGGCTCTCCCAAGCCTCGGTACCACCCCAGCAGACCTTGCCTGATGAAGCGCTCCGCCGGCGCGCAATTGCGTTTAACTTCCTCTTTTAGAACACCGCGGAGGTTGCATTCGCTGCGTCTGCCACCAGCGCCTGCCTCAGCATCGGGAGATATTAAAACTTCGGACAACCATCACAAAGAGTGGGCAATCCCCGACGCCTTATTGCGACTGTTGAATCACCGCGGAGCCGGAGCGGAGCGCGCGCAGGCAGAACAGCTTCGCGCGTCGGGGACGAGCCGCAGCCTCTCGATCTCGATGGCGGCGCCGCAGGCTTTGCAGACGCCATAGTTGCCGAGCGCCATCGCATCTAGCGCGCGATCGATCGAGTCGAGCCGGCGTACGGTGAGCCGTTCGCGCGCGTCTCCCCAGTCGATGCCCGACTCCGCGCTCGCGCGCTCTATGTCGTCGGTGATCTCTTCCCGCCCGAGCACGCCTTCGAGTGCCGCCATCTCGGCCTCGAGTCGGCGATTCTCGGCAACAATCCGTTTGCGCTCGCCGAGCAGAGTCTTCCGGAGGTCGGCAAGGGCCGTGGTCCGATCGTGTGAGATACCCGCGAGAAGTGTGCCCGTCGCGCCATCTTCCTCTCGCAAGCTGGTCGCTCGGGCCACGAGGAGTGTGCGCTTTTGCGGTAGCGAGAGCACGTCGCACTCGACAAGCCCAACGCACGGACTCCAGTGTTTCGCCGCGCAGAGCTCCTCGAGGATCACCGCCCCTCCCCGCCGATCGCCGGACAGATCTCTGGCCTCCGCGGTTATCACTCGCAGATTCGGGCACCGATGGAAGTGATGACGCATGCCGAAGGCATCGAAAGCATTTCCTGTGCCAGCAGATAGCCCCCCAACGGCGGTAGTCCCGACGCCAGGGACTGGGAAAGAATGTCTCGTTCAGTCACGGACGCGTGACCATCAGTCGCGCCGCGGGCGCTCGGGGGAAGCGACACCCTGACGGGTGGCGCGCGCGCGGCAGGGTCCTTGCAGTCAGCCGGAACGGGGCCCGGTCGCTGCGCCACACAGACGCTGGAGGGTCTCGCTGCAGCGGCGGTCGGACTCACGAGAGTCCCGTGCATTCGCAGACGAGGAGGTGAATGTCCCTCCCTTGGCAAAAGCGCTGCGGACGAGTGCACGCTGTTCGGCCGGGAGGCCGCTCAGCCTGGGCTGTAACGCTTGCAAGGCCTTTCTGATGCCGCGCTGAACTCGGCCTGCGGCGTCGGGAGGTACGCGCCGTGAATGACGCTGAGTTCGTCGCGTTCCTGCAATGGGCGTTGCCGCGGGTAGGGCTTCGGTGGGAGGGCTTTCGTAAGGTGCGCCGCCGAGTAGAGCGTCGGCTCGCGCGCCGCATGCGAGCGCTCCGCCTGCCCGACTGGACCGCCTATCGGCAGCGGCTCGAGAAGGACGACTCGGAGTGGGAGGTCTTCGATGCCGCGTGCCGCCTCACGATCTCGCGCTTCTGGCGCGACCATGGGGTCTTCGACGCGCTGGCCCGGATCGTGCTGCCTACGCTCGCCGAGCTGGCCCGTGCGCGTGGCGAGAACCGGGTGCGCTGTTGGAGCGCGGGCTGCGCCTCGGGCGAGGAAGCCTACTCCGTGCGCCTCGCCTGGGAAGCAGGTGCGGCAGCGCGCTTCCCCGGTTTCGCGCTGCACGTGGTCGGCACCGATGCTGATCCGCGCGTTCTCACGCGAGCGCGGCTCGCTTGCTTTCTCGCCGGTGCCCTGCGCGACCTTCCGAGCTCTTGGACCGACCGTGCCTTCGAGCGCCGAGGAGGACTCTACTGCCTTCGGGCGAGTCTTCGCAGCGGGTTTGAGTTCCGTTGTGAGGACCTGCGGCGCAGAGTTGCGGAGGGAAACTTCCACCTCGTGCTTTGCCGCAACGTCGCCTTCACCTATTTCGGCGATGCGCTCCAACGCAAGCTTGTCCTACGCATTGCGGAGCGCATTCCGCCGGGCGGTGCGTTGCTCCTCGGCGCACACGAGCGACTGCCCGCTCCGTTTGCGGAGTTCGTGCCCTGGCCCCTTGCCCCCGGTCTGCTCCGGCGGACGTCGACGGCGCCGCTCGTTGCCCAGGGGAATTGCGAAGCCGAAGATCCCATGAGGGAATGTGGAAGTGACACATAGCACCAGTGAATACAGCTCGTGGTCCGGTTCGCCCCAACCGCGGGATCGCCGAACTGCCGGGCTCGCTCCTTCTGAGGTGGCGCCTGACGCGACGCTGCGGCGGACTCGGCGAGACCGAGCGGCATAGCCGTTGCAGAGGACGGTTGGTAGAAGCGCTTCCACGTTCATTCATTTTGGGACCCGATCCCAGACGGTTGGGCGGGAAGCGGGCGCGAGGACCCTCCGATGACCTATACGCAGTTGCTCTTCCGGGATCAGGCGAGGGCGAAGATATTGGCCGGAGCAACGGCGATTGCCGATGCCGTCCGGGTCACACTCGGACCGAAAGCGCGCTTGTGCTCGTCGAGCGGAAGTGGGAAACTCACCTCGTCTGTAACGACGGCGTCACCATCGCCAAGATGCGTCGCCCGAAGGACGCCGAGGAGCGTCCGGCGGGCTCCGAAACCGGGCATCGCGCCCAGCCGGCCATCATGTGCTGCGAGTTCCAGCTCCTCCAGCGTGTCGATCCCGAGTTCAGCATGGATCCGGCGGGCTAGCGTCTCACCGATTCCCGGTACCGTGGTGAACAAGTCCTCGGGCGAGATCTGCCCTTCGAGGCGGTCCAACATGGCGAGGCGCCCAGTGTGAAGGAGTTCCTCTATCGCCGACGCAATACTCTTCCCGATGCCAGGTAGCTCCAGCAGCGCGGCGCGCCCATCCGTCGCGAAAATCTGATTGAGTGGCCGCGGGGTCCATCGCACTGTGGCTGCCGCTCCGCGCCAAGCGCGCACGCGGAACGAATCCGCATCCTGCGCCTCGAGCAGGTCGCCCACGCTCGAGCGTGTCAGCCACGTCTGCATTATCGAGTCCGCTGGAACGGGCTCGACGTGGCGCAGCTTTCTCCGGGGGGCGCAACTTCGCCTTCGGCTTGGTACGCCGCTGACAAGCGCTGGCGTATCAGAGAGGGCGACCAACCTCGCCACCAACCACCTGGAAGTTCCGACCTCGCGATGGCAAGTGCTCATGGCTCTTGCGCTGGGCCGGTCGCAAGGTGAAGCAGGGATCCTCTTGAAGGGATCGGCCGCGCTCCTCAGCCTGTCTCGACGAGACCCTTCTACAAACGACAGAATTATTCTCTACCTTCTGGGACGCGCGTCCCGCTCGCTGACCCCGGTGCCGCAGCGTATTCCTCACACCACGTGGTGAGTTCGCGGAGTAGACGGTGAACAGCCTGGTTTGCGGCGACGACGCCCCCATAGGGATCGTCGGACGGCGACTCTTCAACCGCTTCGAGGTTCGTCGTCGCGACGATGCGATGTTCCGCCACATCGACGAGCTGTGCTCGGAGGGCGAAGCGCACCCGGCTCGGCGCAACTGTAAACTCCTGCTGGAGCGTAATGATCTCGGTTTCGAGGCGGAGAGCCGCGGCGACACCCGCTCCGCTGCGAACCGGTTGGAATCTGTTGCTTGCGCCGAGGGCCTGGACGAGAAGCGGCGCGAGCATGCGCGCGGGAGTGTCTACCCATTGACTCTTCGCAAAGAAGCGCACCTCGTATGTTCTAGACACATAGACGATACGTGCGCTGTCGAAGGCAGGTCGCGCCTGCGGCACGGCGATGACGAGTGGCTGTGGGACTGCGTCCCGCACCGGAGGGCTCTCGAATGTCGCTTCCAAGGCGAAAAGGCTCGGAGGCTCCGTGCGTACGGGCTGGAGCAACGTGCACGCCCCGCAGGCGAGGGTCAAGGCTCCGGCGAGAGCGATCCTCGAATGCCAGATGTGCGGCACGACTCAGGTCACTCGCCCGGCCCGGGAGACAGCTCGCGACCCACGACGAGTGCATTGGGGTTCCGTTCCAAGTCCTGTGAGATCCGTCCCAGCGAAGACACGACGACGCGCGCATCGGCGAGGAGCCGCTGCAGCTCCGGCAACGTGTTGGCGCGCAGCTCGTCCACCCCACCGCTCGCGTCACTCGCGGTGGCTCGCACGGCTTCGCTGGCACGTGCGGTCTTGTCCGCCGCGCGCTCGACGGCCTCGGCACTTCGGGCCACCTGCTTCACGAGCTGTGTAAGATCCGCACTCGCCCGGGCACTGTTCTCCATCGTCCGCGCTGCGGCGACGAGAGTGGCGTCGATCGCCTTCGAGCGCCCTGCGATCACGTGCGTGACAGTATCGAGATCACGGATGGTGCGCTGGAGAGCCTCACGGGTGTCCTGGTCGATGAGCTGGTTGATACTCTGCGCGGTCTGAGAGAGATCGGCGACGAGCGCGCTCGCCCGCGTGTCGAGCCGACGGAGCAGCGATGGCCCTGTCGCGATCACGGGGTACGGTTCCCCTTCCTTTTGGGTGAGGAGCGGCGACTCCCGAGATCCGCCTTCAAGATCCAGAAAAGCGATACCGGTGAGTCCCTGCACGCTGAGGATCGCCACCGTATCCCGCTTGATCGGAACGCCGTGCTCAATTGCGAGGACGAGTCGAACCCTTTGAGGATCCTCCTGGTCGAGCCCGATCTCCCGCACCGTACCCACCTGGACACCCTTGTACTTGACCGGCGCTTCCACATTCAGGCCCGACACGGACTCTGTGAAATACGCGAGATAGGTGTCGTAGTCCTTGCGAGCGGTGCGGCCGGAGGAGATCCACAGCACACCAGCCACGATGGCGACCGACAGCGTCAGTACGAACGCTCCGACGATCGCGTAGTTCACTTTCGTTTCCATGACTGCTCCCAGGCTCCTCGGCCCCGTGGCCCGTAGAAGTACTCGCGCACGAGCGGCTGCTCGGACTTCGAAAGCTCGTGCATGGTTCCGACGCCTGCGATTCGCCCCTCGACCATGAAGGCGACGCGATCCGCCACACGCCAGAGAAGATCGAGGTCGTGGGTGACCAGAAAAATCGTGAGGCCGAGGAGCTCCTTCAGCCGTCTCACCAGTTCGTCGAACCCGCTGGCGCTTAGCGGATCGAGTCCTGCGGTCGGCTCGTCCAAGAAGAGGAGCCTTGGATCAAGTGCGATCGCGCGTGCAAGCGCCGCGCGTTTTCGCATACCACCCGAGAGTTCCGCCGGGTATTTGGGACCGGCGCTCGCTGGTAGCCCCGTGAGCGCGACCTTCACGGCAGCGATCTCGTCAATGATTCGATCCCTAAGGCGCGTGTGTTCGCGAAGCGGCAGGCCCACGTTCTCGCTTACGGTGAGCGAGCCGAATAGCGCGCCGCGCTCGAACATGACGCCCCAATTGCGTCGGAGCGGAAGGGCCTCCTCATCGTCGAGTCCAACGACTTCCCGTCCGAAGACCCGGATGGAGCCTGACTGGGGCCGCTGCAGCAGGATGATCTCTCGCAGGAGCGTGGACTTCCCACAACCACTCGCCCCCGCGAGCGCAAAGATCTCGCCTTCCTTGACCTCAAGGCTCACTCCGTCGTGAACGATTGCGGCGCCGAAGCGCGTGTGCAGGTCGTGAACCTCGATCACGGCCGCCGACGGTTTTGCCAGTTCCACCACGTCAGATCCCGAGGTAGTTGAAGACCACGGAGAAGAGGGCATCGGCGACGATCACCAGGAAGATCGATTGAACAACGCTCACCGTGGTTCGGCGGCCCACACTCTCGGCGTCACCTGCGACTTGGAAGCCCTGGAAGCAGCCGACGACAGCGATGATTCCGGCAAAGACAGGTGCCTTGCCGATACCCACAAGATAGTCCGAGAGCCGGAGTGCATGCTGGAGGCGATCGAGGAATACTGTGTGGTTCACGGCCAGCTCGGTTCGCGCCATCAGCATCCCGCCCGAAACACCGAGGACATCGGCGTAGACGGTGAGCAATGGGAGCGCGATGGCGAGGGCCACGATCTTTGGCAAGACCAGGAGTTCAATGGGAACGATTCCGACGGTGCGTAGCGCGTCGATCTCCTCCGTCACTTTCATCGTCCCGATCTGAGCTGCATAGGCGGATCCCGAGCGGCCAGCCACGATGATGGCCGTGAGCAGAGGCGAGAGCTCGCGCAGCATGGCAAGTCCCACGAGGTCTGCGACGAAGATGTTCGCGCCGTAGCGCTGGAGTTGTGTTGCGCCTTGGTAGGCGATGACGATGCCCATAAGGAAGCAGAGGAGCCCGGTGATGGGCAGGGCATCGAAGCCTGCGGTCCGGACGTTGTAAAGGATCGGTCTCCAGCGAATGCGTGTGGGCCGCGCGGCGCAGCGCGCGGCAGCTATGGCTACCTCGCCTACGAAGGAAAGCATCTTCATGCCCTGCTGCCCGCCGTGCCAGGCGAACGCGCCGACCCTCTCGAGCAGGGGCGGCGTGGACACGGTGGTTGCGAGCGCGACCTCGACGTCCGGCGAGCCGATCATTGCGAAAAGCGCTTCATACTCGGCCCGGAGTCCTCTGAGCGCCACTCTTTGTCCGCTCCGCTCGAGCGTCCGGAGGGCTCGGCGCAACAGCCACGCGCCCGCCGTGTCCATGGCGGTGACGGCCGATCCGTCAAACACGACCTCTGCACCCCTGGGCCAGGTCGTGTGATCGAGACGCCGCTCGAGCCCTGCGATGCGACCAACAGTCCAGCTACCGATGCAACGGACCGTGTCGTGCGCGAGTTCGAAATCCGCGTCTACTTCCGACGCCGACAAGCTGCGCAGCGACATGGTCCCTCCCCGCCCACACGAGCAGGCTAGCAAGCCGGAGCCGGAATCGGGTCCGCTGCGCGATCTGGGATCATTCCGACAAGCCCACCTTCGTTCGGTGCGTTCAGGTCCTGCCGCTTCCCTTCATCGGGACCCGCATCTACTGGATGAATGAAGCCGCGAGCACGATCGGCCGAGCCAATCTCGATGACACGGGCGTGAACCAGAATCGCAGGAACGTATGCCCTCGGCGTCGGGCTTGTGCCAGAGCTCGCTACCGGATTGCTTGTGATGGAAGGAGTGCTCGGCATCGCGAGTGACTCGGCGTGGCGGGTGTGATATCGCCGCGCCCCGGCTCCGCTTGGGATGTTGTTCTTTCTGCGCATCACGGATCTAACCACCCGTGCGCCAGAGGCCTCAATCGCTCTCTCGCACGCCACCTTCGAGGTGGAGATCTAAGCCCTAGTCGCGGTACGGTTTCTACGCAGCGATCGGGACGACCGCGTTGAGCGGGGCACGGCAAAAGCGCCCCGCGAAGACCACTACCAGCATCGAAACGGATCGAGAGATGCTCCGCAACAGCCACACATCCTCGGGCTCAGCCGGACTCCGTGCGCAGCACCGCGCCCTGGTCTGGCGCTCACAGTCACATCCACGACCGCTCTTCCGCGCGGGGTACGCCATCAGTATTGGCGACTTCGTGGCCGTGTCCCGGATCTGGTGGAAATTGAAAAAGCGCATTCTTCCGGTGGACACAACAAACCACCAAGGCGTCGCCTGCCAGGGCGACGGGAGGAATGCGCCCGGGCATGGGAGCGGGCTAGGCCTCGTCGTGGCGCGCGAGATCGTTGCGGACCATGAAGGCGAGATCGAGGTCGCGAGCGAGCCGCGGGAAGGCACGGAGTTTCGGATTCGGTTCCCCGCGCTCGCACCGGACCCCCAAGTGCGAGGGACCCAGGGCAGGCGGGCAGCCCGCAAGAGGCGGTAAATCTCGTCATCATTGAAATCATTGAAGTTTTCGGTACTCCGGGTCAAGCCGCGTCGATGGCGCCCCCCTACCATCTCGGATTCTCTGAAGCGCTACAGAACTTGGTTCAGGTCACGCTACGCAGCGCCACCTCGGACGAACTCTCCGGAGCCCTCCGTGCAAGCTGCTGGCGTCGCGCTCGATGGCTGCTCGAATGGTCTTGGGTGTACAAGCTTCTTGCTTTGCCAGCGTTCTCCTCGACAGGGTCCCGGCCGGCGGCTACGGCGGCAAGCTTCTCGCCCGCGATCTTGAACACGCGGGCGTAGAATGCGACTCGGCGGGGCATGGTGGAACCTCCCTTCGCCGGATAGCCTAGGCGTCAGTATCGAATGTTGCAAGCATTCATACAGAGGTAGTCAAATGGTTCAGGGAAGAGGGGGCGCACGTCCCGGGTCAGGGCCGAAGCCGCGTCCGCCGGAGAAGCATCGGCGGAACCGCATCATGTTGAATCTTGATGATGAGGAGCACGCGCAGCTTATGAAGGCCGCCCAGGGCGAGTCTCCTGCAGCCTTCGCCCGCAGCATCGTGCTCCGATACCTGACCAGGCGAAGATCATGATCCGCGCTCTGGCGCTTGCGGTGACGGTGCTGACGGGCTTTAGCG
>DATFYN010000420.1:0-13597 GCA_035315025.1 Myxococcota bacterium
ACCTTGCTCGTCGTCGAGCCCCCGGCCTGACCGCCATCCCGATCGCAGCGCGCCCCGTCCTCCTCGACACCGATATCGGAAGCGACGTCGACGACGCGCTCGCCCTGGGGCTCGTGCTCGCCGCGCCCGAGGCGCTTCGCCTCGTCGCCGTTTCGACCGTGGCGGGCGACGTGGGCCTGCGCGCCCGCATCGCCGCGCGCCTGCTCGCGATCGGCGGGCGAAGCGAGGTTGAGGTCTTCGTGGGCGAGCGCGAGCCGCTCTTGCGCCGCGGCCGATTTCCCTGGTTCGGGCACGAGGGCGAGGCACTGACGCCGGGAGCCTCGGCTCCAATCCGCGACGAGCCGGCCGCGCAGCGCATCGTGCGCGCCGCACGCCTGGACGCCGGGCTTGAGATCGTGGCCATCGGCCCGATGACGAACCTCGCCCGGGCCCTGGCACTCGATCCTGAGCTTCCTTCCCGGGTTGCGGGACTCACGATCATGGGGGGCCACATCCGACGCGTTGCGATCGGGCGCACGGTCTTCGCGCCAGGCATCGACTACAACCTGTGTTCCGATCCCGAGGCTTCCCTCGCCGTGCTTGGCGCGGGCTTTGCGACGACCCTCGTCCCCGCGGACGTGACGCTCCAGACCTGGATGGGAGAGGCCGACGTGGACGCACTTCGTCGGGCTGGGCCCCTCGCCCGGGCGCTCGCGGAGCTCGTGCGGGTCTGGGCTCCCGTCCAGCGCAAGCTCTTCAGCGGCCTCGGTGGGGAGATGCATCCTGACAACCAAGCCTTCTTGCACGATCCGCTCACGGTGCTGGCCCTCTTCGCGTCCTCGGCGCTGCACTTCGAGGCGCTGCGCATTGTTCCCACGATTGAAGGCGGGGTGCTGCGCACCCTCGAGGTGGCACCGAGCGTCGGGATCGGCACGACGATGCGCGTGGCGACTTCCGTGGACGCGCTGGCCGCCCGGCGCGAAATCGTCGAGCGGCTTACGCGGGTGTGATCTCGCTTCCCGTCTCTTGATCTTGTGCAGCCCGCTTGCGCCCGAAAAGCCAGGCGACGCCTACACCCAGCAGGTAGAGCACGCACAGCGGCCCGGCGAGGAGCGTCTGGGTCACGACGTCGGGCGTCGGCGTCAAGATCGCCGCCACAATGAAGGCGACCAGCACCGCGTACTTGAAGCCGCGCAGCAGCTGCCGCGCGTCCACGATTCCCGAGAGGGAGAGAAAGAAGACCACGACGGGCAGCTCGAAGGACACGCCGAAGGCGAGGAACATCTGGGTGCTGAAGTGGAACACTTCGCTCATGCGCCAGGCGGACTCCACGATGCTGCTCTCGAAATGCGCGAAGAAAGTGAACATCGCGGGAAAGACTGCGACGTAACCGAAGGCTGCCCCGGCGACAAACAAGAGGGTCGAGACCACGACGAAGGGCAGCGCCACGCGCTTTTCCTGCGGGTAAAGGCCGGGCGAGACGAAGCCCCAGATTTGCCAGAAGATGACCGGGAGCGCGAGCACGAATCCCGCGAGCAGCGCGCACTTCATGTAGGTGAAGAAGATCTCGCCGGGGGCGATGGCTTGTAGCCTTCCGCCATCGGGGGCAAGCGCCTTCAGCGCCGGCCGCATGAGGAAGGCGAAGATCTCCTCGTGATAGGTCCAGGATGCGGCAGAGGTGAGAGCCCAAGCGAGCAGCAGCTTGATGATGCGGTTTCGCAGTTCGGCGAGGTGCGCGGTAAGCGGAAGCTTGGCCTCATCCACCGGCGGGCGGCTTGGGGAGCGCGGCGGGGGACTCCTGCGCGGTGGAGGGGTTCTCGCGCGCCCCGGCGCTCCTCTCTTCGGAGCTGCGCGCCACTTGGCCTGCGGGCTTCTCGGGGTGCGGGAGGTCGGTCGCCGAGAGGAACTGCTCGCGCAGGTCTGCGGACGCCCGTCGGAACTCAGCCAGTCCCTTGCCGAGAGAGCGTGCGAGCTCGGGCAGGCGGTTGGGCCCGAAAACAATGAGAGCGACCACGAGAATTAAAATTAGCTCCGGCATCCCGATGCCGAACATGGGCTACCTCGAGCGGGGTCCGGGGATCGGCCGCTTTACTTTAGAACAGGGGAGGATCGCTGGCTACGCGACTGCGAGCTGTGCTCCCGCGTAGCGCACAAGCCGCAGCTCGGCCGGGGCGCCACCCATGAAGCTCATGCCTAGCCAGATGTGACCGTCGGGATGAGGCCTGCACCACTCCACCCGTGCAAGCACATCTTGAGTCGGCCGGCCGTCAACGCAGCGCACGATGATTCGCAGGAGCGAGCCCTCCGGCTCCGCGAGATCCACCCCGAGGCACATCCCCGAGGGCGAAATATCGCGCGTGAACGCCGAGCGCCGCCGCTGGTCCGCGCGGACCCGCGGAAAAGGTGCGTACTCGACGAGCCGGACGATCTGTTCGCGCTGCTCCCGCCGCAGTGGCACGGCCCCTGCGGGCAAGGTCTCGCCTTGTGCGAAATCGAGCGCGAGCTGACTCCACTCTTGCATCACCGTTTCGCCCCCCCGAGCTTATGACTGCGCCGACGAGCCGGCCGACTCCTTCCAGCCCCCCACCCCTGCAACTGCTTCTGCCACGACCTCAAGATCCACGTCGCACGCCCCTGACTCGACGAGCGCGAGGAACTCCTTCGTGAGGCCTGGATCGAACTGCACCCCGGCGAAGCGATGGAGCTCCCGGTGGACCACCTCTCGCGGCAGCGCGCGGCGGTAGGGCCGGTCACAGGTCATCGCGTCGAAGGCATTCGCGAGGTGGACGATGCGTGCGCCAAGCGGGATCTCGTCACCGTGCAGCCCGTCGGGGTAGCCGCTGCCATCCCACCATTCGTGGTGGTGGCGGACCGCGCCGGCGATCCCACTCGCGATGCCGAGGGGCTCGACGAGGCGGGCTCCGATCTCGGAGTGGCGCTCGACGATCCCGCGCTCGGCCGGCTCGAGCCCGCCCGGCCGCCGGAGAAGCTCGGTGGGAACCCCGATCTTCCCGAGATCATGGAGAAACGCAGAAATGCGAACGTGTTCTTGTTCTTTTGCGGAAAGACCGATGCGCTCCGCCAAGAGCCCCGCATAGAAGGCCACGCGGCGGGCATGGCCGCGCATGAAGCGGTCCTGGCTCTCGATGGTCTCCGCGAGCACCTCCAAGAGGGCCGTGGTCCGCGCGGGCTCATTTTCGTGAGCCCGCGCCTGTCGGCCCGCGTGGTCCATTACCTCGCCGACGCTTCCCCGGAGCCGTGGGCTTCGCGCCACCTCTGCGAGCAGCACGCGCACATCGCGTTCGCGGCCCAAAACGGACCCCAGGGCCTCAAGAAATGCCATGAGCTGGCGCTGGGCGCGGCGACGTTCGAGGGCGCGGCCGACTGCCGCCGTCACCTGCACGACGTCGAAGGGCTTCTGGAGATAGTCGGAGACCCCGTAGCGGACCGCGAGGGTCGCTGTTTCGACCGTGCCATAGCCGGTGATCACCACGACCTCGACCTGTGGAAACTCGCTGCGCAGAGTGGACATGAGCTCGGTGCCCTTGATCCCCGGCATGTTGAGATCGAGGCTCACCACATCTACAAAGTTCGTGCGAAGGACTTCGAGGGCCTCGGAGCCATTCACGGCGAGCAGCACGCGGTGGGCGGGCTCGAGGATCATGCGCAGGGACTCGCGCGGCCCGCGCTCATCGTCCACCACCAGCACAGTCGGCCTTTCGAGAAGGGCTTGCACGACCCACCTCCCTTCCAGACTCTGTGATAGGGCTCACACCGCAAACCCCGTGCCAGCCTCGGGGCGCAGGTGTAGGGGCTTCCGTAAAACGCTGATTTAAAGAGAGAATTCGTGCTCTAGCGAGCACACAGTGGAGCGCTTGCCCGGCCTCAAAATTGTTCCGATTGGAACATTAAACGCTGGGAGAGCTCGCAGCTCTCTATATTAACCTATTGCCATAAAAGAAGAATTCTAAGATGTTCCAGACCGAACGTCTACCGCTTCCTGTGGCGGAACGAGAGCGAAGCGGTCCATCTTAAGTTTGAGGAGGCGCCGTGTGATCGAGAGCGCCTCGGCGGCACGGGTCTGGTTCCAGCCCGCTCGCTCCAGCGCCTCGAGCAAGAGGTCGGCCTCGAAACGCGCCACCGCGTCCTCAAGACCAAGCCCACCCGCCCGCACCTGCTCGCGCAGCGTGCCGATTCGTTCTGCGCGGGCGATCTCGGGGGGCAGCTCCTCGAGCTTCACGACGTCGTCGTCGGCGAGGGCGACGGCGCGCTCGATGACATTCTCGAGCTCCCGCACGTTGCCCGGCCACGGGTACCGCTCGAGCGCCGCAAGGGCGGCGGCGTCCATCCGCATGGCGGCGCGGCCGGCCTCGTGGCTCGCCCGGGCGAGAAAGTCCTCGACCAATAGCCGCACGTCCTCGCGCCGCTCGCGCAAAGGAGGCAGAGCGATCGGCACCACATGGATGCGGTAGTAGAGATCGGAGCGGAAGCGCCCGGCGGCAACCTCCTGCGCGATGTCGCGGTGGGTCGCCGCCACAACGCGCACATCCACCTCGATCGGGTTGGTCCCGCCGAGTCGCTCGATCGTGCGTTCCTGGAGCGCGCGCAAGAGCTTCGCCTGCACGCTCGCCGAGAGTTCTCCGATCTCGTCCAAAAAAAGTGTTCCGCCCGACGCGGTCTCGAAGCGGCCGAGCCGACGCTCTCTTGCGTCTGTAAAAGCGCCGCGTTCGTGCCCGAAGAGCTCCGCTTCGATCAGACCTTCGGGGATTGCCGCGCAGTTGATCGCCACGAACGGCCCGCCGCGACGCGGACCGAGATCATGGAGCGCGCGCGCGACGAGCTCCTTGCCCGTGCCGCTCTCGCCGGTGATGAGTACGCTCGCGCGGGACTGCGCGACGCGCTCCACCGCACGGAAGACCTCCTGCATAGAATCGCTGCGTCCGATCATGCGGCCAAAGCGCGTACGCCCCCGCACCTCGTCGCGCAGCCTCACCACCTCGCGCTCGAGCTCGCTGCGCTCAAGCAGCCGCCGCACCTTGAGCCGCAGGGCGTCCGCCTCGAACGGCTTGGTCACATAGTCGGCGGCACCGAGTTTCATGGCCTCCACGGCCGTGGCCACGGTTTTGGTCGCGGAAAGGACGATGACGGGCGGGAGCTTCCCACGCTCCGTGAGCTCCGCGAGGAGCTCAAGGCCACTGCGGCCGGGCATCACGACGTCGAGCAGGATGAGATCGGGGGGGGTCGCTGCGATTTCCTCAAGGGCGAGGTCTACCGTGCTCGCGATCGCGACCTCGCACTCGTCCTTGAGGAGCATCCGCAAGGATTCCTGAACGCCAGGCTCGTCATCGACCATCAGCACCCGGGCCATGCGGCAGGCAATCTACCACGCGCAGCAGGGAGCTCAGCCGGGCAGGTCGAGAACGACGACGGTCTCCTCGGCGCCGGAGGCATCGAGAGTGAGCTGGCCACCCATGCCGTGCACCAGGGCATCGGCCAAAACGATCTCGAGTGCGCTCTCCGCGAGCGACGTTCCCTCGATCCCTCCCTTGCGCGCGATCTGGGTCGGGCTGTGGTAGCGAATCAGCACCCGAACCGAGGGCTTCCCGCGCAGGCCCGAGGCATGGTGCTTCGAGGCGAGGTAGAGATCCCCGCCCTCGGGCACGAGCTCAAGCGTCTTGTCGAGGAGCGCCCTTAGCGCAAGCTCGAGATGTGCGGCGTCACCCCGCGCGAGGGGCTGGCCTCTGTCGAGCTCCTTCAGCACGAGGAGCCTGCGGCGCTGGATCTCCTCGCGATGCTCCTCGAGCAAGCGGTCGAGGAGCCCGGCCAGGTCGACCGGACCGTTTTCGGGCGGAGGGAGGGCTGCAAACTCCGCCAGGCGATCAAGGGTGGCCTCGATCCGCCCGACATCGGCGCCCACCCGGTCGGCGAAGCGGCTGCGGAACTCGGCGTCGGAAAACCGCTCCGGCAGGAGGTCGGCGAGGGTTCGGATCGGGACCAACGGGTTGCGCAGCTCGTGGGCGAGGGCGCCGAGAAAGCGGCGCGTAAAAGCCCGGTCCAGCGCCGGGCCCGGGGAGGGGCCGGCCGGCGCCTGGGCCTCCTCCGCCGCAGGGCTGCCGGTTGGCGCCGGGGTGCCGGGGCGAGCGAGCTCTTCTCCGGGTCCTTTCTCTTCGACGGTCCAGCCAGCGGGCACGGCGTCCCGGTCAAAGCGCACGCTCGAGGCGGGGATGGGATCCGAAGCATCCCCGGCGAGGGTGCGCAGCACGACGGCCTCGAGCTCGCGCAGGTTTCCCGGCCACGGGTATTCGCGCAGCGCCTGTATGGCCCCTTCACTAAAGCGGCGAGGACGCGCGCCGTGCGCTTCCGCCCAGGCGAGGGTCGTCTCCTGGACAAGGGCGGGGACGAGCTTTGGCCGGTCACGGACGGGAGGGATGCGCACGGTGATGCCGCCCAGAGAATCCAGGAGGGCAGATTCCGTCTCGGGCGGCGTCGTGAAGGGCTCGGCTGCGGTTCCGATCCAGCGCAGCCAGGTGGTCTGCTGGATCTCCTCCGGTGGAGCGATTTCGATCCAGCTCCTGAGCTCGTGAAAAAGCTGCGGCGGGAGTCGATGAACCTCTTCCAGGCACACGGTGAGCGAGCTTCGGGCCCGGCTCCGCCCCGCACCCCGAGCGATCTCGGACGCAAGCTCGGGCGTGCTCGCGATCGAGGGGCAGTCAATCGAGAGGAAAGCCCCTCCCGTCGTGCCCCCAAAGGCGTGGACATAGCGCGCGAGGAGACCGCGGCCGGTGCCGGGTTCGCCGCGCACAAGGAGCGGCACGCGCGCGAGCTGCGGGTCGAGGGCGCGCAAAAGGTCGGGAAACTCGAGGTCAGCGAACCAGCGCGCAAAGCGTGCCGCCAATCCGTCGCGGGTGCGCCGCTCCGAAAGCGGATCGGCGCGCCGGCGCTGACGTGCCGCGGCGAGCAGCCCCCGCAAGGTGCGCGCTTCGGGCGGGAAGGCAAGGAGCTCGGCAGGAAGCGTGTCGAAGAGGCGTCGCACCTCGCCGAGATCGCTTGGCTCGGGCACGAGAATCCATGCGGTACCCCGCAGTCGCGGCGCATGGCGGTGCGCGAACTCGAGCTCCGCCTCGAAGTCCCCTCCGATGCCGAGAAGCACGACGCTCGCACTCCCTGCCCCGTCGAACAGCCGGTCGGAGGGACCACCTATGACCGCGCTCGGCTCGGCGGCGAGCCTCGCAAGTGCCAGACGGCGGCCCGGGTCCCGGTGCACGATCCAGAGTAAGGCCATGTCCGTGAAGCTTCCCGTGCGGGTGGATCCGCGACGGAACTCCGCCCTCGCGGCGTGAGTCCCTGCCGGCCTGTGCGAGGGCAAGTCGTATGCCAAGGACTCTCCACTGGCAGCCGGCCGGCAGGGCGTGCTCCAAGCCCCCCGGGCCGATCGAAATTTCGCGCCGTCGTCCGGCAACCGGGAACGTCAGGGACGCCGCATGGATGCCCGCGCGCACGCCATTCTAAGGAAAACTTTCCCACTCCCCTGTCGACGTAGGCGGAGGGCTCTGCGAGAGTACGCCTTCGCGGTTAGGAGCGGAGCACACGTGTCGGGAAGCCCGAGCCGACTGGACAGCGGACTGGAAGTTCGGCTGCGGAACTGGTTCGACCGCCCCTACGATGACGCGATCTCAGCCGCCCGCACCTGCTACTCGCCCCGCGTCGTCTACGCCGAGGAAGTTACGGAAAAACAGCGCCAGAGCATCGGACCGCTCACCTTCTTTGGCGGCCACCACACGGTGTACCAACACGCGACCTTCGAGTTCGCGCTCTCCGGCCTCTCGCGTCAAGTGGTCTGGTGCTTCTTGCACGCCTTTCCCTTCTACAACAGCGAGCAGCAGAGCCAGCGCTATGTGAGGCTCGACGCGGTGCAAGCCCATGTGCCGCGCCGGCTCGCGGGCGAGGCACTGGCCGTCTACGAGGCTGCCGTAGAGCGGGCCTGGGCTGCGTACCACGAGCTTGCGCGTCGCCTCGAGCCCGTGACGCAGCGCACGCTCGCCGAGCTTTGGCGGCTGAAGGACCGCCAGTCCGTGGCCTTCGGTCGCAATCTCGCTCGTGAGGCGCAGAAAAAGGCGATCGAGACCGCCCGTTACGTCCTGCCAATCGCATGCCATACCGCCATGGTCTACACGGTGTCCGGCATCGTGCTCCACCGGCTCCGCCGCATGGCCGCGGCCTGCGATGCGCCCGATGAGGCCCGCGCCCTCGTCGAAGCGATGATCGGGGAAGTGGAAAAGCGCGACCCTGCATTCTTCAGCGAGATCGGCGAGCCGCCGCTCGCGGAGGACGAAATCCCGGAGCGTGTCGCCGCGCCGGGTCCCTGCGATCCAGACTTTCCCGCGCAATTCGACCGCTCCCTCGAAGGCCACCGCTCGCGCCTTGTCGACTACGGCGCGTGGGCTCCAGGGGTCGTCGCCTCCGCCGTGCGCAGCGTGCTCGGTCGCCCGGGTCTTTCGGAAGACGACGCGCTCGATCTTGTGCTCGATCCCGCACGCAACCGCTACCGCCTCGACACGCTGAACGTATCCACCCACTCGCCGCTCATGCGCACGCTCGAGCATGCGCATTACACGTTCCGCAAGAAGCTCTCGCACAGCGCCGACTCCCAGGACCAGCGCCACAGGATGGTGCCGGGATCGCGCCCCATGCTCTCGCGCACGCTTCCCGCGTGCGTCGACGTCATCGAGCCCGAGCTCGTGGCGCAGGACCCGGCGGCGCACGCGCTCTTCCGGGAGAGCGTTGAGGACGCCTTTCATGCACGCCGTGAGCTGCTTCGCTTCGGCGTCCCGCCGGAGCTTGCGCTCTACGTGCTGCCGAACGCCCTCTCCGTGCGCTTCGAGGAGTCGGGGTCTCTGCTCCACCTGCTGCACAAGTGGACCATGCGGACCTGCCTCAACGCGCAGCGCGAGATCTGGGAAGCCAGCATGGACGAGCTCGATCAGGTGCGCGCGGTGCACCCCCAGCTCGTCCGCCACGTTGGACCCCCGTGCGTCGTGCGCGATGGACTCGTCGCGCCGCGCTGTACGGAGGGAACGCACTTCTGTGGAGTCCCCGTGTGGCGAAGCTTCCCAGAGATCGAGCGGAAGATCTGATGACGCGCTTGGCTGGCGTTCTCTGGGTCGCCCTCGTGGCGCTCGTCGCCGGAGCCGGCGCTGCGGCGGCAGAGCCGACGGTCGACCTCACCGGCACCTGGCACGTTCTCATCCACTACCGCGACGACACCGCCCACGACCCCCAGCAAATGCGCTGGGACGACCGGCTATGGGTCTTCCAGCGGGACGCCAAGGGACTCGGGTGGACCGAGTACGCGATCGTGGTGTTCGAGGACGAGACGGGACGCTTCAAGGGGCTCGGGGGGAGCGGTGCCCGCCGCGTGGAGGGCGCGTGGGAGCCGAACCCAGTGCAGCTCGCGCAGATTAAGAGCGGGCTCGAGTACAACACGCGCGGGACGAAGTCGAAGACGCTGCGCGGCTCCGACGCGGGCGGCTGGTCGTCGGGCGCGCGGGGCGGCTCGCCAGCGGCCGCCAACGTCATCACCTACTCCGAGAACTGGTCGATCGAAGGTCTCCCGACGAAGCCCGTCTTCACGCGCGACGACGTTCTCGGCTCGGCGAGCGCGGAACCCATGGAGGGGCGCACGCAGTACGTGACGGAGTCGATCGAGGAAGGCGGGGATCTCCTGCGCGGGAAGTTCGAGCGCGACGGCACGCGGCATGGGACTTTCACGATGCGCCGCTCCGGCGCGGTGAAGGTCACCGAGGGGAGCGGCAAGAGCCAAAGCCAGCGCATGACGGAAGCGTTCTTCCAGAACTACGGCGGTGCGGACTTCTTTTCGCCCGCCGAGCTTCAGGCCATGAAGGACGGCGCTGCGGCGGGGGCAGCTCCGAAAGACGGGGGCAAGGAGCTGCGGCAGAAGGTGCGCGAGGAAATCGAGCGCAAGACGCGCGAGCAAGGAGTCGAGCCCAGCCTGGTCGAGCCGCAGATCGACAAGCTCACAGAGAAGATTTCCTCGATGCTGCTCGAGGGAAAGAGCCCCGAGGAGATTCAGCGCGCGCTCAGCGCGAGCTCTCCTCGGCCGTGAGGCCAGAGGGGACGCCCTCGTCTCATCCCGTGATTCGCCGCGCGGCCGGCGCGGACCTTGCGAACGTGACGTCGCTCTGGACGGCTCTTCTCGGCTACCACGCGGAGCTCGATCCCGCGCTGCGCCTGCGCGCGGGGACCGAGGGCGAGATCCATGAGCTCGTGCGGGCGATGCTCGCGGACCGAGACGTCGCTGTGTTCCTCGGGTTTGCAGTCCCCATGCAAAGCCCGCGCTGCCCGAGCGGACTGTGCGTGGTCCGGGTCGACCGCGCCCCCCCGATCCTGGAAGAGCCGCGACGCGCACAAATCAGCGAGCTCTACGTGCGCGAGGAGGCGCGGCGCAGGGGCCTTGGCGCAGCGCTCGCGCGGGCCGCGCTTGCCCACGCCCGGGAGCTTGGCGTGCGTCGCCTCGAAGTCCGGGTCTCGACGCGCAATCTCGCGGGCCAGACCTTCTGGCGCGCGCTCGGTTTCCGTGACTTTATGGACGTCCTCGATCTGCGCCTGTAGCCTCCTTGCGCACGGTCCTGTCCCGTCGACCCGTGTCGTGACGCCGAGGAGCCCCCATGACTGCCGACGCTGCGGAACCGCTCCACCCTCTGGCACGGGAGCTCAACGCGACACTCGAGCGCCACGCACCCGAGGTCCTGGCGATGCTCTCGTCCCTTGGGCGCCGGCTCTACTTTCCCAAAGGCATCCTCTCGCAGACCGCCGAGGCGAAGCAGAAGGCCAAGCGCTTTAACGCCACGATCGGGATTGCCACCGAGGGCAAGGGACCGATGTACCTGCCCTCCATTCAGCAGCACCTGGTGGGCATCGCACCCGGTGATGCCTACACCTACGCGCCGCCCGCCGGGAGGCAGGAGCTGCGTGAGCGCTGGAGGGAGAAGCTCCTCGAAGAGAATCCGTCGCTGCGCGGCAAGGCTTTTGGCCTGCCGATCGTGACGAGCGCCTTAACCCACGGGCTTTCCGTCGTGGGGGATCTGTTCGTCGACGCGGGCGACCGGATCGTGCTTCCGAACCAGCTGTGGGGGAACTATCGCCTCACCTACGAGGTGCGTCTTGGCGCCAAGATCGAGACGTTTCCCTTCTACGAAGGCAAAGGCTTCGCGACTCAGGCCTTCGCCAAGGCGCTTGCCGAGACCGCTACGGGACGCGAGAAGCTCCTCGTGCTGCTGAATTTTCCCAACAATCCCACAGGCTACATGCCGAGCGAGGCCGAGGGGGACGCCATCGGACGCGCCCTTGAGGCCCAGGCGGCGCGGGGCACGAAGCTCGTGGTCGTGCTCGACGACGCGTACTTCGGCCTGTTCTATCACCTCGGTGGACGCTCCATGACCGAGTCGCTCTTCGGTCGGCTCGCGAACCGCCATCCCAACCTTCTTACTGTGAAGCTCGACGGAGCGACCAAGGAGCTGTTTGTGTGGGGGCTGCGCTGCGGCTTCCTCACCATCGCGCCCGGCCGGGCCGAAGGGGCGGAGGCCACGACCGCGGCGCTCGACGCGAAAATCCGCGGAGCCATCCGCGGAGCGATCTCCAACAGCCCGCAGCTCTCGCAAACCCTGGTGGAGAAGGCCCTCGCATCGTCCTCGATTGCCGAGGAGCGCAAGCAGAAGACGGAGACGCTGCGTGCCCGTGCGGCCAAGGTCTACGAAGTCGTGCACCAATCCCGCTTCGCCGAGAGCTGGGAGGTCTACCCCTTCAACAGCGGCTACTTCATGTGCCTCAAGGTGAAAGGGGTGGATGCAGAGCGTCTGCGGCTGCACCTGCTCGAGGCCCACGGGGTGGGCCTTATCTCCACCAGCCCGACCGACATTCGCGTGGCTTTCTCGTGCCTTGAGGTCGAGGAGATCGAGCCGATGTTTGCGCTCGTCCACCGGGCGATTGGTGAGCTCCGCGCCTAGGCTAGGGCCGGGGCTCCGCCGGGGAGTGCCCAAGCTTCTCCAGGATTCGCACGAGGGCGCGCACGCCCCGCTCCAGGTTTTGGATCGAGATCCGTTCGTTCGGCCCATGGATGCCGTGACTCTCCTGGGGCGGTAGCCAGCGCGGCACGAATCCGTAGGACACGATCCCGAGGTCCCGGAAGTAGTGGGCGTCGGTAAAGCCCGCGATCACACGCGGCACCACGATCGCCCCCGGATCGATCTCGGCGGCCACCTGCTCGATCGCGTGAAACAGCGAGGTGTCGACGGGTGAGCTGCGCGCGCTGAACGAGAGGATCGGCTCGACCGAGACTCCCGGATCCTCGATCGCGGCGCGGACTTCATCGGCGAAGTCCTCGCAGCGCTCACCCGGCAGAAGGCGTGCATCGAGGTGGGCGGAGGCCTCTGCCGGCAGCACATTGGTCTTGGGCGCGCCTTGCAGCACGGTGATGCTGACCGTGTCGCGGACGAGCGCATTCTGGCCGCGATCGGCCAGGAAGCGGCTGCGGAAGCCGGGGTCGTTTTGCAAGGCGCTCGACAGGTCGGCCAGCGCGCTGCGGTCTTCGGGCGCGGCATACGGCGCAAGCGCCGCAAACATGCTCTCCACCTCCGGCACCACCCGCACCTCGGTCTCGAGCTCCCGGATCCGGGAAAGCGCATCGAGCAGTCGCGGGACGGCGGCGTCGCGTGGCTCGGCCGAGCTGTGACCCGGGGTGCCGTGGGCCACCACGCGGATCCAGCACGGTGTCTTCTCTACCACGGAGATTCCCCAGACCGGTGGCGTGCCCGAGTTTCCGACCAGAATGCCGCCGCCCTCGGTGAGCAGATACTCGGCGTTGGACAAAAGCTCGGGATGCTCGCGCACGAAATAGCCGGCCCCGTCCTGGCCGCCGGTCTCCTCATCGGGCGTCGCCAGCAGGATCGTGTCGCGTTCAAGGGGAGTGGGAGCGCGCGCGATCTGAATCAGCGCGAGCAGCTGCACCACCGTGATTCCCTTGGCGTCGAGGGCACCGCGCCCGACCACGTAGCCGCCACCCACGACGCCTTCGAACGGGCCGACCGCCCATTCGCTCGGGTCGGCGGGCACCACGTCGAGGTGCGAAAGCAGGACGACGGGGCGAGCGCGCCCGGTGCCCTTGACGCGCGCCCAGAGCGCTGCCCGTCCCACCTTCGAGTCGCCAGAAGGTGTATCCACGACGCGGGTTTCGATGCCCTCCTTGCGCAGCACGCTCGCCAGGTACTTCGCCAACGGAAGCTCGTCGCCGGTGGGATTTACGGTTTGAATGCGGATCGCTTGTGAGAGGATCTGAGCGGCCGCGCCCGGAAGGTCTGTCGCCGGATCGGGATAGCTCGGTCGATCGAAGGGCCAGATCGCGGAAGCCCGCTCGTCGAGCAGAAATGCGCCGGCGAGGAGGAACGTCCAGGCGTGTCGGTACCGGCGTGACGTCGTCACTATGGGGTGTCCGTTCGCCGCAGATGAGGGAAAGATCCCTCGGTTTTTCGCCGAGTTCGGGGCAACTCTGCAGGCTGATGTAGGAGTGTGACGACGCGCACAGTTTTTTTTCAGGGGAGACCGT
>DATFYN010000421.1:0-2686 GCA_035315025.1 Myxococcota bacterium
CAAAGCCCGTCATCTCACCGAGAACCGTTGCGCGGTTCGCGGGCGAGAGGGTGGGCATGTCGAGGTGGGAGTTCTGGGCGAGCGCGCTGTAGTTGAACGCGTCCTCCTGAACACCGACGGTGACCGAGACGTTCGCGACCTTGATCTCGTCGATGATGGCGAAACCGGGGGACGGAGCGTTCATGATCACGCGCTGGGGCCGGATGTTGACGTCCGGCTGCCCGGTCAGCGTCAACGGCGCGCCGACCACGCCGAGCGTGATGGTCGTGTTGATGCCGAACGAGTAGCGCTCGATCTTCACCGCCGAGCCCTTGTTCGGCTCGAGCAGCATCTCGCGACGACCCGTGTGGGCCCTCATCGCGTGGTGACGATGCCACAGGGCGAGCATCTGGTGGAAGTCCGGGTGCTGCGCCGGATGCGGGGGCGCCGGTCGGTGGTGCATCATGGGATGCGCCATCGGAGGCGCAGGGGCCTCCACACCGAACTCGTACTGCGGCTGCCAGCTCTGCGATTCCCAGAACTCCGGCTGGAAGTTCGGTTCCCACGAGAACTGGACGGGTGCCCCGAAGTCGCTTCCCGGGGCGCCGATGGCACCCATGAAAGCAGCCAGGCCGGGGTCGCGCTGGCTGAGGTTCCTCGAGTTAGGACGCATTCGTGTATCTCCTTGATTACGGTGCCGCTCGCTCGCGGCCCGCAGCCTGCGCGCCATCTGGGCCGATCACCGTGGGAGCTCGAGGAGGCAAGGAACCCGTCCGGGGGAGGAAAGTGAGCTCTCGGGGCGGCCCTGAGGGCGCGCAGGCTGCGAGCGGCCAGCGCGGCGGGGCGAATTGTCGAACGTAGTGAGACAATCAGAAGGCGAAGTAAGTTTTGCCGATGAAGCGAAGCGAGGTGACGAGCGAAGCGAGTCGCCAGAAAGCGGTAGAAGTCTTGCCAGTGAAGCGAAGCGAGTCAGTCTGTCAGAAGTAAAGATCCGCGCGGCCTCACGGCCTTGCGGGTGACCTCGCAAGCGAGGTCACAGCGCGCGCGCCGCCCGAACGATCGGGTCCGCGTGAATGTCGCCGTGCGCGCCGAGGGGGCGAGGGGCGCCGGTCGCCGCGGGGCCGAAGCTGCCGCCGACCGCGCCTCCCGAGTGGAGCTTCTTCTCGGCAGCGAAGGCGAAGGCCTTGCGGAAGGTGAGGATGCCGAGGGCCGTCGCGCCGACGTTGCGGAGATCCGAGGAGACGTTCGAGTCGTGGCCTGCGGCAAGCCACGAGAGACCGAACCCTGCGACGGCGACAGCGCCGTCGACGGGGAGCCTTCCCTTCATCTGGTCGAGACCACCCCTCGGCATCTCCACATGGAGGAGACCGAGGAGGCCCGCGGTGACGACCGTCTCGGCGCTCTGCCGGAGCATGTGACCGCTCTCGACTGCGCGAGCCCGTACATCCACGGGACCCGAGAAGGGTGCGCGGACGCGCGAGAGGATCGGGTTGTGGGTAAGGAACTCGGTGATCGAGTTGTGGTGACCGCCCACGTGGGCGTGCCCGAGCGCTGCTGAGCGGTGGAGCGGATGATAGGCGACGAGACCGGTAGCCATCTTGCTATCCCTTTCGAGAGAGTGAAGCCGGGCTCAATCGCTTCTTCGGCAGATCGCAGCCAGCCATCTTTGCCCCTTGACGCTAGCAGAAGGGCCCTTAGGCACAAGACCATTCTGCGGCCAAGTCAGCGTAACTCAATCACATAAGTCAATCAGTGTAGTCACTGAATCAATCGTAGAAGTGATAAGCTCATATGAGTGAAAGACTACTGAGAGTGTTTCACTCCTATGCGGTTACGCACACCAGAGCTCGTCACGGTCCCAACTGAAAAAGCGCTCCGAGCATTGCACTCTCATCATTGACGCAGGGGCACCACTAGGTAACGATTGGCCATGGCCAAGCGCACCCCTTCGGAGGGCTCCGCGGAACGCTCTCCGGCCCCTGCGGGCAAGACGAAGAAGCTCCGCCTGCAGCTCACGATGGACGAGGAGACGTGCCGCGCGCTCCGCGCCCACTGCGGCTACTCTGGCGTCGACGTCGGCGAAGCCGTCACCATCGCCGTCCGCGACTGGTTGAAGTCGCAGCCCCCTCTCCGGCTCTCTCCATGAACGACGCCGAGGCTGCCCTCCGAAACCTCGAGGCCATGGTCAAGAACTTCGAGCACGCCTTCACGACGCAGAAGGCGGCTCTCGATACACTCCTCGACCAAGAGGAGCAGCAGCAGAAGACCCTCGAGCGCTTGCGACGCGGCGACGACCTCCGCGAAGTCTTCGTCGAGTCGATGGGTAAGAACGTCCTTCGACTCGAGGAAGTCGTCGAGCAGCAGCGGAGTGTGCTCGACCAGCTAGGAATCCAGCTCCGGCACTCGCGCGAGCAGCTGCGCATCCTCAAGAGGAGCTTCGGGGAGTGACGCTCGACTACCTTCGCGCTGACGGTATCCGCGTGACCGAGGTTCTCCGATGCAAGAGATGCAAGGAACCTCTCTCCGAGGTCGAAGAGCCGTGCATGCCGCCCCGGCATCGACACGCACAGTGCAAGCGGTGCGATGGAACCATTATCTGCGTCCGGCCTCCGCGGGGCTCGGTGCCGGTGGTCCCGGGTTCTGCCTCATGAAGGGACTCGCCTACGAGTGCACGGTCTGCGGATGCCCGGGCGAGGCAAGCGCCTGT
>DATFYN010000422.1:0-5517 GCA_035315025.1 Myxococcota bacterium
AAAAGAGCACGCCGCACCCGCCCGCCACCGCCGAGAGAGCGCGGTTGGCGAAGACCGAAAGCTCGAAGCCCCGTCCCCGCAGCAGGTCCGTAGCGACCATTCCAAGGAGTGCAGCGGCCGCCATGAGACCCGCCCGCCGCCACTCGCGGTGCGCGAGGCGTTCGATCTGTGGAGCCCGCGCAAGCGCAAACCCGAACAAGAAGAAGAGGCTGTAGTAGGCGAAGTTCGCCCAGTCATCGACGAGGTTCTGATAGCCGGGCCAGCGGCCGCGGAGCGTCACCTGCACGAGGACAAGCGGGAGTAGCGCGAGATAGAGGGCCGCCCCCCGCTCAGGTACACGTCGGACCGCAGCCCGCGAGAGTCTGACCAAGATCGGTAGGTAGAGCAGCGTGAAGGTGAACAGATAGGCGAGAAACCAAAGATGCGACCAAGTGACTCCCTCGGGCGTGTAGTAACGAGGCAAAAACTCAAGGAGCCCGACGCCTGGCTCCGCCGGGAGGGCTCGACCCGATGCCGTCACGAACAGTCCCTCGCGCAGCTCCACCCAGCGGATCGGCGGGCAAATCACGAGCATCCCGAAAGCCAGAGGGACCAGCAGTCTCCCCACTCGCTCCCGCATGAAACCGGCGCTCCCGCGCTGCGCAAGCGATCCGAAGGCAGACCACCCCGCGAGCAAGAAGAAGAGCGGCATGTGCCATTGGTGGATGAACCCCGTCAAAAAGCCCATGGCCACCGAAAGCTGACCGTTCTTGAGCGGAAAGAAAGGCGGGACGTCGAAGACTTTTCCGGCGTGAAAGACGAAGAGCAGGTACGTCGCAAAGACGCGCAGCCAATCCACGTCCCATCGGCGGCTGGGCGACTCCTCCCCCATGGCCTTACTCCTTCGTGAAGCCATGCGACAAGACGTCGATCACCGTCGCCTCTGCCGCAGCGTCGCTGAGCTCTCGCGAGTCGGGGTCGTGCGCTCTGTGCATCGCGAACCACGCCACCGTCTCGATGATCAACCGCGCGGCGGCGGCAGAATTCGGTACTCGACGCAGCTGCCCGGCGTCCATGCGTTGCACGAGATAGCGCTTCATCCGCGCCATCAGGTCGCGTCGCATGCTCGCATAGAAGAGCGCCGCGAGTTCGGGCCAGTCATGGGCAGAACGCTCGATGATCACGATGCCTTCGCGGTGCTTGGAAACCGCGCGATAGAGCTCGCGCACAATGCCCTCGAACTCTATGCGCGCATCGGCCGGGCGCTTGTGCGCCAGCGCTCCATCCAGTTCCGGCAGGGAGAACCCTTCGAGGAGTCGACCCTTTAGCAGCCGGAGTGTCGCGTCGGGGGAAGGCGTGCGAACCGGGAGGTCGCTCGCGCCCAGCGCGGGCGCTGGGTTGAAGCCGTGCTCGACGAGCAGGTGAAAGAGCGCCTCCTTGCTCTCGACATAGTTGTACAGCGTGCCCGGTGACATCCCCATCTCGCGAGCGACGTCGGCCATCTGTGCCCGCCGGTAGCTTTTCGCGCTGAAGACGCGGATGGCCGCGATGAGAATCTGCTCAAGGCGCTCGGCGCTGCGGGCGTCCGCGGGCGCTCGGCCACGACGCGGGCGGGCAAGCTGCGAGGCGCGCGGTCGGGGCATGGCCTGCATTATATGACTGAATGATTCATTCAGTCAACTCCTCCTCTCCTCAGCGGCCGACAGAAGGGATCGAGGAGAGCGCAATCGGGGGATCGACTCTGGGTCCGCGGCAAAGCCGGACGGCGGGATGCCCGGCGGAGGAGCGCTGGTCGAAGTCGCGGCTAGGTCGCCCGAACCCATCCCGTGATGAGGATCATCCCGAGCAGACAGAGCAGCTGGATGCCGAAGAAGACGAATCGAATCTGAATGGCGCGATCGCTGCCGGAGCTGATGTGCGTGACCGATTGGCCGATGCGAGCCGCGAGATACAACTCCGCAAAGCGATCAAGCCACGGGGCGTCCGCACCGATCACCGCCCCGGTCAGCACCACGGCCGAAAACAGCGGGAGATTTTCGAGGCAGTTCAGGTGGGCGCGATTGAGGCGCCAGTAGCGATCCCCGCCATGGGGAATACCGGCCGTGAAGTCGCTCGCTCTCGCCTTCCCTGCCAGGATCTGACGGACACGCGCCGCAGCGATCGCGAGTAGGAGCACCACCGTCCACAGGATGAATCCAAAGAGACACGAGAGGGGAATCGTCACGGGACTACAGCTTCCCTACGGCCACAACCGCGATACCCGTCACGACGAGCGCTGCGCCGTAGCACGCCGGCGCCACGATGCCGTCGCTCCGGATCCCTCGCAGATCGATCACGAAGTGGCGTAGATGGTTCGCGCCGTTCCAGAAGGGAAGCACGATCAGCGCGAGTAAGACGAGCTTGCCGACCGGGTTTGTGGCGAGCGCATGGGCGCGCTCGTACGAGAGCGCATCGGCGGGGAGCCAGCCCAACGGGGCTGCGATGCAGATCGTGAAGATGAATGCGGGCATCAAAAGGCAACCGACGAAAAACCCGCCGCCGAAGAGCGCCCAGATGACCGGCTCTAAGCGCGCAATCAGATGCTTCATGGAAAGGCCCCCCAGAGAATGCAAAATATGAGTGCCGTGGCGGCGAGCCATGCCGCGCCAAGGACCGGTGAGAAGACAGCCAGGGGCGGGCGCGGAAACGGTCCGATGCGCGGAGGCTGAGTCTTGGCGAACAGCTGAAACAAGAATCGGCGCGCCGTGAAGACGAATCCTGCGAGCGCCGCGACGTTGTACGCGAGATACAAGGGATGGCGGAATTCGCGCAGCAGCTCGTCCCAGGCTTCGGGTCCAGTCGCGAGGGCGTTCACGACGCGGAGAAACAGTAAGCTCGACAAGAGGAAAAAGACACAGCATGCGCCGAAGAGCATGTAGGATCGGTAGCGCCCCTGGGCCGGAAACTCTGCCGGCATGACGGGAGGCGCAGTCCGCGTGCGGCCCGGTCGAGACGGGCTCATCGCGAGGGGGTCTGCGAGTCGCCCCATGGCTACTTCCTCCTCGGCGGCGACGAGACGAAGCTTTTCGCCCAGTCCACCAGGGCGAGGAACTTTGCCTGGTTGATGGCCGCCGCTGGATCGACGTTTTTCGGGCATACCTCGCTGCACTCATTCGCGTAGGAGCATGAGTACACACCGCCCTCCTCCCGGAACACCTGATTGCGCTCCACGTCGCCTTCATCGCGCGAATCGAGGTTGTAACGGTGGCCGAGCGCGATCGCGGCAGGCCCGAGGTAGTCCGGCTCATTGCCGACGACAGGACACGCCGCGTAGCAGAGCATGCAATTGATGCACATGCTGAACTGCTTGAACGCCTCGAGCTCCTCCGGTGACTGGCGGTAGACCCCCTCCTCTGGCGCCTTCTCCTTGGCCCGGAGGATCCATGGCTTCACGGCCTTGAACTTCTCCATGAATCCCTCGAGCTCGACGACGAGATCGCGGATCACCGGAAAGTTCGAAAGCGGCCCCACCTCGAGGGTGTCGCCGTAGTCGGAGAGTGCTGTCTTGCACGTGAGCTTCGGCTCACCGTTTACCGTCATGCCGCAGCTCCCGCACACCGCCATCCGGCAGGACCAGCGGTGTGAGAGCGTGCCATCCACCTCGTCCTTGATGAAATTCAAGGCGTCGAGGACCTTCCAGTCCGGCCGGACGGGAATCTCGTAGGTCTGCGTCTTCGGCACCTCGTCTTTGTCGGGATCGAAGCGTGTGATCACGAAGGTCTTCTTCTGCAGCTCGCTCATCAGTATTTCCGCTCCTCGGGCTGGAACCGCGTGATTGTGACCGGCTTCTTGTCGAGGCGCGGACCAGCGGGCGTGAAGAACACGAGCGAGTGGTGCAGAAACTTCTGGTCGTTGCGCTTCGGATAGTCGCTGCAAGCATGCGCGCCGCGTGACTCTTGGCGAGCCGCAGCGGTTACCGCGATGGCCTCTGCGACGTCGAGCATGCTGCCGAGCTCAAGGGCTGTGAGAATCTCGGTGTTGAAGACCTTGCTCGTGTCCTCTAGGGCGAGGTCGGCATAGCGGCCTTTGAGTTGTGCGAGCTCGGCGGCGGTTTGGTGCATCGACGCCTGCTCCCGGTACACGCCGCAGCCGCGTTCCATGGCAAGGTTCATCTCCCTGCGAATCTGGGCGATTTTCTCGCCGCCCTTCTTCCGGCCGCGCAGCGCATCAATGCGCCCCATTTCCTCCTCGCCCTGGCGACGGAGCGCCGCCTCGTTGCCATCGCTCGTCCCGCGGGCGTACTTCAATGCCTCGACCGCCGCGCGGGCGCCGAAGACCAAGCACTCGGTCAGCGAGTTTGAACCGAGACGATTGGCCCCATTCAGCGACACGCTTGCGCACTCCCCCGCAGCGTAGAGGCCGGGCAGCTCTGTCGCGCCCCTTACATCCGTGTCCACGCCGCCCATCATGTAGTGGACGACAGGGCGAATGGGGATCGGCTGGTGCACCGGGTCGACACCCGCGTAGGTCAAGGCCAGCTCTCGCACGAACGGGAGCCGCTTCATGATCTTGGCCTCACCGAGGTGGCGCAGATCGAGCTGCACGTACTCGCCGTAGGGGCCTTTGATCCCACGGCCGGCGCTGATCTCCTGCATGATGGCCCGCGAGATCATATCCCGGGGTCCAAGCTCGGCTTTCTGGCCGACGCCGTAGTCGCGGGTCACGAGAAAGCGCTCGCCTTCGGAGTTGATCACGTAGCCGCCCTCGCCGCGGGAGGCCTCCGTAATCAGGATGCCGGTGCCCGGCAGCCCCGTCGGGTGGTATTGAACAAACTCCATGTCCTTGAGGCCCACACCGGCGCGGTATGCGAGTGCCATGCCGTCCCCGGTCTTGATGGTGCCGTTGGTCGTGAACGGAAAGCACTTGCCGGCACCGCCCGTCGCGAGGATCACGGCGCGCCCGAGAACGACGCGCGTCTTGCCCTCTCGCACGTCGAGGGCTGCGACCCCCTTCACAGCGCCGCTGTCGACGAGGAGCTTCGTGACGAAGTGCTCGTCGTAGCGAACGATGCGGTCGAATCGCATGCAATGCTGGAAGAGCGTATGGAGCATGTGGAAGCCAACCTTGTCGGCGGCGTACCAGGTGCGAGGGATCTGCATCCCACCGAAAGGCCTCGTGGCGACGCTGCCGTCCTCGTTGCGGCTCCATGGGCATCCCCAGTGCTCGAGTCGCGTGAGCTCAAGGGGGGCCTGCTCGACGAAGTAGTCGACCACGTTTTGGTCCGCGAGAAAGTCGGAGCCCTTGACCGTGTCGTAGGCGTGCTTGTCGAGGCTGTCGTCCGAGCCCGGGACCACCGCGGCCGCTCCGCCCTCTGCGGAGACCGTGTGGCTGCGCATCGGATAGACCTTGGAGACGAGAGCCACGGCGACCTTGGGATCCGCTTCAACGGCCGCGATGGCGGCGCGGATCCCCGCTCCACCTCCCCCCACGATCACAATGTCGTGCCGAACGACCTCGACCACGCTCTTCCTCCCACCTCTGCTCTATCCGGGTTTAGCG
>DATFYN010000423.1:0-4792 GCA_035315025.1 Myxococcota bacterium
AGAATCCCGCTGCAGAGAAGATGGCCACGCTCGAGCACTATCTGGCCGACCCGGAAGTGCGCAAGCGCGCCTGGCGCACCCGGCTTGACACGCTCGGGCGCTCCCTCGAGCCGAATCCCGGCCATCACGCACTCGTGGCACTCGAACGCCAGGGCAAGCTCGATACCTTGATCACGCAGAACGTCGACGGCCTGCATCAGCGCGCCGGAAGCTCGCCGGAGCGCATCGTCGAGATCCATGGAACGATGCACGAAGTGGTCTGCATGGATTGCGGAGAACGGGCGCCGATGGAGCGGGCCCTCGCGCGGGTGCGGGCGGGCGAAGAGGACCCGCCGTGCCGCAGCTGCGGAGGCGTTCTCAAGTCCGCGACGATTTCATTCGGCCAGAATCTCGTGCCCGAGGATCTGCGGCGTGCGGAGCAGGCCGCGCTCCGCGCCGATCTCCTCCTGGCCATTGGATCGACCCTCGCCGTCTATCCGGCCGCCGGGGTGGTGCCGGCGGCAAAGCGGGCCGGAGCACGCGTCGTCATCATGAATGCCGAGCCGACACAAATGGACGATTTGGCCGACGCCGTGCTTCGGGGTTCCATCAGCGCCATTCTTCCCCGGCTCGTCGGGCCAACGGGCTAAGCAGGGAGCGGGAGGCGCCGCACAAAGCGGGGGAACTGCCCCCCGAACCTAGATCCGGCTGGCTGAACCTCGGGTTCGCTCAGCCGCGAGCGCAGCCATCTCACGGAACAGTGTCATCACGTCGGGGGTCTGTGCGGCGGGGCTCCAGTGCCGGTAAAGCGTGTGCACGTTGACTGCAATTCGCTCGGCGTCGAGCCAGCCCGCAAAGTCGCCGAGTGAAATGTCCCACGCGGCGTCGCAAGCGCTCATGCCTGCGTCAAAGCGCTTGCGAGCTTCGGCGCGCACGTGTTCGAGGTAGCTCTTCACCGCTGAGACGCCGCGCTTGTCGGTGATCGGACCATGTCCCGGCACCACGGTCTCGACGTCCATCGCCAGAATCCGGGTGCAGGCGTCGATCCAGCGCTCAACCGGACCGGCCCAGACGATGGGCGTTCCATCAATAAACAGAATGTCGCCCGTGAAGACCGTCCTATCCTCGGGCACGTGCACGATCACGTCGCCGGCGGTGTGCGCCGGGCCCACCTCGAGGAGCTCGACGCGCTTCGACCCGACGTGCAAGGTGAGCGCCCCCGAAAACGTCCGCGAGGGGAGTGCAGGCTCAATCCCTGCAAAGTCGAAGGCTCCGAAGCACTGCAGGAAGTAGCGGCCCAGCGCTCCCAGGCCAGGTGCGGAGCGCAGGAGCGACGCGAACTGGGCGGGCTGGATGTCGTGCGCCATCTGCTCCGCCGATGCCTTCGACGCGATGATCTCCGCATCCGACACGAGGGCGTTGCCGTAGCAGTGATCGCCGTTCGCGTGGGTGTTCACCACGGTGCCGATGTGCGTCCGGGGCACCGCATCCCGCATGGCGGCCAGCATCTCCGCCGTGAGCTTGAGATCGAAGAGCGTGTCGACGAGGAGCGCCTGCCCGCTGTCGGTCACAAGACCGGCGTTGCTCCAGCCCCAGCTCCCGTTGGGCAGAAGCCACGCAAAGCAGCCATTCCCTAGATTGTGAAGCCCTCTCGTGTAGGGTCGAGTGCCAAGGGTTGCGGGCATCGTACACCTCCTCTGGCCGCGCTGCCGCCGAATGCTAACGCGGGATGCGGACCGCATGCACGACGCCGGCGGCGGGGCAGTGCGGCCCCGTCCGAAGCCTACGCCCGCTACGGCCGTACCAGCGCGCGGATGTCCGTTTGGAGCGCAGCGAGAATTTCGCTCAGCTCCTCGTTCCATCCCGCGGCGAGTGCGGACGGCGTGCCCGTGGGGATCGGGTGCGAAACACTGTAGTCCTTGTGGAAGAGCACCTTCGGCTCTTTCCCTTGAACGTCCACCAGCGCAAAGCGCAGCCCCATCACTGCCGCCGGCGCCCCAGGATTGCGGTAGTCGCCATACAGCTCGGCGATCGCCCCATCGAGCGCATAGGTCCGCGGGGTCAAATTTCCGGGATCGACGACGTCGCTGAAGATGCCGGACGACCGGAGCCACTTTCCCGTTTCGTTGGCGACCATCGCCGCCGGCGGAGTCCAGAAGACGTTGTAGAAGTCACTCTCGAAGGTCTGGTCGCCCATCCGGTAGACGAAGCTGGTTCCCGCCAGGAGCGGAGAGGCACGGAAACGCGACACGCCGAGCACGGCCCCCCCTGCGGGCGGGTCCGAGGACTGGGGAGGGGTCACCTCGAGCACGAACTGCTGGCGCTCGGGGTATTCCCGCCTCAGCACGCCGCAGCCCGCAGCGCCCAGGGTAAGACCGAGCACAAGGACGATCACCGGCTTCCTCAGGGAAAGGATCATCGCTTTTCGGGAACCCTTTTCGGCGGGGCATCGCCGAAGAGCACGAGCGAGGGATAGGAGCGCGCGCCGCTGGTGACCTCCCGAAGGTTCTCGGACGCCGCGCGCAGGTTGTCGAGGATCTCAGCCAAGTCCCCCTGTCCGCCGGCGAGGAGCAGGTCGACACGACGCAGCGTCGCGTCGAACTGATCGAGCAGCGTCCCGAGCCTCTTCTCCGTGGATGTGACGTCGACGCTCTGCACGAGCTTGCCCAGCTCGCGATTCGTCGATCGCGCCTCGGACAAGAGCCCCACTGTCTCCTGGCTCACGGCCCCGAGCTTCGCGTCTTCCACGGCCTTGCTGACCGTCACCAGCGCGCCGTCGAGATGCGAGACCACGCTCTCAATATCCAGGGCAGAAATGCGGTCAAAAACCTCCTCTGCACTGCGGCCCAGGCGTGAGATCGCGCTCTGCGCGGATGGCACGTAGATGTATGCCGGCTTCCAGGCAATCTTCATTGGAGGATTGCGCTGCGGGTCGAGGTAGTCCGCCTCGAGGTAGGAGGTCCCGGTAAGGCCCTGGATTGCCACCCGGATGCGCAGGCCCTGGTCGACCAAACGCATGATTTCCTTCTCATAGTCCGCAGAGCCGTTGCGCTCTGCCAACGCCCGGTCGACGCGCATCCGCATCACGACGAGGCGGCCAAGCCGCCGTACCTCCTCGCTGTCCCCGCGCATCGTGTAAAGACCTTCGGCGAAGCCGATCTGCTCGACCCGTCCGATCTTCACGCCCCGGTACTTGAGCGGCGCGCCCACGTCGAGGCCTTGCACGGACTCGTCAATGTAAGTCTCGAGCATGGGGCCGGCGCGAGAGAAGATGTCGGAGCCGAAGACGACGAGCGTAGCCACGGCGAGTATGACGCCGAAGATCACGAAGAGACCGAGCCGGTAGTAGCGGCGCTCGTCGCTCATGCTGTCGCCTCCGGTGCGCTCTCGGACCAGGCCTCCCGGTGAAAGAAGGCATGCACGAAGGGGTCCACGCTGTGGTCGCGCAGATCCTCGGGTCGGCCGGTGGCGGCGATGCGCTTGGTATGGCCGTCGAGCATGAGGACGCGACCGGCGATCGCGAAGATGCTCGGCAGCTCGTGCGTCACCACCACAAAGGTGATGCCCAGCGAGGCCGCGAGGCTCTTGATGAGCGCATCCAGACTGGCCGACGTGATGGGGTCCAGTCCAGCCGAGGGCTCGTCCAGGAACAAGATCTCGGGGTCAAGCGCCATGGCCCGAGCGATCGCGGCGCGCTTGTTCATCCCCCCGGAAATGTCCGCGGGCAGGGCATGTTCAAAGCCCTCGAGCCCGACCAGGTTGAGCTTCATGCGCGCGACCAGCCTCCGGGCTTCGGCCGGAAGATCGGTGAACTCTTCGAGGGCAAGGCACACGTTCTCGAGCAGCGTCATCGAGCCGAAAAGAGCCCCGCTCTGGTAGGTCACGCCGAATCGGCGCAGGATTCGCCTGCGCAGTTCGCCTTCCGCGGTCGTGATGTCGTCGCCCGACACGAAGATACGACCCCCCGCCGGCCGGTAGAGTCCGATCATGTGCTTGAGAAGGGTACTCTTGCCGGAGCCCGAGCCGCCGAGGATGGCGAAAATTTCTCCACGGAACACCTCGAAGCTGATGCGGTCGAGGATCAAGCAGTCTCCGTAGCGCACGGTGAGCTCCTCGACACGAATGATCGCCTCTTGCGCTGCCATCGCTCCAGAGCCTACACGACTCAAAGGCCGAGCACGTAAAACACCACCGAGAAGACTCCACTCGCGACTGCGATCAGCACGATGCCGCTCACCACCGCGCTGGTCGCCGAGGCTCCCACGGCGCTCGCACCCTTTCCGGTCTGGAGGCCGCGCAAGCAACCCACGGCCGCCACGAGGATCCCATAGGTGAATGCCTTAACGAGTCCTCCCAAGATGTCGCGCAGGGTGACCGCGTAGATCAGCCGGTTCCAAAACGCGACGGGCGGATAACCGATCGAGGTCATGACGACCAGCGCGCCCACGACGCCGGCGAGATCGAAGAAGAGCGAGAGCAGAGGTGTCACAGCGACCGCGGCGACGACACGCGTCACGACGAGGAAAGAGACGGGCGCAAGGCCCATCGTCGTCAGGGCATCGACCTCTTCGTTGACTTTCATGGTACCGAGTTCCGCCGCAAACGCGGAGCCGGTTCGGCCCGCCAGGATGATCGCCGTCATGAGGGCGCCCAGCTCCCGAGCAAGACCGATGCCCACGGCGTCCGCGACGAAAATCTCCGCGGCGAAGCGCTTGAGCTGCACCGCGGACTGGAAAGCCAGGATGAGACCCATGAGGAAGCCGACGAGCAGGACGAGAGGGAGGGCGTCGGCGCCCGCGCGCTCGGCGACGAA
>DATFYN010000424.1:0-3747 GCA_035315025.1 Myxococcota bacterium
TGCGCCACGCTCGGTCACGCCACATCCCGCGCCCGAACTCACTCCGCGCACTTCACCGCGTGCCGAGCAGCGCCGGCATGCGCGCCTATCTCCCTGCAACTCACTCGCCCGAGGCAAGTGGCTCTGAATTCCCGATCGGTATCACCTTGTGGACAGTCCCACCCGATTCGAACTCTAAAAGGCGTGTCCCGATGGCCTATTGTAGACAATCAAGATACGATTACGGTAGGAGGGGTGTCGTATTCGACTGAGAGATCAAGCACCGGTAACCGAGAAGCATGACCGTGTCTGATAAATGCCCATTCTGCAATTACGACATCCCGCGCACCGAAGTCCAGTGTCCTCATTGTGCGCGACCCAGTCGCTTTCCAAACGTACTCGACGCCAGCGATGATACGGAAAAGCAGTCTCTCGATCGTCGGCATCAGACAGCGATCCAGGAAGCCGATGTCCGGGGATGCGGCACCCAAGTCCGGCAGTTCGAAGCCGAAGCTGCATGCTCCCGGGCCGTGCTCGCCCGTTCGGTGCTGGTCGTCGAGCAGCTTGCGACCAGCGACTGCCAACTTTATGCAACATACTATAAGACGATTCGTGCGGGTGTTAGAGTACCGACAGGTGAGAAGTGGGACAAGCTGCGCGGTGTGACCGACCTCGCCCTCTTCGGAGACAAGAACAAAGACCAGATTTGCTTCGCGGCCCTCTCGCTCGACAGCGTCGGGCTCGACAACTACGGTGAATGTTCGCTCACGGCGCGCGACGACATGATCGCCCACCGAGCCTCGGTGTTCGAGGAGAATAGCGTCAAATTCATGGAGCGTCACAAGATCGCGTTCGCCGAGGCGCACGACCTGCCGAAGGGATTCCGGGCACCATGGGACGATCGGGCCCGACTGTGCACGACCAAGCTCGCGGCGGCGATCCACACGACCACCACGGCCGCTGACTTTCCGATGCTGTTGCTCAAGCCGGGAAAGACTTCTGACGACGATGATTTCGTCGAGGTTCACATCTGGGGGCCCATGACAGTTCGCACGTTCGAGCGGGTCATCGTAAGGCGCAAGAAGAACCATCCTCGGAAGTCGATCCTGAAAGCGCTCGGGGAGCGCCTCAAAAGGTACCAGGTTCCCTTGCAGGTGATGTGATGGAAGCAATCATCTCCGGCCAAGCGGGCGTCGCTCTCCTGCTGCTGGGGGAGGAACGGTTCGCTTCGATCCATGCGGGCGAAACCGATGTACTCATCCCACGCAGCCGTGGAGATTTCCCTTTTCTCTTCGGCGGTGCGGGCGACCTCCAGTTCCTGGAAGACGCCAGTCATGCCGACGTGATCGAACGGTTCCAGATCGTGCAGAAGCAGGCGGACGCCCTCCACCTGACCCTAATTCTCCTCGATCCGGAGCTCTCGAACGAGGTTCGGAACGACGCGGCGGACGATTTGGAAGACCTCTATGGCTTGCGCGAAATCTTGGAGCACGTGGAATGCGTTCTTTTCGCGCGCCCATTGCCCCTTAGCGCCGACCTCGTGGGCGCCTTGAACCTGACCGACCACGATAGCTTTCCTCGTCTCCGGCCATTCCTTCTGCGATTGAGGGACGTTCAAGGTATCATCCGTCAGGTTTATTCAACCTGGGAGCAAATCGCAGGAGGAGCATTTGACGCCGCCGACCCCGCGCGCGAGTTCGCGGGCGCCATGGTGCCGGAAGGGGTGTTTCGAGACCTTGTGCTGGCCCTATTGAATGGTACGCCGATTGCCGATGTGTACCTCCGCGTCATGATCAATCCGCACCTCACTAGGCTATCGAACCGTCGTCGAATATTGACCGACTGGTTCACGCGTTTCAGTGACCTGGACGAGGATTCCTTACCGCGTTCCGAGGAGGAGGGCGAGGAGAGGTTGGCGGACCACGAATGGGACACTCGCAAAGCGGCCGAGAAGCGGAGATCGGCCCACCATCGAGGAATCGACCGGGAAGATGTCCGCTCCAAAATCGAGAGCCAGAAAACAGCGATCGTCGCTTTGATGCGCAAGAGCAACCTGGCCCTCACGCGGAAGCGGATCGAAGAGCTGATCGCCTACCAGAAGACCCGCGGCGAAACCGTTTTTATTTGCAAGTCGCTTTGCGACCTCGCCCAGCAGGCCAAGGACCTCGGCCTTCACAGCCTCCAACTTGAATTGACGCAGCGTAGCATAGAGGAGAAGCCCGACGACGGCTGGTCGTGGTCTCAACACGCCGACGCCCTGCTGAGAAACGGCCGCCCGCGGGAGGCGCTCGTGGCATACGATCAAGCAGAGGGCTTCGCCGGTGGCGTCGTCACGCGCAACGGGCGGGCGGAGACGCTCCGCGCGATGAATCGGCTGGACGAGGCGTTGGCCGCCTACGACGAGGCGATTCGCGACTTCCCCGAGGACGTCGTCGCACGCAATGGCCGAGCGGAGACATTCCGCGCGATGAACCGGCTGGACGAGGCGTTGGACGCCTACGACCAGGCGATTCGCGACTTCCCCGCCGACATCTTTGCCCGCAGTGGCCGGGCGGAGACGCTCCGCGCGATGAACCGGCTGGACGAGGCGTTAGCCGCCTACAACGAGGCGAGTCGCGCCTTCCCTGGGGACGTCGTCGCCCGCAATGGCCGGGCGGAGACGCTCCGCGCGATGAACCGGCTGGACGAGGCGTTGGACGCCTACAACGAGGCGATTCGCGCCTTCCCCGATAACGTCGTCGCCCGCAATGGCCGAGCGGAGACGCTCCGCGCGATGAACCGGCTGGACGAGGCGTTGGACGCCTACGACGAGGCGATTCGCGACTTGCCCAATAGCGTCGTCACGCGCAGTGGGCGGGCGGAGACACTCCGCGCGATGAACCGGCTGGGCGAGGCGTTGGACGCCTACGACGAGGCGATTCGCGACTTCCCCGCCGAAGTCGTTGCCCGCAACGGCCGGGCTTGGGTCCTGGCGCTGCTCGGGCGGACTCACGAGGCACTCGAAAGTTTGCCGGTTTCCTTCCCGGTCACCGCTCAAGACTGGATCGGCTTCCATATGCGCGGCATGATCCAGCTCCGACGGGGCGATGCTGACACAGCCATTCAGACCTTTCAAAAGGGGATTGAACTCGATGCGAACCCGTCGCAACGGGACTTCTTCTGTTCAGCACTCGCCGTCGCCCAACTCCGCAAGAAGCAATATCAGATGGCACGTGAGGTGATCGCCTCGATTGCACGGCCCTCCCTCCAAGTGGAGGTTAACCTCTTGAACCTCCACGCGTTTGGGGCGCTGGGTGATCAGAACCGCGCGCGGGAAGCCTATGAGTTGCTTTCCCGTCGAGCCCCTCCGCAGACCCTCGAACTCGCCGGCGAATTGCAAAGGCGGTATATCTTCCGCCTCGCCCCACGGCATGATGACGACTGGGTGCTACAAGCTGAGTTGGAGTGTGTCCGGCAGGCTGCTTGAGAATCCGTCAGCTTAGGGGACGGAAAAGCGTCGTCAATGATATCGACCGTTTGAGAGGCGAAGGAGACTCGAGGGCACGCACGTAAACGCTTATGCAGGCGGCTTTGGGGATTAAGGAAGCGCTATTCAGTGACGACCCCTTTTCCCTCGTTGCGAGCGGGCTCGTAGAGCGCGCGCAGGACTGGAGATGGTCAAGCCTCCTGCATGACGCCAAAGGGCCCGCCCTTGACCCGGGACCGGTTCCTCGCGGGCCCGACTGGTTGGAGTTCGTCAGCACTCCGATGACCGATGCGGAAGTTGCC
>DATFYN010000425.1:0-2841 GCA_035315025.1 Myxococcota bacterium
TCGAGGAACGCGGCGACATGCCCCGATAAGGAAAACAATGATCCAGCAGTAAGAACATTGGAGCATTGTGAGCTCTCGGTGAGTATTCGATGTGGAGCGAATGTCTCGGGTTGGTTCTGGCCCGGAGCCTGAGAACCGCGGTGAGACGGTCGGGCTGGCTTCGGGCTGCTTGGGCCGATTCTGGCTCTCGGCCTAAAACCAGACCTCGGGGCCACCCACGTGGCCCAGGACAGACAGCAAATTGATGTCTGTGTGCGCATGATAAGCGAATGTGTTCAAGCAAGGAGACAATGCAATTGCAGCCGACGATCACCTCGCGAAGCATCTGGGACGTGGAATGCTTCGATACAGTTGTGGCTCGGCATAGCGGTCACACGATAAGTGTTACGTAAGAGGTGGAACGAATGATCAACACAACTGCAGCGCTCGAAGATCTCGCAACCGTCGCCGAGGTCCTGGACGGGCTCTCCGCTCGACTCCGAAACGACGTGTGGGCTGTGGCCCCGGCCGACGTGCAGCTCCTCCGTCGCTCTGCGGCACAGCTCGAGTACCTCCTGGCGCTCCTGCAGCTCAGGGAGGGCTTCCCTCCCGCAGCGGCGTGGCCGTGTGTCATCAGGTGAGCCCGTCGTCATGATCGAGCTGGCGCTCGGTGCCCTAGATTTGATTCAAGCTAAACCCCTTGAGGCTTACGCCGGGCTCCCAGCCCGGAAGTCAGCCGCAGCGCTCTTGGTACCTTTCGAACTGCGATTTCGACCATATGGCGCCCCCTCACCGGCATCAGCATGCGGCGAGTCGAGCATAACAATGGTGGCGCAGTCGCCGCGTCCGTTCGCAACTGTTGAGGAAGAGTTCGAGGATGCCGGAGAGGTACATCTCGGCCTCGCTGGTCGTCGAGCTTGACGGTCTTGTGGGCTCGCTCACCCTGAACCAGGCCTGACCGGCTCAACCCTCTCTCCACCGCGACGCTTCGTGAGCTCGTTTGCCGCAGCGCGCTGATTCAACGGCCGGGATCGGGTGAAGGTCGTGGTCGTCCGCGGCGCCGGACGCACCTTCTCCGCCGGAGCAGACCTCGCGACCTTCGCCGGCCCGCCCCAAGGTTTCCGAACCCGATCATTGAGAGAGGACCGACGCGTTCGAGCGTGTGGTCGGCCGCCAGGAAGACCATTCCATAGGCTCCGCCCACCTGCCTTGCGGCAATCAGCGTGCCGGTTCCACCAGAACTGGGATTCGATTCCTCGACCCGCACAACGGGATCGAACGTCGGAGAGGTCACGGCATTCGCGCGCGAAATGCCCGCGGGAAGGAGCAGGAGACCGATGGCGGTGACGATTAGACGTGCAAACGGGCGACGCAACGAGCGCATACGCCCATTCTCCCGAGCGAACAGAAAATCCCAGGAGCAGCGCCCGTCGCGGCTCCCCTTCCCGCCGGCGTCGTCCCACGCTGCATGGCGGCCGGCAATCAGAATGGGACCCGGCGGTGTGACCTTTCAGTGAGGGTCGGGAGTCGAGGCGTGAGCCGGAGGAGTGGGCATCGCGCCAGCCTCCGCCCCGCGGCCGGGGGCCCCATTTTGGGCCCCTCCCGGTCCTCAGCAGCGGGGGGCTCTCCGACGGACGCGACGGGATCGGTGCTTGCCTCTGGGATCTACAAGCGCTCGATTGGCGCGGCGTTTCTCTAGGCCAAGCCCAGCCGTATTCGCACAACGTACCTCAGCGCTCTCGACCCAGGTCGCGCTGGCGCTCCTGCTCGAGATCGTCGAGCTGCCAGGCGAGAATCGACCGCCGCTCGCCGGCCACCTCTCGGGTCACCGCGCGGGCGTAGACCTCCTGGCCTACCCGCAGCTTTTGCTCGGCTGCAGGCACGGCGGTAAGCGTCGGATCGGTGTTCAGCACGACGTAGGCTCCTCCGTCGGCATCGGACGCCATCGCGACGACACGGCCCTGATAGGCACGACCGGGTTCGAGCTTCGCGTGCAGAACGGGCTTTCCCTGGGTGCGCTCGACTTCCGAGAGGGGGGTGAGCCCTCGGTCTCGCTCCTTCATGGCTCGCTCGATCCTCGCTTCTGCGTCCAAGGCAACCACCATGCGACGGACGCGGTCGTCACCTCGCTCTTCCTCTGCGACCTGCACAAGCCCACGCTCCTCCAGAAGAGGAAGCCGCCGTGCGATGGCCTCACGCAGCCGCGGACCGAAACCGTGGACGGGTCCTTCCGGCGGGAGAGCTCCACCGTGCTCGCGCACGGTTTGCACGGCGACGAGGTCAAGGACGGTCGACGGCTCGGAGGCGGCCTCGAGCTCGGGCAACCGGCCGTGCTGGGTCACCTCTACGAGAACCGCTCGCTCGCTTCCCGCCGGCGCATGGGTGGCGCGGAGGGTAATGATCTCCCCGCGCAGGAGTTCGTCCCGCTCGCGGTACTCCTCGATCTCCGGCGTCTGCAGCACGAAGTGGACGATGCCGTCCGTGCTCTCGACGATGAGGAACGCTCTCCCCCCGGCCTCGTCCTCGACTCCGCCGACGACACTCCCGCGGACCTCGACGCCCGGGACGAGCTCGGTGAAGAGCTGCGGTGCATCGGGGTCGACGAGGGGCTCGCCGTAGCGGGTCATGCTCTGCTGGAGGTCGCGGGCGAGCTGCATCTGCTCGAGCGCTGCGCGATGGTGCTCGGAGAGCTCGAAGGTGTGTTTGCCCACGCGCCGTGCGAGGCCAAGGCCGGACAAGAAGCCAAGCCGCCGCAGGAGCTGGAGGCGCAGCGTGCGGGAGGCCTCTGAGCTCGGGACTGAATGCTCGAACTCGATCCGCCTTTCCGGATCTGCCCTGTGCTCGAGCATCTGATCCAGCACA
>DATFYN010000426.1:0-6252 GCA_035315025.1 Myxococcota bacterium
CAGATGGAAGAATGGTCCGCAGACCCCCGAGGCTTCATAGCCCGAGGAGAAAGTGGCAGAAAGAATGCGGATGATCCTCTACGGTGTCTGGAGATCGATTACTACCCCGGACGTTCGACGCCCAAGGGTCCGAGCGGGAGGGAAAGTATGCTCTTGACATCGCCTTCCATGGAAGCGAGTACGTGGGCCGTGTGATAGAGCCTCGAAAGGATGTCTGTGGCGAGAGCCGACGCGGTTGAACACGCGGAAGGCAACATCGGAGCGTCAGAGTGGCCGGACGCCGAGGTCTCGCCGGGGTCGAAGAGCAGGGCACGCGTGCAGGAGGGTCCTCCAGGAACCTGGGAGCTCTCGTCATCTCCATTCGTGAAGCATCCGGGGAGGGGAACCCGGTGAACAAGCCCCCCGGTCGCGTGAACGCCCCGCTCGGCGAACACGCGGTTTCGAAGGAATGAGCGGCGGATGGTACTGCCAAGCGAAGGCAGCGAAGTGCGGCGGGACGGGTGACGAGAAGTCGGAACGCCTCGTAGTACCGGAGAAGCCGGGGAACGCGCTCCAGCGGACCCGGTGGAGGGAAGGGGGCGTCGAAGCAGGGAACCGTCGAGGAGAAAGATGCCGAGGACACCGGGTCTCGAATCAAGCATCTCCACGAAACGTCGACGGATAGCGGAGCTGGCGCAGGCATCGTCAACGCTCGCGTTGACGACACTGGCCCATCACATGGACCTGGCCTGGATGCAGGAAGCGTATCGGCGTACGCGCAAGGACGGGGCGACAGGGGTTGACCACCAGACGGCGGCCGAGTTCGCGGAGAACCTGGACGGCAATCTCCGGGCGCTCCTGGAGGCGGCCAAGAGCGGGCGGTACCAAGCCCCTCCCGTGCGACGCGCGTACATTTCGAAGACCGATGGCAGACGGCGCCCGATCGGAATTGACCTTCGCCGACAAGGTGCTTCAACGTGCCGTGGCGATGCTGTTGGAACCCATCTACGAGACGGACTTTCTGGATTGCTCGTACGCGTTTCGTCCGGAGCGATCTGCGCAGGATGCCTTGGCCGCGCTGTGGGAGCAGATGATGGACATATAGGGTGGGTGGGTGTTGGAATTCGATATCGAAAGTTACTTCGATGCGATCAAACTACGAGAGTTGATGCGGCCGCCCGCGCCACACGGCCTTTCGGAGGTTCGCGCTCTCCGCGCAGAGGCTGTGTACGGGGTGCCGGGCTCCGTCATCGACGAGACCTCGTCAGCGCACCCCTAACCTCTCAGACGTGGTTGCTCAGGGGCTCGAGAACATTTCCTTGGCGCTTTCTTCATGAGCGCGCTTCTTCGCCGCGCACAACCGTATGCTCTCGAGCGTGGTCGCGAGTGAACGTTCCATCCCGGGCGTCTTCGCTTTCTTTGGCGTGAAGAAGGAGTCGACCTCCTGGGCCTTGTCCTCGGAGCAGAAACCCCGAAAGATGCTGGTGATGCGATCGCCACCGTTTTGCTCGGGCAGGCGTCGCATGACGCCATCGTAGTGCGCCTGCAGCCACGTCCATGCGGCCTCGCGCGTGTGGAAGTCGCCGGCCTGATGCGCGAGCGGCGTGAGGACCTCGCTCACCTTGAGGTGCGGATCAAGAGTGAGCTCTAGGGCCTTCGCGCTGAGCGCTGGATCGTGCGTGCCGCAGAGCGCGCCCAGCAGGTAGGCGCGCACGACGCTGTCGGTCTCCCTCGACACGAGTGCGGCCACGTAGTCCCAAGCGGAGACTCCTCCCTGGCGCACGGCCGCATAGATCGCCGCGTTTGCGAGATCACCATTAATTTTATCGAGATGGACCTTGCGGTCCGTCTTGCCATCGAGATCCAGTACCGGTCGGCCACGTTTGGCGAGCGTATCGAGGGTCGCTCTGTCTTCTGCGCCCCAGACGAGCGCGCCAAGGGCGACGGTGCGGCGCTCGCGTGCGCGCGGATCTTCGCCATTTCTCGGATCAAGCTTCACTTTGTCGAGGACGGGTCGGTAGGTCGCGGCGATCTTCGCCTCCACCTGCGCGCGCGCGGCGGGCTCGACGAGATCTTCGCGCGCGAAGCCGAGGAACCCGAGTGGCGTCTTGGCCACGCTCGGCTCCTCGTCGAGCGCGAGCGGGAGGGCGGCGTCGAGGGCATCCGCGAACCGCAGGGTGGCCGCGTCGAAGCCGGCGCGCACAGCGTTGGCGAAGGAGATGCGCTCTCCGGGGGAGAGGATCGTCAGCGACGAGGAAAGCGACCTCAGCTGATCGGGAGGAAGCTCCCAGCGGTAGTAGCCGACACCATCGGCGTTCGGGTGGACCCACTTGGGGCAACCGCTGAGGGCGAGCGCACCGGTCTTCGACGACAACAACGTGCATACTGGGACTGTAGCCGCGTCAGTGCGCACGCACACCGGTACCTGCCAGGTCCGGGCGCGGTCTCCGGTCGTACCGATCGGGAGGAAGCGCGACTGTTCAAGCTCCAGCGACGACCCCTTTTTTCCGGCGTCGCAGACCAGCTTAACCTCGACGTAGGGGACGCCGGGCTGATCGAGGAAGGTCGAGAACGGCGTTGCGATATCGGAGCCGCCGGCCTTCGAGAGGGCCCCGAGCAAGTCCTTTGCCGTCGCGGTGCCGAAGGCGTGCTCTTGGATGTAGTTGCGGACGCCCAGCTGAAACTGCGCGCGTCCCATGTAACTTGCGAACATCTCGATGACGCTGGCGCCCTTCGTGTACGTGATGCCGTCGAAGGCGTTGATGATGTCGCCTTTGCTCAATACGGGCTGGCGGATCTGCCGTGCCGAGACGAGGCTGTCGTCGGCAGTGACCGCGTCGAGGCCGGAGCGCATGTCAGTGGCCACGTGGAAGTCGGGGCGGATCGCGGCGGCGATAGGCGCCTCCATCCAGGTTGCGAATGCCTCGTTCAGCCAGATGTCGTCCCACCACGCGAGCGTCACGAGATCGCCGAACCACTGGTGCGCGAACTCATGCGCGATGACGTAGACGTTAGCCTTCTGAAGCCCGATGGAGCTCTTGTCGTCGGCGAAGAGCAGCGAATCGCGGAAGGTGACGAGGCCGGCGTTCTCCATGGCTCCAGCGGCGAAGTCGGGCACTGCGAGGATGTCCATTTTGTGAAACGGGTAACCGTAGTCGAACCACTCCTCAAGGTTGGTGAGGGCCTTGGCGGCGACGTCGAGAGACTTCCTAAGCTGTGCCCCGTGGCCCTTGGTGGCGACGGCGCGGATGGGGAGCGGCTCCTTGCGGAGCGCGGAGGGAGGCAGCGTCTCTCCGTCGACGATATCGAACGGACCGACCGCGAACGCTAGCAGGTACACCGGCAAGGGATCAGTCTTCGCCATCTCGACGTGAACGCGGGCGTCCTCGATCTCTTGGCTGCGTGCCTCATGCGTGTTGGCGACGACGTGATCGCCCTCGGGGATGTTCAGCGATAGCGAGAAGGGTGTTTTGAAGCCGGGCTCGTCAAAGCAGGGAAAGCCGTCGCGCGCCGAGACCGCCTCGAACTGCGTGAACACGTACCAGCTGCCTTCGGACTGCACGCGGTAGATGCCCTGGAGCGCATCGTTGAACCTGGCGGTCCACGCGATCTCGACGTCAACGTCGCCGGGGCCGACGAGCGCATCGAGCGAGAGGCGCGCCATGCCGTCGTCGTCGATCTGCTTGTAACGCGCCGCCTGTCCAGCGATTTTCGCGCCTTGGACCTCGAGGCCGCGGCCGTGGAGCCAGACAGTCTTCTGCGCAATGTCAAGATGGACACGCACGGTCTCTTTGCCCGTGAAGCTCTCCTTGCTGGGATCGATATCGAAGGAGAGGGAGTACTCGAGGGGTTTCTCACCGACGGGGATTCGGAAACCGGGGCTTGGCTCTTCTGCCGCCACCGCCGGGGCAGGCTTCACCACCTTGACGGCGGCCACCGTCGGTTCCGCGGCGAGGGCAGCAAGGGCGAACGCGACGATAACATGGGGCAGGGGGAGCATGGGAAAGGCTTAGCAGAAACCGCGGACGGCGTAGGTCAGGTGGAGATCGACGTCCACACGCTATATCCTACATCTTGTGCCCGAGGTTCTGGGGGATGCTGCTGAACAACGGGGAACTAAATTTCACAGTCCACTTCCGAGCGAGGTATACGCGCCCGAGTCGGCCGTGGGAGGGGTGGGACGCGGGAGGGGCCGGTTGCGATGTCTTAGGGCGTTGGAGCACGAAACCTGGATAGACGACCTGCACGTCGTGATTGCTCGGAGAGCGCGGCCCGGGTGGCGCGGTCCTGCACCTTGCGAGCGCGGGCGCGGTTTTCGATCACATCAGGGCACGACGTAGAACTCATACGCAATCAAACTTAGGCTTACAGTCACCATACGTCCTGGTGTGCTCTGATCCAGGCGCCACCTCTGGCAAAGATAGCCAAGGCCAGGGGCAAGGATTGGGAGCGAAGCGGACAATGCGTTTGCATCAGAACGAGTCCGCCATGAGCACGGCGCTGACACACTTACAGCACTTGCCGGATTCGAGAAGAATTCGTTAAGGGCATAGTTCACATGCTCTTCGAAATATCCAAGGTTAAGACCAAAGATCAGTACAACCCGAACTACAAGCGTTCGACGACCATTGAGGCAGCCCCTTCTTTTTCTCCTCATCCTTCTGGAGAGTGACCCATGGCTTGAAGGCTCGGCACAACCTCGCCCGCTTCTGTGGGCCGGCTTGCCGCAATGCGGCGGCGCGGAAGCGATGGCGCGAGGAAAAAGAGGCGCGGGCCCGGGTCCGGAAGCGGGCTGCCGCGAAGAAGGGGAGGGCGAAGAGATGAAGCGACGCGGGGCAGGGGAGGGCGCGGTCTTCAAACGGCGGGATGGCCGATGGGTTGCCGCACTCACGATCGGGACCGATGCGCAGGGTCGGCAGCGGAGGCGGACCTTCTACGCGGCCACTCGACGAGAGGTCGAGGAGAAGCTGAGGCGCGCGCGCGGGAGTCTCCTCGACGGAACCCTCGGCGACGTGGTGCGCACGCGGTTCGGTGATTTTCTCGATTGGTGGCTCGCGGATGCAGCGAAACCGCGACTGCGGGAGATGACCTTGGCCTTCTACGAAGGGCTCATCCGCAACCACATTCGGCCGCACATGGGGGGCGTCAGCATGTCCCGCCTCACTGGTGCCCACGTCCAGGGGCTTCTCGCCGCGCTCGAGCGGGACGGCTCCTCGCCGCGGCAGCGGCAGCAAGTGCTGCAAGTCCTGCGTCGTGCACTCGGCGATGCCGTGCGCTGGGGGCTTCTGCGTCGGAATCCCGCGAAGGACGTCGAGCGCCCGAGGTCGTCACGACCTCAGATGCGAACCGTCTCGCGGACGACCTGCGCCGTGTATGTGCAGCAGGGCGCGGGCACGAGTACGAGGCGCTCATCATCCTCGCGGTTGGAACCGGTGCCCGCCAGGGCGAACTCTTCGGACTCAAGTGGGGCGACTACGATCCGGATGCGCGAACGCTCTCGATCCAGCGCAGCATCGCGGGCGTGGGCGGCAGGATCTCCGTGAGCGAGCCAAAGAGCGCAAGCTCGAGGCGACGGGCTCGACCTTCCCGTCTTCGCGGGCTCTGCGCTCGATGCGCACCGCGAGCGGCGGCGTGCGACGCCGCTGCCTACCGCATGGATCTTCCCGACTGCGACCGGCGGCCCGCTCCGGAAGTCGAACTTCATCCGCCGCGTCTGGCGTCCGATCGCAGCGAAGGCAGGGCTCCCGGGCCTGCGCTTCCACGACCTGCGCCACGGCTTCGCGACGGCATTGCTTGCCGAAGGTGTTCACCCTCGCGTTGCACAGTCCGCGCTCGGCCATGCGGACGTCGAGACGACGCTCTCGATCTACAGCCACGTCGTCGCCGGCCTCGGTCGCGAAGCGGCGAATCGGCTTGACGAGGTGCTCGGCGGTTTGACAGCTACATGACAGCTACCGGACCGTACAAAGCGGGATTTTGCCGGACGGAACGGGAGTAGGGAAAGCGGCGTAAGCCCGCGTCACTGGACGGTTTCGGATGATGCTGGACGGAACAGGAAAAGTGCCAAAAGGGACTCCGAAGCTGGGGGTCGCGCGTTCGAATCGCGCCCGGGTCACCATCCTTTCCTTCGCGAAATCAATGAGTTGCTCTGTGTGCCTTGCAACACTCTGCGGTGAGGCGATTGCCTTCTGTAGCCATACTGTAGCCACGGCGGGCGGGGCACCGCTTCACAGCGTCATGGTCACGGCTCTTCAATTCTCGCAGAGCGGGCGG
>DATFYN010000427.1:0-4842 GCA_035315025.1 Myxococcota bacterium
CCTGGGATGTGCGACGCGCCAAGATCCACGGCCGCGAGACCGCCAGGCCGCGTGAGCGGGCCAAAATACGTCATCGAACTTCTGCTGGAGTACTTAGGCAACCTCTTCGAGCGTCTCGATCTTCGGCGCCCCGGCGAGGCAAGGCATGAGGCGCGGCATCGCGCCGCGGAAATGCTCGGACGAGGAGTGGGCGGCGAGTGCCGCTCGGTCTACGTAGCGCTCGAGCACCACGTAGGTCCGCTCTCCCTTGCCGCGATGAAGCGCGTAGAGTTCACAGCCGGTCTCGTTGGCGAGAGTCTTGGTCGCGAGATCCTTCATCACCGCTTCGAACTCAGCTTCCTTGCCTTCCTTGACCTCGAGCGTCGCGATCACTGCGACCATGCCTTCCTCCGTGCGCCGGGAGCGCGGCCCCCGCCGCCGGTCCCACGCTCTAGAGCACCGGTAGCACCGATTGTCGGGCCTCACGACTCCTCTCGCAGGGCGTCGGGGCACGCCACCCCCGAAACCCGCGCGCGATGGGAACCCGCCGCGTGCCCGGCCGCCCACGAAGCGGGGCAAGCCGAGAGGCCTTGTCAGCCGCCTTGCGCATGGAGTCGGTGGCGCCCGTGGCGGGTGGGGCGTGGGGGGGATGCCGCCGCGGAGCTCGAGGCGGCGTCGCCGCTACAGGATCCCGACTCGCAGAAGTACGAGCGCAGCACTTCGCCCGCGAGCTGCGAGGCATGCAGCCAGTAGCGCTGCTGGAGCACCACCACGACGGCGATCGCCACACTCGGATGGTCCGCGGGCGCCACGCCGGTGAACCACTCGTAGCGCCCGGCAGGCTCCGTGCCATTCAGGCTACCCGTCTTGCCCGCGACTTGGATCGAGCCCAGGAGCGGGTTCCCGCCGCGATCGCGGAAGCCGCGGCGGGCGGTACCGCTCACCGTGGTCTCGATCAGCATCGAGCGCAGCTCCTCGGCCAGCGCCGGCGTCATCACCTGCCGAGGGGCGTGGTGGACGGGCAACTCAAGCTCGCGCCCTTGGGCGTCAGTTGCGTGCTCAATCCACCAGGGTTCGACGATCTGGCCCTGGGCGAGGCTCGCTCCGAGCTGCACGGCATGGAGCGGCGTGATCCAGGTACCCCAAAGCCCGCAGCCAAGGCGACCTAGGTCGTAGAGGTCCGAGCCGGGATCGATCGTGCCGGCGGCGTGGCCCGGTGCTGGTACCCGCAGGAAACCGAAACGCTTGATGGCGTCGACCATGGCGTCGGTCCCGAGGGTGTGGACCGCGAGCTGGGCGAAGCACTGGTTGTTCGAGGTGGCGAGCGCGCGCTCGAGCGTCACGGTCTGACCCCGGCGCGGAGGATTGATGCGGGCCGGAGTGAGCTGGTAGGGGCTGCCGAGGAAGTGGCAGGGCTGCTCCGCGCGCTCGCGGTCATGGTGCAGCGCTGCCGCCGCGGTGACGACTTTGATGAGCGACGCCGCAGGGTAGGTGCGGTTCGGCGGAAACCGTTGGGTGTCACTCGAGACGTAGGCGAGGAGTCGGCCCGTTGCTGGATCCATCACGACGATATTTGCAAGCTGGACGCCTCGCTCAGAGAGCAGATCGAAGATACGGCGCGTCAAACGGGGGTCGAACGTGTACTCGACTTTGAGTGGGCTCGCGATTGCTGTCTCCCCCGGCGGACTCGGCAAAAGCTCGAACAGTGATTCCTCGTCGTGGGCTGCACCCGCGCCGCTCGCAACGAGCGCGGCGGCCGGCTCCAGCACGTCGCGGGTCACGGGAAGGTGTGCAAGCACCTCGGCGGGAATGGGCGCTGGCGCGGGCTCCGCGCTTGGCGGGGCAAGCGCCACCTCGGGTGTCCCGCGATGCACCGCGGGCTGCGGTGCTGGGGACGAAGCGGCCGGTGCGGCCTGCCCGTTCGAACCTGCGCTCACCCCCCGGGCCAGAAGTATCCCGAATACGCTCAGGCTCGCGGTGAGCAGGATCAAGGTGAGCCACCCGCGCATCAGCATGCGCCGGCGGCGTCTGCCACGGGCCGCTCGGGCCGGTCGCGGCTCGAGCTTGTCCCCCTCGGTCATTGGCTTGTTGATCCTCTCCTGCTGCTACTTCGTCGTGGGCGCCGGCAGGGGGGTGGGCGCCCGGACCCGCTAGACCGCAACGACCTCTGTGATCTCGGGGATTTCTTCCTTCAGTCGAGCTTCGATCCCGAGCTTGAGCGTCGCACGCGAGCTTGGGCACCCGCTGCATGAACCCTGCATGTAAAGCTCGACGACCCCGTCCCTGTAACCCGCAAAGATCACGTCTCCACCGTCCATCGCCACGGCCGGGCGGATCTCCTGCTCCAGGATGAGTCGAATGCGTTCCTCCACGGCACCCGCCGGTCCGCTCGCCTGGGCTTGGAAGGCCGGTCCCAATGCCTTCTCGCCCGATCCGAAGAAGCCCTTAATGGCGTCGACGAGGGGCTGCGCAATGTCCGTCCACTCGACATCGGCTCGCTTGGTGACGGTAATGAAGTTGCCTGCGAGAAATATTCCGATCACCCCCGGGACGGCGAAAAGCTTCGCTGCGAGGGGCGAGACATCAGGCTCAGGCACTGATTGAAAATGGGCACTCAGGCCATCTTCCACGACGGATTGACCCAGCACCCACTTGATGCTGTTGGGGTTGGGCGTGCGCTCGGCGTGCATGCGGAAGCCGAGTTCCATTTGACTCCTTCGCCCGGCCGGGGCGCCTTCTCTCGCGCGCTCTCGATGCCCGAGAACGTGCCGGATCCGCCTTGGCTACCGCGAGCTTAGGTCGCTCGCCCCCGCCTCGCCAAGCTCCGCCTCTGGCCCACCCCCGTGTGCCCGCGTGCCGCACCCGGCAGTGCCGAGCGATGCGCGAAATTGATCGACGTGAAGCGGTGGCGCAGGGTAACCACCCGATGAACGCTCCCGTGGCCCAGGCGACGCCAACGAACGGCTCACGCGCCAAATCGGCGCACCGATCCTAGTCCCTCCCGCCGGCACTGGGCGCGGAGGCAAAGAGCAGCGTCTCGGCCTCGTCGAGACGGCAGATCAGGTGCCCGTGTGCGTGCGCGAGGGCACGTTCGCGGGGGCCGTTGTAGCCCCACGCCGCCAGTGCGCAGCGCACTCCGAGGCGGGAAACCGCATCAAGATGGTTCACCTTGTCGTCTACGAAGGTGAAATGCGAGTAGGGAAGACCGAGAAGGCGGTGCAGGTGCTGGAGGTGGCTTGTCTTGTGAACTCCCGTCTCCTTATCAAGGATGAGTTCTGGGGGGAACAGGTCCGCGACTCCGTAGCTCTTAAGCAGCGCGCGAACCGAAGCGCTGTCCTTGGCCGAGGCGATGGCCAGCGGGACGTCGCCCGCGTGGCGTCGTAGCACCTCCAGAAACGCGCCATACGGAGGAAGCAGGGCACGCCACCCCGGAGGATCCGCTGCCGCGAATGCGGCCCGCACCTCATAGAAGAGGCGATGGAACTCGCGCCTCCAGGCCGGATCGAGCGTGCGGTAGAAGGCGTCGTAGGTTTCCTGGTCGGAGATCTTCGTCCCGCTTTCGAGGGCTCGCAGCGCCACTCCGAAGTCCTCGGCGCGGTTGCCGAGGGGCATCAGCTCGACGAACCCCGGGTAGAGCTCCTTTGGTTCTCGCCTCACGAGGGGGCTTTCGGGATTCAGCTGGCGATAGGTGCGGAGCGCGACCAGAAGGGCCTCGGGCGCGCTTTGCGCGATGACGCCGTCGAAGTCGAGGACCAGGGCTTTCACGGACCCTCTCCAAGGAGCGCTCGCAGCTTCGCCAGCGCCTCGGTGTTTCCAATCGCGAGAATCCGGTCACCCGCCGCGAGCCTGCGGTCGGGCGCGGGGTTCACCTGCGTCCCCCCTGCACTCTCGACCGCGAGAATGCTTGCCCCAGTGCGCGTGCGCACCGCGAGTTCGCCAATCGAGCGGCCTGCCCCCGGTCCCTCTGGCACCGGAACCCACTCGCTCGACGCCTCCGCCAGCAGATCCGCGAACCAAGGGTCTGCGAGTAGCGTCGCAGGGGCGCGCAGCGCCTCGTAGCCCTCCTCGCGCAGCTGGTCCGCCACGCGCGCCAGCGCGCCATCCGGAACGCCCGCGGCGCGGGCGACGACGTTCATCATGTCGAGGGTGGCTTCGAACTCCTCAGCCACCACCGCCGAGGCGCCCGCCCGGTAGAGCTCGTCCGAATCGGCGACGTAACGTGTGCGCGCGATGATCTGCGCTTGCGGCGCCAGGCTGTGCAGGTGCGAGACCACGCTGCGCGTTGCGAGGGGATCAGAAATCGCGACCGCGACAACCCGCGCAGTCTCCGCGCCGAGTTTTCGCAGCAGCGTCGGTTGCGTGGCGTCGCCATACACAATGGATTCACCCCCGCGCTGTGCACGTTGCACGCTCTGCGGGTTGGCGTCGACGGCCCTGTAGGGAATCTTGGCGGCCCGCAGAACGCCCGCGATCGTGCGTCCCGTGAGTCCGAAGCCGATGAGCACGACACGCGGCGTCTCCCGGGCGGGCGCGTGAGCTCTTGCAGAACGCGGTGCAGCGACCGCCGGGCCCCCCACCCAACGCGTGAGCCGCGGCGCGAGCTGGATCAAGAACGGCGTGGCCACGAGGCTCGCGATCGAGCCCGCCACGAAGACCTGCTGAAGGTCCGCGTCGAGTAGGCCTGCAGCCGAAGCGCGATTTGAGAGCACGAACGAGAACTCACCGGTCTGGGCCAAGGCAAGCCCGGTGAGGGTCGCGACTCGGGGGCTGCGACGCAGCGCGAGCGTGACCACCGAAAAGACGATCGCCGCCTTGAGCGGCACCACCGCCACGACGTAGAGCAGCACCGCAGGCCAAAGCTGC
>DATFYN010000428.1:0-17105 GCA_035315025.1 Myxococcota bacterium
CGCGCAGTAGTACCGCGCCACCCGCATCCCAACCGGCTCGACGCGCGTGTACGCCGTGTGCTTCGCGAAGCCGCAGCGGCCCCGCGGATGCAGCGGGCAGCGCGCCAGACTTGCCGTCCGCCAGGCCTGCTGGCTAACGTACGCTTCGCCGGTCAGTGTCGTTTCGTGGCGTAGCTGCACCGGCCAAGGCCCGCACGGGTGCAACCGTGGCGGGCCATTCCTTTTGGGGTTCCACGAGCAAGAGCGAGCCTCGCACCCGCCCCTCCGAAGCGCTCCCTCGGGCTCCGGCTCTCAGCGGAGAGTACCGGCTACGCCTCTCACACTCTGCCCCGGGCTCCGCTGCTTCCTCGAGCGACCAATCCGCGATCAGGAAACCGCGGATCGCGGTAGAAAGCGCGAGCCAACAATTGGCGTGCCACGGCCCGCCAAAGGGCTCGTACTCGACGCGCTAGCTTCGACTCCCGCCTCAGAGAGAGGACCAGATCCACGCATCGGCTGTCGACCTCGGGCGATTGAGCGGAGAAGTCCCTCGAGCCGGGCTCCTCCAGAGCGCTTCCTTCTCTGGGCTTCTCGCGGCCACAGCGCGGCACCCGCCGTGCTGAGAAGAGCACGCCCTTGGACCTTCCGATTCGAATGACGGACAGTCATCGTGGGGTCGACCATGGCTGAACCCGGGCGTGCACTTATCGAGGCTCGACGGGACCAGATGTTCCCGACCTTAACACCCGCGGAGAACCGGTGGGGCTCGGTCTGCGAAACCGTCGCCGCCCCATCCAGGGCGGCTTGCAGGGTGCATGGCGTGTTCGTGACCGCGCGCCTTACGGTCCTGGGCAGTCCGCCGCCTGGGAGCGACTGTGGAGATCGCGATGCCGACGATGTACCTAATAGTGTGACTATGATGCATCATATCGACCGTCGGAGGCACGATAGTGTCTGTTCGGCCTCGACGCACCGCGACCGCGAACCCTGACCATGCGCCACACAAGATAGCCGTGGCTTGGAGTAGCAGGCCCGCCACGTGAGTAGTTCTGCCATCGTGTGGCTGCCCCAGCAGCGCTGTAAGTACAAGCACTAGAAACAGTACTGCGTTCACTCCAAGAAATGCGGACAGCAGTCTGCGCGGAGCGACCGACGGGATTTTGGAACAGACGACATAGACTCCAAGGAACACTCCGACGGCAGGACTCGAAAACCAGATGCAGCAGCGGACCCAACGACTATCGATTGGATCGAAACCGGCCGCAGCCGACACCAGACCCAGCATTGCGCCGACACCTAACCAGGTGATGCCGGAGATCAGAATCACGGTCACAACGGCAAGCGTCGTTCTGATCCGCTGCCCGCGCTTCTCGACGTTGAGCGCTGCTTCTAGTGCTTAGCCGGCGGCGCATCGCCAGTGGGTAGCCCGCCAAAGCACCCAGAACAGGCGCACCTACGCTGAAGCTGAGTTCAAGTTTATCGGCGTCAGCAGCGGGGATAAGAAGTCCTAGCGTCAGAAAAACGCAAAGGCCGATAATGAAGCCCCAAAGAACCCGACCAGGAGTTACTGATCGAGCGCGCGAGCAGACGATGTACACAGCCAATAGAGAGGGGATTGCATCGGTGACCGCCAAGTACGTCCATCTTCCAATTCCAGCGGCGAGCAGTTCGCTCAGGCCGGCTCGCTCGAAGCCAATAGATATCGCGAGCCCGATCCCTATGAAACTGATCGCGTAGACCGCAACGACCACGACGATGGCCATCGCTGTCTTCATCGTCTCTCCTGATCTGCTGCAGGGGAAACCAGCAGAACGACGACGAGAAGCTCGATGGGGCTCACCTATTTGCCCGCCCCTTCCCCAAGACGGGCGCCGCGAGCGTGCCACAAGGCTCCTGCTACACCGAGGTCTATCACAATCCAGAACGCCTTGAGCAGAAAGACCGGCAATATCGGGTTGAAGAGGGCAGCGATGGCTCCGAAGGCCAAGGCGAAGGAAGGCTGTCTCCCGAACAAAGAAGGGCTAGTCAGAATCGCTGTCGTGCAGACTACAAGACGTAGCAAGGTGAAGTACCCGTACGGCAACGGGAGAATCGCGAAAATCAGCATTGCAATCGAGACAGCTTGAGCTGGATTGACGAACGCTTCGAACCGTCGGGGCGGGGACGGCAGTTCACTCATTTTGTGATTTAGGCCTGCCCCCAACTCCGCTTGCGCTCAGCGGTGAGCCAGAGCGTCACGCCGACGCCCTCTCGTGTGGGTCTTTGTGGCGCTGCGTTCACCTTCGCCCATCGCCGCTCTGCGCGGGGGCCGCACCTACAGTGGTTCTCGTCTGGGTACGGCGCTTGCATTCACTGTCCTCCAGACCTTAAAAGGGACGCTGTCCCGTCTCACTTTCTCTCACTGTCGCTTCCTGCCCTTGGCCTGCGTCCCTCTTTTGGGTGAACCCGCCGCGGAGGAGCCTATGCGTGCTCGCCCTCGTATCCTGATCTCGCAGTGGAGGGCCCTCGCGGCAGGCATCGCCGCGCTGTTGCTCGTGGTACCGCGGGTCCCGTCCTGGGCCGACGCCTCTCCGGCGAGGACTCCGGAATCTGCCATGGATACCCGCGCCGACCAGCTCCTCTCGCAGCTGACCCTCGACGAGAAGATCCAGCTCGTCCACGGCGCAGGGATCTGCGGGCTCTTCTTCCGCGGCCCCACGGCAGGTGGGGCTGGCTTCATCCCGGGGATCGACCGGCTGGGCATTCCGGACCTCAACTCGAACGACGGACCCGTCGGCGTCGCCAACTGTGCCGGCCGCCCCGATGCGCAGGCGACGGCGCTGCCCGCCGGGATCGCCCAGGCGGCGACCTGGAACCAGGAAAGCGCTTTCACCGTGGGCGCACTCATCGGCCGGGAGGAGTGGCAGCAGGGGATGAACGTCGCCTACGCGGGCGGCCTCAACCTGGCGCGCGAGCCGCGCTGCGGACGCACCTTCGAGTACCTCGGCGAGGACCCGTTCCTGGCGGGCAAGATCGTCGCGGCCAAGCTGCACGGCGTCCAGTCGGAGCACGTGGTGGGAACCATCAAGCACTACGCCGGCAACCAGATCGAGACCCACCGCATGACCAGCAGCTCCAACATCGACGAACGAACGCTCCGCGAGCTCTACCTGCGCGGCTTCGAGATTGGCGTGAAGGAATCGGGCGTCCGCTCGGTGATGTGTTCCTACAACAAGGTCAACGAGGTCTACGCCTGCGAGGACGCCCACCTCCTGAACGACATCCTGAAGGGCGACTGGGCCTTCAAGGGCTGGGTGCTCTCCGACTTCGGCGCGACGCACAGCACGGTTCTGGCGGCCAACAGCGGTCTCGACGAGGAGCAGTTCTTTGGGGTGTTCTTCGGCCCTGCGCTCGAGGCCGCCGTGCAGAGCGGCGCCGTCCCCGCGTCGCGACTAGACGACATGGTGCGCCGCAAGCTTCGTTCGATGATCGAGGTCGGCCTGCTCGATCACCCGCCCGTGATCCAGCCCGTCGACCTGGACGCCGGCGAGGAGGTGGCGCAGCGGGTCGAGGAGGAGGCCGCTGTGCTCCTCAAAAACGAGCGCCACACCCTCCCCCTGGACGCCGGGAAGCTTCGCTCGATCGCCCTGATCGGTTCACACGCGGACGTCGCGGTGCTCTCGGGCGGCGGATCGTCCCAGGTCATACCTCCCGGGGGCCCCGCCGTCCCGCCCACCTGCATCCTGGTCGGTCCCTTCAATGCAGTGTGCCAGCTCTGGATGTCCTCCTCTCCGCTGCAGAGCCTCCAGGCGCGGGCGCCGCGGGCACAGATCGCGTTCGACGATGGGACCAATCCCACCTCGGCCGCGGCGTTGGCCGCCTCGTCCGACGTCGCCATCGTCTTCGCCAACCAGTGGGAGCTGGAGGGCGCCGACCTCGACACGCTTTCCCTGCCCGACGGGCAGGACGACCTCATCGCGCGCGTCGCGGCCGCCAACCCGCGGACCGTCGTCGTCCTCGAGAATGGAAGCCCGGTCCTGATGCCCTGGATCGACGAGGTCCCGGCGGTGCTCGAGTCGTGGTACCCAGGGATCCGCGGCGCACAGGCGATCGCCGCCCTCCTCTTCGGAGACGTCAACCCCTCCGGCAAGCTCCCCATCACCTTCCCGAAGAGCGAGGCGGACTTGCCCACCGGCGCCACGCCACCGACCGTGTACGGCCTCACCAACGAGGTCGACTACGCGGAGGGCCTCTTCATGGGCTACCGCTGGTACGACGCCAAGGGGATTGAGCCCCTCTTCCCCTTTGGTCATGGGCTCTCCTATACCGACTTCAGGTACCGAAACTTGAGAGTGTCTTCGGACGGGGACGAGGAGAGGGACGAGAGGAAAGGCACGAGCCGCCGCCTGCGGGTGACCTTCGAGCTGGCCAACGTCGGTTACCAGGATGGCGCGGAGGTGGCGCAGATCTATCTTCGTTTGCCAGCAGCCACCGGCGAGCCCCCCCGCCGCCTGGTCGGGTTCCGCAAAGTGGCGCTCCGAGCCGGGGAGCGGGAGCACTTGACCGTCGACCTCGACTCGGCATCCCTGGCAATATGGGACACCGCCACCGCGGGCTGGCGGATCGTTCCAGGCAAGTACCAGATCTCGGTGGGAGCGTCCTCGCGCGACCTCCGCCTCTCGCGCGCCCTCTTCGTCCGCTGACGCTCACCTCACGCTCCCCCGAACCTCGCCGCCACGCCCGCCAGCCCGGGCACGGGCCCTCGGCCTAGGACCTAGAGCGACCTGCCACTTTTCCCTTCTCAGCACCACTCCTTAATTGGCTAGGACGGAAGATTCTCATGCGACGGTTCCATCTTTGGCCTCGTCTTGACCCTGTTCGCCAACCCTGCCGTGGCAATCATCGCTTTCAACAGGTCATGCGGTAGGTGAGCGCTACCAGTTCGACGCGGATCGTCGGAGCTTTGGTCGTGCTCCTGGCGGTTACGCAACCGCGTGACCGGCCCAGCGCACCAAGGCTGTGGAACAGGACGGTGAGGACGAGACGAAACGCGTTCATGGGAGGCGATACTGGCGCGGCAGCCGCAGTCCCTTCAACGGGCGACGTGACCCGATCGTGCCGGCAGCCTCTCGTTGAGGGTTCCGGGATCCTGAGTCATTTTCAAGGCGTATGGGTTTTGGCAAACCACAGCCAACCCGCGACGACCGTAGCGACGCCCGGCCGCGTCGGGTTGCGCCTTGTCAGGCCGCACCCTTCTGGACGGCCGACATATACGCGCGGAGGACCGCGTTCATGCGCGACTGGTACCGCGGCCCCTGCTTCTTAAACCATCGCAGAACATCCTCATCGACCCGAAGGGAGATGGGCTGCTTGGGAGACGGATGAACGATGGAGGCTTGTGCAAAGAAGTCTGTCGGGAGATCTGCGAGCTCGGGCGGCGAGGTTCGCGCAATGGTGCGCTCGCTCGCCTTCCGAAGGCTGGCGAGCTTCGCCCGGCCCCGGCGGGGTTTCTCATTCTTGCGCGAGGGCTTCGAAGTACGCTTGGCGTTCACGGCGATTGCTCAGGCGGGCTGAGATGACACGACGGACAACGACCCCGGTCTCAGCCCGATCTGTGAAGACGACAGTGAGCGCGATGCCTTGCGCCAACCCAATGGCGACGACTCGCTTCTCGCCGTAGTCCCGGCGGTTGTCCTCGCGCTCCAGCGTCGGACCCTCGAAGACGAGGGTGGCGAACTCGAAATCGAATCCTCATTCACGCAGGTTTTCCGCACTCTTCTTGCGGTCCCACGCGAAGCGCACAGGCGTAGAATACAGACGTATATACGATGGTGCAACGGGATGGCTGGGGGTGGATGCGTGCTAGGCGAGCGTCTGGGGCAGCCGGCGCATCGGGGGCCACTCGGCGTCGGCGTGGGCGCTCACCCGCCGGCGCGACGTCCAGCGTGCCGGTCCGCCTGTTAGGCGGCCAGCGGAAAGTCCGCAGTGAAGGCCGGTGGCGCCACTCGGTACGGCCAAATCCCCCCGATTTGGCCGGCGCATATCCCTGAAAATCGCACTATATGGGCGAGGGGCCACCGGGGGCCGTCCAGGGCCGTTGCAAGGGCGTCCGGCGAAGCCGTGATGTTCGCTCGGCAGGAGGTGTCCGTACCAGTCGAGGAGGAGCTTCGCACTCGCCCAGCCGCTCCGTGCTTCTTGTGCGTGTGGAAAATGACCGGTATTGTCCACACGTGTTCGAGAGGCTCCTCATGCCCCGCCTCCGGGCCACTCCCCGTAGCGTTCTCCTGCTGGGCCCGAGGCAGGTAGGGAAGTCCACCTTGCTCGGGCTGATGAAGCCCGACCTCGTCCTGAACCTCGCCGACCCTGGGGCGCATCGTCGCTACCTGGCGCACCCCGAGCTGCTATTGGAAATCCTGGCAGCGGCGCCGAATTCGACGCGAATCGTCTTCATCGACGAGGTTCAGAGGGTTCCCACCCTGCTAGACGCACTTCAGGTGGTTCTGGATTCCACACCGAAGCGGTTCCGATTTCTCCTGTCCGGATCGAGCGCACGCAAGCTGAAGCGTGGGCAGGCCAACCTCCTGCCGGGCCGGATCGTGGTCTACTCCATGCACCCGCTGCTCGAGCGAGAGCTCGGCACGAGCTTCGAGCTCGACCGCGCGCTGGCGCACGGCACGTTGCCGGCGACGTGGACGGAGGACGACCCCGAGCGACGAGCGGAGCTGCTGCGCAGCTACGCGGACGTGTACCTGCGCGAGGAAGTCCAGGCCGAGGCGCTCGTCCGCGACCTCGGTGGCTATTCCCGGCTGCTCGACTTCGTGACTGCCGCGTCAGGCACCACCGTGAACGTCAACGCGCTCTGTCGCGCCGCCGAGATCCAGCACGAGACGGCACGCAGGTACCTCGACGTGCTCGAGGAGACGCTCGTCATGTTCCGCATTCCCGCCTGGAGCGGCTCCGACCGCGCTAGCCTCATCGCTCATCCGAAGCTCTATCTATTCGACATCGGCGTGAGAAACGCGCTCTTGCGCCGACCGCTGGATCGTCCACTGGAGGATGAAAAAGGCCTACTGCTCGAGCACTTCATCGCCCAGGAGCTGCATCGACGGACGGGCACTCTCTGGCCAGAGGCGCGGCTGTTTCACTACCGCACCAAGCATGGAGCCGAGGTGGACTTCGTCGTCGAAGTCGGCCGCGAGCTGTGGGGCATCGAGGTCAAGTCGGCGCGCAGGGCATCATCCGACATGCTCACGGGCCTGGCATCGCTCGCTGATCGCACGAGGCGCTTGAGGCGCAAGCTCCTCGTCTGCATGACCGACCGGCGCGCAAGGCTCGGCGATGTCGAAGTGTTTCCGATTCGAGACTTCCTATCGGAATTGCCGGCCTGACGGGAACAGCTTGGGCGCCCGCCATCGTACGGCAGGTAAGTTACCTCGAGACGGTCGAGCGGGCCGAATCAGGGGCCCTTCGACGTGGCTACCGCAGATGCTCTTCCGCGTAGAGGCAAAGCTCGATCAGGCGCTCGAGGAGCTGGTCGCCGGGAAGGCCCGGGAAGTTCTTTCGAACCATCTCTTTCGCGTAGAGGCGGACGAGGTAGCGAAGCTTGAGGGTCTTCACGCGTGAGGCATATAGGAAGTCTCGGTGACCGCTGTTCACGACGAGCACGTTCTGCTCAGCGTCGTAGCGCGACCGCCAGAGCTGACCCGGGGCGTGTTGGAGGGTGTAGCCGGGGAGGCCATGCCGACTCGCACGGCGTTCCGGCTGCGGTAGCAGCTCGTCGGTCACGGTGACCAGGGCCTCGGCTTCGCAGGTGATCTCACCCTGACGCGCGGTCAAGGCGATCCGAACCAGTGACGGCACCGAAGGAGCCTCGAAGGTCGGGATCTCGCCGCTCACGCCCTCGATCCGACCTCCACCCTCGACGATGCGCCACGCGAATGCGACGCCTTCTTCGATACGGCGGCGGCTCGCATCACGAGCGAGCGCGCGAAGAGTCCGGGAGGCGCCCACGGCCAGCGTGCACCCAGCCGGTGAGATGCGCACGCTGTGGAGCGGTCCCGCGAACTCGAAGAAGCGTCGCTGGCGCTCCGCGCCGGACGCCCGTTCGGCCACCTCGACTCCGCTCTCGTTTTCGGGAGGCGCCGCTCCACCCCCCTGCCCGTTCGCCCGGCGTCCAGCGACCTCGAAGAAGTCGTACTCCTCCTCGGGCAGCGTGAGCATCGCCTCGCGAAACGCCCGCTGGATCGAGCGAAGCGTGTCCTGCGTCGCCTGCTCCTCTTGGGCACGTCTCTGCTCCTCGATCAGTCCGAGGAGCTGATCCTCGAGCGGTGCTGCTGCGTCGGCAAACGCGGCCAGCACGGCGTCCTGGATCACGCCAGTGCGCGTGGCGGGTGTCAGATTGAGAAATGGTGCGTCGACGACCCCTTGAAGACGGCCGTCTGTCCACGGGCTGCGCGCGAACACCTCGAGCTCCGCGATCGAGGGTAGGACGCGCGTTCCATTCCGGTAGAGACCGACGCAGTTCTCGGCATTCGCTTCGTCCAGGTAGAGCTCGACGTACACCTCGCCGTGCTGAGTCGCAACGACCGGCAAGTGGTGCAGCAGCCTGCCCGAGAACTGCCGAGGCTCGACCGTGAACTCCTTGCGCGCCTGCCGATCGACAATCTTGACCTGCACTCCTGCCGCTCGAATGCGCTCGCGGAGCTCCGAGGCGAGATACCACTGCATCTTCTCGCCCGAGAGCTGACGGATCCCCGGGAGGAGTGGCTTGATGCGCAGTCGCGTCCCGCACCCCGCGCTGAGAAGTGGCCGACTGCGGACTGTGTAGGCCTGTTTCCCCTTCGCCATCTGCATCTCGTAGACGCGCCCGTCGGCGCCTGCCGAGCTCATCGAGAGCCATTCGCCCACCGTCCAGAACGAGAGCAACCCGATTCCGAACTCGCCCTGGACGCCCGCGGCCCCGGCGGTGTTGATCCTGCGCTTCATCGAGTCGCAGATATGGGTGGCGACGTAGCGGAAATCGGGGACCCCGTCGGCATCGCGCGGCACGCCCGCGCCGTCGTCCGCGACCGTCAGGTAGTGCTCTCCGCGCTCTCGGCCTCGGGTAATCGTGACGTTTCGCGCCCCGGCGTCGATCGCATTCTCGACGAACTCCGCCACGGCCTTGAGCGGATTGTCCTGGGAGAGCGCGATGATGGTGATCGCGTTCCAGTCGTCGCCGATGCGAAGCTTGCCTTTGGTCTCGGCTGCGCCCTGCACCGGCTCACCCGTCCTGCTGGTTCGAGTGGCTAGCCTGCAAGCGCACGGCCCTGCTCAGGCGCGTGCTCGGCCAGGATTCTTCCCAGCGAGAGCGCGAGCGCGTCGAGGGCCGAGCGATCCGGGAGCGTGACAGTCAAGGTCGGCCGGCCCTCGCGGTCCTCGTCGATGCACTCGCCGAGCTGCTTGCGGAAGAAATCTACCAGATAGCTCGCCTGCGGGCTGGGTTCGCCGGGCGGGAGCACCTCGCCGAGGAAGCCGAAGGCCGCGCTCACCAGTGCTCCAGCCGCGGAGGCCACGCGCTCGCGTCGCGCCTCGCGCGCTTCGACCCTGGGCTCCTGCGCCGAGGCTGGTGTCTCGGGCTGTGCGCCCAGCAGCACCTCGAGGTTCTCGCGCAGCTCTTCGACGTTGCTCTGAACGTCGACGGCTTCGACCTGAGAGTCGGGATCGAGCACCGCGAGCGCGAGCTCGCGTTTGGCGGCGAGCGTTGCGAGGAGGTTCTCCTCAATCGTGTCCTCGGTCACTAGGACAAAGACCTGCACCGGGCGCGTCTGGCCCATGCGATGGGCGCGCCCGATGCGCTGTTCGAGAACGGCAGGGTTCCAGGGTAGGTCCACGTTCACGACGGTGTTGGCCGCCTGGAGGTTCAGCCCGGTGGAGCCAGCGTTGGTCGCCAGGAAGAGACGGCATTCCGGGTCCGACTGGAAGGCCGCGACGAGCAATTGGCGCTTGCGCTGAGGTACGGAGCCGTCGAGGCGCACCCAGCGTGCGCCGAGGTGACGCAGCCGCTTCTCGATCAGATCCAGCATGCTCGTCCATTCGGAAAAGAGCAGGATCTTGCGATCGTTCTCGGCTAAGAGCTCGCCGAGCAGCTCGGTCAGCCGCTCGAGTTTGCTCGAGTGCCCGGGCAAGCGCTTGTCGACGAGAGCCGTCGAATCGGCGGCCATCCGACACGCGAGCAGCGCCCTTCGCAGTCGTAGGAGATCCATCTCGCTGATGAACTTCTTCCGGACCACGGTGATCACCGTCTGCAGGTGCCCGAGGTGAAGGTCCGCCTGTTGCGTGGTGGGTGCCACGCGCACGAACTCGATGCTGCGCGGCGGGAGCTCCTCCATGACCGAATCCCGAGTGCGGCGAAGCAATAGCGGCGCCAGCCTCTCGCGAAGCTCGGTGAGGTTCTCGTAGCCCAGCACCTTGCCCCGCTCGTTCACGCGGCGGTGGCGGTTGAAGAAACGAAAGGCTGGGCCGAGCCGCCTTTCGTCGATGAACTCCACCACCGAGTAGAGATCGTCGAGGCGGTTCTCGAGTGGTGTTCCCGTGAGCGCGAGGGCGAAGCTCGAGCGCAGTCCCTTGATCACGCGGCTCGTCTTCGACTCCCAGTTCTTGATGCGGTGTGCCTCGTCGAGGATCACGAGGTCCCACGGTACGGCCTCGATCGCAGAAAGGTCGCGCAGCACCTGCTCGTAGTTGCAGACCGTGAAGAATGCGGGGCTTCGGTATTGCGCGGGGCGCTGCGCAGCCGGCCCCATCACGAGGCGCGCCTGGTGACCGCAGAAGCGCTCGATCTCGCTTCGCCACTGCGCCTTAAGGCTGGCCGGGCAGACCACGAGCACGCGCTCGATGCCGAGCTCTCGGCGCAGCAGCTCGGCCAGGCCGATGCCCTGGAGGGTCTTCCCGAGCCCCATGTCGTCGGCCAGGATCGTGCGCCGGGCGGCGGCGGCGAAGGCGATCCCGTCGAGCTGGTACGGGAGCAGCTCGACCGCGAGCAGCGTGCGCCGCAGAGGATGGCCCGCCGGATCCTTGCGAATCGCCACGGTGAGCTTCTGGAGCCGGTGTTCCAACAGCCGCTGCTGGATCAGCTCCTCCGCGTCGGGATAGATCGTCACCGGCTGGCCCAGGTTCTCGAGCTTGCGCGTGCGGTCGAGAAGATCGCGGACATCGTCGATCGGGCGCTTGCGAAACGGTCGCGCGACGGCTGCGACCTCGCCTTCGAGCTTGCGTGCCGGGATTCCCAGCCAGAGACTCCGCTCCTCCGCGTAGTGCACGAAGACAGAGAACCCCGTTCGTCGATACGGTTCGCCGAGCCGCCTCGAGGAGAACCGCTCGCGCACCTTGTCGAGCACGTGCAGCACGTGCTTGCAGGTACCGAGGGAATTCTTCCGGAAGTCGGGACAGGCGCAGTAGGACTGCCCCCGCTCGTGCCCGCGCAGCGCTACCCGGTAGCTACGGCCGGAGGTCGCGCTCGTGACGACGTAGTCGGTCCACGGGCGGGCTGGGTCCTCGGAGCGCACGACCATTCGCTCACTGCGTGCGCGCTCCCGCCGCTCGCTTAGCGCGCGCTCCACCAGCTCCTTGTCGCCGAGCGCCCCGATCGGTATGCGTTCGGTGGGAGGCTTCGCCAGCCCGAGCAGCGTCTTCTCCTCGAGCACGAAGGAAAGGGCGGCCGCCGCGTGCAGACAGGGCTCGCTGCACGCGCTGCAGCGAACGGCGAGGCCGAGGCGCCGACCCGACGCCTGCTCGATCGTGACCTGCGCGCCCGGGAACTCGAGCACGAATCGCTCCGGATGGAGCAACACCCCTGAATCCAGGGAGATCTCGACCGCACCGCCCTCGCGCAAGAGCTCCTTGGCCCGCGGCCCTAGCAACCGACACGCTTGAGCATGGGTGAGATGCGAAAGACGATCGGCCAGGGTGAGCTCCTGGCTCGGACGCGTGATCATCGTGCGAGGCCCTCCGAAGATCGCGGCAGCATACCTTAACCGCTGCGTCGCTCGTCGGTGAGGGCGGCGAACGCGGTCGCACCGAGTCCGTCGGCACACAATGCTAAGGCCCCGGCCGGCGCTCGCCGGCGCCAAGCCCCGCGAGGCACGAGCACGGCCAAGGGCTCGATCCCGAGAAGGCCTCGGCCCGGCGGAGGAGTCGCGACGACATCGGACAGCTCGACGATGCGGCCGTGACGGACGATCCTGCCGCTCTCGGTCCACGCGCAGGGACCCACGGCCTGGTGCGGCAGCACCGTGGCCGCCCTCCCGGGCGGGCGCAGCGCATAGACTCTGCGCGAGATGGCCCTGTCCCTCGCCAAAGTTGGTACTTCTTGAAACAACGGGGATTCTCGGTTCGCAGCCGCAAGGCTTGGGCCCGTCATGGCGTTTCCGGAGGTACGCGGACTGCACCATCGATACGAGGGGGTCGCTGCATGACGCGTGACGGAGTTCTCGGAAAGCACAGCGGATGAACGGCACCGGGTCCTGTAAGCGCGAGGACGAGACTCGCGGACGAACCGAGTCGCGTGTGGTCCCAGCGCGGCACTTCGCCGTTCCTCTACCTCGTTCGCATCATTGTCCCATGGGCGTCGCGCCCGCCGGGCGATGCGCGTCCAGCCACGCCCCGATGCGCGGGAAGACCTCGTCCGGCGCGTGGCGCCCGAGCACGAGATCGACGTGGCTGTACTCGTGCTCGAGGCCGGCCTCCTTGCCCGCGACGAACATGTCCTTGTCCTTCGAGCCGATTCGCTCGTACACGCGCCGGATGTCTGCCGCCGGAGTGAGGCCGTCGCGGCTCCCGGCGATCACGAACATCGGCGTCGCGATCCGCTCCAGATGGTCGGAGAACGCGAAGAGGTCGTAGCGGTCGCTCATCCGCTTCGCCTCGTACCACCGCGCGAACTCCACCAGCAGCGAACGCGGCAGGTCCTCCACTCCCCGCGCCATCATGAAGCGCACGACCTCGAGGTCGAGGTTGTCGTCGTGCCAGCCCCAATCGCGGAGCGGCTCGCGCAGGAGCGCTGCGATCGGGCCGGCGAACGGCGCTCCGAGTCGTGCGAAGCAGCCACTCGGGATCCGCGCGGGCGCGTAGCGCAGGAAGCGCCGGAGGCCGACCCAGACGTCGAGCGTCTCGTGCCCCACGTCCATCATGCCGGGCGACGCAATCGTCACCGCCCCCGCCACACTGTCGCCCGCGGGCATCATGAGGAGGGCGTACGCCACCATGCCCCCGAGCGAGTGGCCCACCCACAGAACGCGCGGGCGACCCGACACGCGGCGCACGAGGTGGAGCGCCGCAGGCGCGTCGTGCTGTGCGTAGTCCTCGAACGACCACGCATAAGGCACCGGCGGGAGCTGGAGCCGTCGTCGCGATGAGCCGGCGCCGCGCAGCTCCAGCAGCCAGACGTCGTAGCCGCGCGCAACGAGGTAGCGCGCGAGGCTCGTGCGCCCGGGGCCATCGAGGTTGAAGCGGTTCGAGCCCATCCCGTGGCAGAGCACCACCGGAGTCGAGTGCGCGCGCCGGGCGGGCGCGTAGCGGTGGATGGCGAGACGCCAGCCGTCGCGCGTCTGCGCGCGGTGGAGCACGGGCGGGGCGTGGCGCATACGGCCACCGCGGGAACAGCAGCGGAGGGGCGTCGGCATCGTCGCAGAAGAGTAGATCCCTGCCGCGGTTACGGGCCAATTGGCAGGAACTCTCCCCTCGTCGGACGCAGAAAGATGCCCTCTGCCGCCGATCGGCCTAACGCGTTTTCTCTTGGGGGCAGCAGTTCGCGCAACGCCTCGCACAACTCCGGAGTGGCGGTACGGCAAACTGATCCGCGGGGATACCTGGACGGTCTGATGCTCGGGTTCACGGGATTGTAGGCCTGCATCGAGATCGCCCGAATGCGAACGTGATGAGCTCCGTAACGCAGAGGCGCGCGCCCGAGAACCCAGCCGGCCATCCAGCGCTGTCCCCGACGACTCAAGAATGTGACGATAACCTGAAGAACGACGCCGGCTACGATCAGCCAGATACCCGAAAAGACGTCCGGCCACACATCTGTAACAAAGCGATGGACGTCGCCCTGCCTCGCAGGACGTGCGGCATCTGCCTCTTCAGCGAACGCATCACCCTCGCGAGGGCGCCTCCCGCGCTCGGATGCCGTCTCGCGCTCGAGCACCGCAACCGAATGACCGTCCCGGAGCGCCAGCGCGCAGGAGAGGTCCGTATATCCCGAGCCGACGATCACCACGGCGACGTGTCGCTCGCCCACGAGCGGCGCGGCGGGGCGAGAGCGGGCAGAATCGGCCAGCCACGCTCGGCGCCGCCGTCAACCTAGCGACCGGCGCGCACGCGTCGGTCGACGCGCGCGTCGACCGCACCAAACCAGCCGGTGAGCGCGCGCACGACCAGCCAGCGCAGCGGCTCTGGCGGGAGCGGCGGGCGCCAGCGCTGATGCAGGATCGCCCCGGGTCCGTCGCGGCCCGCGATCCAGTCGGCGATCACCTGGCCGGCCAGACTCGCGAGCGCGAGGCCGTGACCGGCGTAGGCGATCGCGTAATAGAGATTTCGGAAGCGGCCGGTCACCCCGATCGCGGGGAGGAAGTCGAGAGTGAAAGCGATCGGACCGCCCCAGAAGCGCTCGATCGGGGCGTCTAGACCCGGGAAGCGGTCGCGGAAAGTCTGCTCGAGTAGCGCACGGGTAGCCGGATCGTCGTCCTCAGGCACCCCGCCGCCGAAGCGTGCACGGACTACCTTGGAGCCCCCGACGATGCGATCGTCGGCGGTGAGCCGATAGCTCTCGAGCATCTCGTGGGCGGTGTAGATGCCCTCGCGGCCATGCCAGTCGAGCTGGTCGCGCTGCGCCGCCGTGAGGGGTGCGGTCCGGAACAGCGTGACCCGCATCGGCAACGCGACGCTGCGCAACACGCCGAGCTCGGATGTGTAGGCGTTGGTGGCGAGCACGACGCGGTCGGCGACGACGCGACCCCGCGGCGTCTCGAGCGCCACGCGCGGCCCTTCGTGGATCTTCAGCACCGGTGTCTGCTCATAGAGCTCGGCGCCGGCGGCCAGCGCAGCCTGGCGCAGGCCGCGTACGTAGAGCGCGGGCTGGAGGATGCCGCCCGCGCTCTCGAGCACACCCGCCGTGAAGGCTTCGGGCAACCCGCGCTTGCGCATCGCCTCGCGGGAGAGCCACTCGGCGCGCGCACCCATCTCAGTGGCGACGCGGGCGGCCCGCTCGAGACGCGCTTCCTGGCTCGCATGCACTGCAGCCATCACGTTGCCAACCGGCTCGTACTCGCACGCGATCGCGTGCTCGCGGATCCAATCCTCGACGTGCGCGATCGCCGTCTCCGCGAGGTGCACGAGCGCGCGCGTCCGCTCCCGGCCGAACACCGCGAGCAGCGTCGGTAGGTCCTTGCCGATCGTCGGCGTCAGGTGGCCAGCATTACGCCCGCTCGCGCCGAAGCCGGCCGTCTCGCGCTCGAGCACGGCCACCGAGAGCCCATCGGCGCGCAGCGCGAGTGCGGTCCCGAGCCCCGCGTACCCCGCGCCGACCACCGCGACGTCGACGCGGCGCTCGCCCGCCAAGGGCGGGGCGGGCACCAGCAGGGGAGCCGCCTCCAGCCAGGGGCTCGGACTCGGTGCGAGCGTCATCGAGAAGACTCCACCCTCGAGATCCTAACATGCGGGCGATGCGTGCAATGACGCGCTTCGGACTCGCGAGGTCGCGGCAGCCGGCTAGAGCCCCACCCGTCAGGATTGGGGGAGCGGAACCTTCGATGATCATGCGGGGCGGGTACCGCCGCCGCGAAATCGCGGTGAAAGGCGCTGGATCCACCCGAATGCCAAGCCGCTCGCCCTTGGCCAAAGGACCCTCCAGGCGTTGCGCGTCCCGTCCGTTCAAGACAGCTCCTGGTGAAGCAAGCCCAGCTGTGGGTCGAAGGATGTGCCGAGACGCCCCGCTGCCGATGGCACTTACTGCCACAATGCTGTTGGTCCGAGCTATGCGCGACGCACAGCGCGCCGGTACGAGTTGACGCGGCGAGTGGCAGCCCCTTGGAGAGGAGGACATCATCGCGCCGATGAATTCGAAGGTGAAGGCGTACCCGTACACGAGGGACCACAATTTCGGGCCCGGCCTTCCCTATGCCGACGACCGCTGGGAGCTGCGCAAGGCATTGAAGGTGCGGATGACGCTCAAGAACGCGGACCATCCGTACAAGTACAAGGACTTCTATCTCGACAAGGAGACAACTGGTACCCCTCTACTCCTTCGCCCACGACCACAAGAACGAGCTTTGGAAGCTGATCTGGCACAACAAGCGCTGGAGTGAGGACGATCCGACCTACTACCCGGGCTGGGCCAGAGTGGAGACTCAAGGTCGTAAGCGACACGATCGTGAACGTGCAGAGTGGACTGGGAATCGGATCGTTCTGGGATAACAACGGCACGCCCCTCAGCAGCAAGGGCCAGGTTGTGCGCTAAATCGACGTGGGTCGACTCACTCTCGGGCGCAATTGACCGGGCCAGGTTTGGTTTGGCACCACGGCCGAGCTGACTGAAGCGCTCGAGACGGGCAGCGACCTGGGAGTTCTGGGCGAACTGGATTGATGTCGTGGTTGAGCGCACGAGGACGAAGGCAGATAGGCCGGAAGAACTCGCGTGAAGCTCCGACGCGACCGAGGCGGAGGTGATGACGGCGTCCAGCTTCGCTCGCTCGGCAGCCCCCCTGCAAGTTCTGCGGAGTTCCAGGGCGGGGACCTATGGGGACGGTGGAGACGGTGCCTTGCGTGGCAATATTTCCTGTTCCAAGAACAAGGGGAACCCATCCTCGCTTCCGCGCGGGCGGATGAACAGGCGCGCTGGTCGACTCATGAACGGCCATCGAGGACACACCGGAAGCAATGTAGATTGTTCGCGAATGAGCTTGACGGGAGAGCCCAAATCAGGTTCGGTCGAATCTTGGAGTAGAGGATATGGCCCGCTGAAAACCTGTGCTGTGCCACGAGTGCGTGATGGCCGGGATTCGGCTCGAGGGAGCGCCCGAGCGTGTCAAGCCGGGTGCGCCAGGCGCGCTTGCGCACTTCCGGGTCGGCCAGATAGTGCTCGAGCGTGGCCATCTTCTCTGCAGCGGGATTCT
>DATFYN010000429.1:0-18966 GCA_035315025.1 Myxococcota bacterium
CTCCATTTCCAGCTGAGGCAGGACAACAGGAGCCCCGCGGATAGCCAGGATTCGAGGAGTCGGGCGGCTTGCGCCGCCGCACCTTCTCCCAGCTCTCGGCTGATGAATTCGCAGAGCGCGCCAAAAGCTTCGCCGCGCTGAAGGGCCTGGAGGAGCTCCGCCTCGAGGGCGGGAATCGCCCGGTAGTACACGGTCTCCTTCCGTCTCCACACACGAATATGCGTGTCTCGGGGTTCGAGCGCGGGCGGAGTGTCCCAGCTCTCGTCTTCACTCTCCTGGTCGAAGCGCGCGCGGACGGTTTGTACCGGCCAGCGGAGCGAGAGGACTGCGAGGGATGGGCTCGTCGTGAAACGAAGGCCAGACCACGCGTCGGGCGCAACCCCCGCCAAGTCCTCGCGTGCGAGGACCGGAGCGTCTTCTGCGTCGAAAGCGTCAGTGAGCGCCCATTCGAGACGTGCGAGGTCTGCGCCGTAGGCGCAGCGGCGGGCAAAGATCGCCGCGAAGGGCTGCGCCTCGAGGAAGCGGGCGAGGTCCTTCCCGGCGTAGCGCAGAGAAGGATGCGACGGTGGATGGGTCATGAGATACATCTTCACGAGGTCGTGAAACGCCGCGGGCCCAAGCGCCCGGGCGAGCGCGCCAAAGTCGCGCCGCAAGGAGTCTTGGATCCGGACGAAGTAGGCGTGGGTGTAGACCGCAAGGCGCTCTTCGGGCGCGAGGCCTCGGTCGCCTCGGAGGAGCGCCGAAAGTCCCGGGCCGGCGGGTTCCTCAACCGCGAGGGCAGCGGCGATCCCCTCAGGATCGCTGATCAGCCGCCAGAGCCGGCGCTGGAGCCGGCCGACTTCGAGTTGCGGATCGTTCACGCGGCTGCTCTCCTTTCTCGCGCTCGAGGATCGCACGTGCGCGCGCGGCCTCGGCGGCGAGTTCATGAAACTCTGGGATCCTGTCGTCCCACTCAATGAGCGTCGAAACCGGTCCCACTCGGCGCAGAGCCGCCGCGTAGAGCGACCACACCTCGTCACTGATAGGATGATCGTGCGTATCGATCAACAGCTCGCCCTGTTGGCTGTGTCCGGCCAGATGGATCTGGAAGACGCGCGCGGGCGGAATCCCCGCCAGATAGTCGAGGGGATCGAAGCCGTGGTTGTGAGCGCTCACAAAGATGTTGTTGACATCGAGGAGGATTCCGCAGTCGGCACGCTCGGCGACGCGGGCTAGGAACTCCCACTCCGGCATTGCGTCTTCCGTGTAGGCGAAGTAGGACGATACATTCTCAAGAGCGAGTCTACGGCCGAGCTGATCTTGCACCCGCAGGACCCGTTCGGCGACATGACGAAGTGCCGCTTCGGTATAGGGTAAGGGCACCAAATCGTGGAGATTTCGACCGTCGACCCCTGTCCAGCACAAGTGGTCTGAGATAATCGTGGGCTCGAAGCGCTGGGCCAGCGCCTTGAGCTCGCCCAGGTAGCTCTCCCGCAATGGATCCGCCGAACCGATGTTGAGCGAGACGCCGTGGAGCGCGATCGGAAAGCGCGCGCGCACGTCGGCCAAGACTCGCAGCGGCCTCCCGCCCGGCACCATGTAGTTCTCACTCAAGGCCTCAAAGAAATCGACGCCGAGCGCTGCGGGCTCATTCGCCCCAAGAATGCGCGCGTAGTGTTTCGGTCGCAGCCCTACGCCCACGCCCAGAAAGGGGGCGTCGGTGGTGCGCGGGAAGAGCGGCGAAAACGGGGTCATAAGAAAACTCGCCGGGAAAGCGCGCCACCACGCGGCCCGCTTTCCTTTTATCGACGACTTCGCTCCGAGAAAACTTCGCCTCAGATCGGAAGTCTCACACTTCGATGCCGAAGTCACGCAATCGATTCACGCCAAGGCGGGCGCACTCGATGGCCGATGCCGCAGGGGCGGGCCGCTAGCGCTCCCGCGCCACCTTCTCGAGGCATGCGACCCCAAGGAGGCTCCAGCCTTGATAACGCGCTCCAATGCCGCGACCGTCGTCCCCGTGGGAGTACTCGGGAAAGATCACGAGGTCTCGAAAGTGCGGGTCGCGCGCATAGCGTGAATCGCCCCCGTGACAGGGGCGGGCTCCGTCGGCATCACGGAGAAACAGGCTTCCTAGGCGCGTTGCGATCTCACGTGCCGCATCGCGAAGGCTCATCTTCCGCCCCGAGCCCTTCGGACACTCCACTTCCAGCGAGTCGCCGTAGAAGTGGTGGTAACGCTCAAGCGCTTCGACCAGCAAATAGTTCACCGGAAACCAGATCGGGCCGCGCCAATTGGAGTTGCCGCCGAAGAGTCCCGTGTTGCCCTCGCCCGGGACATAGTCTACGCGCCACTCGTGGCCGTTCACGTTGAAGCAATATGGGTGATCCAGGTGAACGCGTGAAAGCGCGCGGATGCCGTAGGGCGCCAGGAACTCGCGCTCGTCGAGGAGGTATCCCAGTACCCGCTCCAGCCGCTCCCGCGAAGGAATGGCGAGGAGGCGGTGGGCTTCGTGCCCCTGGTCGCTCGACTCCATGTATGAAATGTGCCTGGATAGGTCCTGCCGATTGCGCAGGAACCACTGCATGCGCTTCGAGAACCCGGGAAGCTTTGCGATCGATTCCTCCTCCAACACCTCGACGGCGATCAATGGGAGGAGACCGACCATCGAGCGCACGCGCAGTGGGACATGTTGGCCATTCGCATGGAGTTGGTCGTAATAGAAGCCATCGGTCTCATCCCACAAGCCCGAGCCACCGAGCGTGTTCATGGCATCGGTGATCGCGACAAAGTGCTCGAAGAATTTGGAGGCCACATCCTCGTACACCGGGTCTTCCTGGGCGAGCTCGAGTGCCATAGAAAGCATGGTCGCAGCGTAAAACGCCATCCAGGCCGTACCATCTGCTTGCTCGAGGTGGCCGCCTGTCGGGAGCGGCTGCGAGCGGTCAAACACGCCGATGTTGTCGAGTCCAAGAAAGCCCCCACCGAAGACGTGTTTCCCTTCAGCGTCTTTGCGGTTTACCCACCAGGTGAAGTTGATGACAAGCTTGTCGAAGACCCGGCGCAGGAAGATCCGGTCGCGCTTACCCGCAGGCCCGGTGAGCTTGTAGACCCGCCACGCCGCCCAAGCGTGCACCGGCGGATTCACATCGGAGAACGCGAACTCGTAGGCGGGAAGCTGCCCATTCGGATGCATGTACCACTCGCGCAGCAGGAGCAGAAGCTGCTCCTTCGCAAAGTGCGGGTCCACGCGGGCCATGGGAATCATGTGGAAGGCAAGGTCCCATGCCGCGTACCAGGGGTACTCCCACTTGTCTGGCATCGAAATAATGTCGCGGTTGTAAAGGTGACCCCAATCGTGGTTACGGCCGTGGCGGCGCGACGGTGGCGGCGTAGGCTGTGCAGGGTCGCCCTCGAGCCAGTCTCGCACGACGTAGTGGAAGAATTGCTTGGACTGCAAGAGTGCGGCGTAGCCCTGGCGCGCGACGTTCCGTTCCTCCGGCATCATCGACGTGGGGAGAACGGAGTCATAGAATGCGTTTGCTTCGGCAATTCGCTCAGCAAAGATGCGCTCAAACGCGGTGTCGAAGTGCTCGGCGGGGGTTGCGTCCTCACTAAAGAGGCGCAGACGCAGCACGATCTCGCTTTCTGCCGGAATTTCAAGCGGGTAGTGGGGCGCGGCCTTCGTGCCGGCACACACGGGATTCACCGCGGCCGCGGCGCCGTCCACGACGAAGCGGTGGAATGCATCTTTCACATAGGGGCTCGGGTTCGGTGCGCCGAAGAGCCGCTCCTGGTTGGTCTCGTTGTCGGTAAAGAGCAGGGCCGGGGCGCCCGCGCTCGAGGCCGCCTCGAATGCCAAGCGCATGCGGGGAAGCTCTTCGTGCTCGGCCAGGAGCGTGCCGGCGCCGGCGAGCCGGATCGTCGGCTTCGCCGTATGTCCCTCACCCCTGCGTCCCCAGCACCATGTGTTGCGGAACCAAAGGGTCGGCAGCACGTGCAGCGTGGCCGCTTCGAGGCCACGGTTGGCGAGCGTGATGCGGATGCACAGATCGTCCGGGCCAGCCTTCGCGTACTCGCAGAAGACGTCGAAGTAGCGATTGTGATCGAAGACGCCTGTATCGAGGAGCTCGTACTCGCGCTCCTCACGACCCCTCCGCCGGTTCTCGTCGACGAGCTCGCTGTACGGGAACGCAGCCTGCGGGTACTTGTAGAGGCTCTTCGCGTATGAATGCGTGGGCGTGGCGTCGAGGTAGTAGTAGAGCTCCTTCACATCCTCGCCGTGGTTGCCCTCGGGACCGGTGAGCCCGAAGAGGCGCTCTTTTAGAATGGGATCGCGGCCGTTCCAAAGGGCAAGCGCGAATGCCAGCCGGCACTTCCGGTCGCAGATTCCGAGGAGGCCGTCCTCCCCCCAACGATACGCGCGGCTGCGCGCGTGGTCGTGCGGGAAATAGTCCCAGCACTCACCGTGGGCGGAGTAGTCCTCGCGCACCGTCGCCCACTGGCGCTCGGAGAGGTACGGACCCCAGCGCTTCCAGTTGCGCTCGCGTGATGCATCCTCCTCGAGGCGGTGGCGTTCGGCGCTTCGGTCGACGGACGGGTCGGTCTCCGTGCCACGCGGCACTGCCTTTGTAGTCTTCTTGAGGGACGCCATCATTTTGCCTCCTCGTTGGTGCGGTCGACGAGCCGCACGGAATGCCCGTCGGGATCAGAAACCAGAATGCCAAACGCAAAACCCAAGCCCGCCGTGGGCAGCGCCACAAGGTCCGATGACCCGAGGGGTGCATGAGCAGCACGCAGCGTTCCCAAGAGCCGAGGCGTTTCGCGCACGACCACACTTGTCTGCCATTCAATGAGATCATTCGCATGGGTGTCCGGGGGCCGCGGTCGGCCGTCACGTGGCGAGAGATATTCGAGGAGTTCGACGCCCGGCCCGGCGGGCGCTCGTAGCGTCGTGATCCGGAGATGCGCTCCGAAGACATTATTGAGATGCTCCTGCTCTATTCCCCAGTTCTCGCTTTCTCCTGCGACGGCGAAACCGAGGATGTCCCGCCAGAAGCGCAGGCTCACGTCCGTGTCGGAGACCACGATCGCGGTGTGGTCGATGCCAAGGAAAAGGCGGCCGTCTTTCGCATGCCACCGTGGGTCCCCCTTGCCCGGCGGAAACTCGAGGACCTCCAACGGGTGACCGTCAGGGTCCTTGAAGTAAAAGGCGCGAATCCCGCCTGCCTTGGGGTTCCAATCAGGAAGGCGCTGAGGCGCGCTCGATGCATACTCGACGTTGTGTGAACGCAGCAGCGCGTAGGCGCGGTCCATGTCGCTGACGATCAGCGCCACGTGCTGGAACCAGCGGTCGTTGCTCCGCGACTCCGCCGGGACTGGATGCCCTCTGGGCGCAAGGTACTCCGTCAGCTCCAGCGTCTCGTGACCGAGGCGCAGGCGAGCCACACGCACATGGGCACCGAATACGCCCTCAAGCGTCTCGAGCTCCGGTCCCTGCGCCTCGTTCTCCGACAGCTTCTTAAAGGGCAGGACTTCCGTGTAGAACGAGACAGCGCGGTCGAGGTCGGACACGGTCATCCCCACGCTCTCGACCCGCGTGATTCCTGCCGCGCGGCATGTCGGCGTGAGCGCCGCTACGAGGAGGGCGGAGAGCGCGAGACGGCGCAGACGCCGCGAGAGGGCTCGCATCTACGCTCCGAGGCGCTCACGCAGGTGCGCACCCACGCGGAGCGCATTCGCTGCGATCGTGAGCGCAGGGTTCACCGCCGCGCTCGACGGGAAAAAACTCCCGTCGACCACGTAGAGGTTGTCCACCTCGTGGGTCCGGCAGTTGACGTCAAGCGCGGAGATGGCGGGGTCGACACCGAAGCGCACGGTGCCGCACTGGTGAGCCACGCCCGCAATCGGGATCTTGCCGCCGATGTAGAGGTTCGCGGGGATCAGGTGCTCCTCCTCGCAGCCAATCTCGGCGAGCAGGCCCTTGAGCTTGCGATGCAGGCGTTTGTGACCCTCGAGATTGTTATCGCGGTACAGGAGCCGCACCTCGCCCTTCGGCCCGAGGGCCACGCGATTCTCGGGCTGGGGCAGGTCCTCCGAGATCAGCCAGAACGGCATGCCATGGGTTGCCATGAGCCCGAGGATTTTGCGCGGCGTGGCCTTCGGTGCGCCCTCGCCCAGCACCTCGGGATGCGCGTGGCCCATCATCTGGATGCAGCCCATGGGATACGGGAAGCCGTCCTCGCCGAAGTAGAAGTCGTTTAGGGCGAAGTTCTTCTGAAAGCGTGTTTCGTTGCGCTCCTTGGAGAGCGCTACGAGCATCGAGTTGTTGTGGCACATGTAGTGGCGCCCCACGACCCCCGAGCCGTTGGCGAGACCGTCCGGATGCTTCTCGTTCGCGGAGCGCAGCAGCAGGACTGCAGAGTTGATGGCGCCTCCCGAGACGACGACGAAGTCAGCCGAGTACTGCTCCGGCGCGCCGTTGCGGGTCACCACGACTTTCGTCACCTCGCGGCCCGAAGGCGTGGTCTCGAGCCTGGTCACGAGCGCGTGCGTCAGGAGGGTGACGTTCTCGCGGGTGAGCGCCGGCCGCACGCACAGCAGGTCGGCGTCGGCCTTCGCATTCACGAGGCAAGGGAAGCCATCGCACGCGGCGCAGCGGATGCACGCGCTGGTGCGCGGGTTCTGCTCGTCAATCTGCACGCCGACCGGCCCGTGGAACGGCTTGTGACCGACGCGCACGAGGTCGTCGTGCAGACGCTGGAGACGCGGTTCGAAGCTCACTGCTGGACACGGAAACGGTCCGCTCGCGGGAGGCTCGGTGGGATCCGCGCCACGCTCGCCGTGCACGCAGTACAGCTGCTCCGCCTGCGCGTACCAAGGCTCCATCTCATCGTAAGAGATTGGCCAAGCCGGCGAAATCCCACCGTGATGCTTCAGCTCGCCAAAGTCCTCGGCACGCAGCCTCCAGAGCGAGGCGCCGTAGAACTTCGTATTGCCGCCCACGTTGTAGTGAGTGCCAGGTTGAAAAGCATGGCCGCCTTTGTCGTACCAGGTGTCCTTCGCGTGGTAGCGCCCCTCGGTGATCGCCGCACGCGGGTCCCAGTTTTCGCGCTCTCGGGGGACAAAGTCGCCGCGCTCGAGGAGCAAAATGCGCTTGCCCGAGGGGGCGAGCGCGTGAGCCAGCGTTCCGCCGCCAGCGCCGGTACCGATGATGATGACGTCGTAGTGGTTCGAAGGGGACATGGAGCTCACTCCGCTCTGTAGCCGCAGCGGAAAATGCAGCGGCGGTGAGTGTGGTGGTTGATCTTCGCGCAGTAGACAGGTCGACACCGCCCGATTCGCGTGTAGGTCTCGGCGGCCAGGAGCATTCCGAAGACGGGGGCGGTGAAGTAAATCCAGAGCGCCGTGAAGATGCCCGCGGGAAGTGCAGAGCCGAATGTGCGCGCTGGATTCATACTCATGCCGGAGATCGGCGCCTCGAAGGTGATATAGGTCGCGACGAGCGCCCCGGCGCAGAGCGGCGTGAGCCGGGCGAAGCGTTTCGAGTTCGAGACCGAGAGCACGGTGAGCATGAGAAAGAACGAGATGGTGAGCTCGGCTGCGAAGGCGATGCCCGTGCCATAGGCCCCCGGCCTCGTCGTCGCGAAACGGACCGAGGGGTGCGCGATCGCCATGCCGAGAAGCACGGCGGACACGAGCACGCCCGCGATCCCGCCGACGAACTGGGCGAGCACGTAGAAGACCGCGTCCGACGCCTTGATCTTGCCGAGTCGAAAGAAGGTGAGCGTCACCGCGGGGTTGAAGTGCGCGCCGGACTGCTGGCCGAGGGGGGAATAAGTGATCGTGATGGCCGTGGCGGCCATTCCGAGCCCAATCAGCGCACGCCGCACGAAGGCGTCGGGCAGTGCCTGCCGAAGCGGCGACCCTGGGTGCTCGAGCAGCGCCGTCACCGCAGTTGCCGATAGCATGAAGAGCCCGAGTTCTGCCGCCTCCATCAGGTACTCCGGCCAGTGCGCCCGAACCGATGCCGAGCCTGCCGCCGAACTGGGGGCTGCATCAGCGGTGGCCATGGGGGAGAGCGTCGACATGGAGAACGCTCCAAGTCCTTGAGTGGGTCAACTGGCAAACGTGATGACGTTCTTGATGCCGCTCGGACGTCCAAGCAACAGGTCGCGATAGCGTTCCACAGGGAAGCGGCCCGTGATGAGCGAGCGCAGTGCCTGCGGCCAGCTCTTCGAGAAGCGTTCGACATCGCGGATCGCAGCTTCGAAGGCATCGCGGCCGGCATTCACCGTGCCGAATACCAGCTGGTTATTCAGCACGAGGCTGCGCATCAGCCGGTCGGTGTCGACCTCGATCGGTCCCCTCCGGCCGGGCACGCCGGTGAAGACGAATGCGCTGTTTGGCCCGAGCGACTGCATCATCTCGAAGGCAATCGACGACGCTCCCGCCGCCTCGTACACGAGGTCGATCGGCCCGAGCCGCTTGGCGATCTCGACCGGCGACTCCTTCTCGGCCGAGACGTACGATGCACCGATGGACTCGACGAGATCGGCCTTGGGGTTGGGCGCGACCTCGCGCGAATAGACGATGGTCTCGAACTCGTTCGCGCGGAGCGCCATCGCACCGAGGAGGCCCACCGGGCCTGCACCTAGCACCACAGCGCGACGGCAGTGGCCGTGGTCCTTGCCGGGCTTGTGCGGGCACTGCCAAGGCAAGCGCTCCTGCATCTGCCAGATCTGGATGAGGGCCTTCTCGGCAATGGTGAGGGGCTCGACCAAGACACCCACGTCGCGGAGCTCGCGGGGGACGGGATTTAGGTAACGCTCCTCCTCCACGATCTCTTCGGTCATGAACCCGTTCTGTTCACGAATCCCGCGCTCGCGGAACTCGCCCGTGAAGCAGAAGTCCTGCCGGTCCGCGCGGCACGCGGTACAGCTCGGAACCTCGCAAGGGCGGCGCACCATCGGCACGACGAGGTCGCCCACCTTGACGCGCGTCACACGAGGACCGACCTCGACCACCTCGCCGAGCGCCTCATGGCCGATCACGAGCTGGTCTGCACCCGCGGGCGGCGTGCCGTAGTCGAAGGCGCAGATTTCGCGGTCCGTCCCGCAAACGCCTACGTCGAGGATGCGAATCCGAGCTTGGGTAGGCGACGTCAAAGTGGGCAGAGCAAGATCGACAAGCTTGACCTCGCGCTGGGACGGGAAGACGGCTACGGCCTTCATTTCTCGGCTCTCCTGGGTGGGCCTTACGGCCCGCCTCGAGTGCGTGGCGCCCCTTCAGATGCCGGCGCCAGGCGCAGGTGGCGACGCGCGCTCAGCGGCCTGCCGCAGCAACGTTTGCTCGGTGCGTGAAGGACGGGTCGGCCGCATCGATGCGCTTCGCAAGGAGGCCATCAATCGATACCGGTCCCGCACCTCGGATCACGAGGCCTACGAGGAGCGCGATGTAGAGGAACTCCGCCCGCCCGAGCAGGTCGTTCAACCCGTCGAGGTCGGGCCAGAGCGCAGTAACGATCGCCACGACCATCGTCCCGATGAGGGGGACCGCGGCGAAGCGTGTCGCGAGGCCAACGAGCACAAGCGTGCCGCACACAAATTCCACGCCGGCGACGAACGGGGCCTGGATCTGCGGGAAGGGGATCTTCAGCTCGGTGAAGTACTGGATGAGATGGTCGAGACTGTGGAGCTTGCCCCAGCCTGTGTTGACGAACACGAAGCCGATGATGAACCGCGCAAAGAGCGGCGGCACGAAATCCAGTCGTTGGAGGACATTCAGCGCGAAGCGGCGGAGCACGAAAAAGAGGTCTTGCATGACGGTTCCTTTCGGGGCTTAGCTCGCGCCCGCATCATCGCGGTGCGAGATGGAGGGAGACTTCACGGTCGCGTACTGGACGATGTCCTTGGAGAAGAGGAGATCAAGCGTCCAGTCAATCATCACGCGGAGCTTTTTCTCCGTGCGCGGGAGCTTCGAGAGGTAGATCGTTCGCCACATCCACCACGCCAGAAAGCCGGAGAAGCGCAGGCCGAAGATCTGCGCCACGCCCGCCCGACGCCCGATCGTTGCGAGCTGGCCAATCGTGTGGAAGGTGAAGGGCCTACCGGCCTTGCCGCGGAGTGCCGCTGCAACGTTGTCGGCGAGCACACGCCCCTGCCGCAACGCGTGCTGGGCCGTGGGCGGGTGCGGCTTCCCGTCCGGACCGGGAATGAATGCGCAGTCGCCGATGGCCCACACTCCGGGCTGGTCGACGACCTCGAGCCGGTCGTTCGTGAGAAACCGCCCCGCCTGCTTGGCGCAGCCCAAGGTGGCCACGAGCGGATGGGGTGAGGTGCCGGCGGTCCACACCAGACATTGGGTAGGGATGGTGGTTCCGTCCGAAAGCGCAACGCCATCCTTCGACACTCCGAGGACCCGCGTGCCGAGGCGCATCTCGACGCCGCGCTTCGCGAGCTTCTGCTCCGCGTAGCGGCCGAGCTTGGGGTCGAGTTCGGGAAGGATCGTCTTCCCCGAGTGCACGAGTACCATTCGCAGGTCCTGGGCCCGCAGGTGGGGATAGAAGCGCAGCGCCTCACGTGCGAAGTCGTTGATCGAGGCAAGGGTCTCGACCCCCGCGAATCCGCCGCCGGCCACGACGAAGGTGGCAAGCGACTCGCGGAGCCCCGCCTTTGCCGCGCACTCCGTATCCGCCTCCTCAAGGTTCTGGATCAGCCGGTTGCGCAGTGCGATGGCGTCGCCCAGCGACTTCATCGTGAGGGCACTCTCCTCAAGTCCGGGCAGGCCGTAGAAGTTGGTCGTCGAACCAAGGGCGATCACGAGCTGGTCGTAGTCCAGCTCATGGCGATGATGGTCGGAGCCGTGCGACACGGTGACGGTCCGCTTCGCGAAATCGACGGCCTCGACGTCGCCCAGGAAGAACTGGACCCGCGAGAGGAGCTTTCGGACGGGGTTCACGATGTGCGTAAGGTCGAGGTCACTCGCGGCGACCTCGTGCAGCATCGGCGTGAAGGAGAAGAAGTTCTCTCGATTGACGAGCAGGACCTCGACGTTGCCCTCTCGACGAAGAACCTTCTGGAGTCGCAGAGCGGCGTAGAGTCCGCCGAAGCCGCTCCCTAGGATCATGATCCGCCTTGTCTTTGCGGTCGGCACTCCGACACCTCTTGGGAGGCTCGCTCCCGTAACCGTTCCGCGCCTTCGATGCCGATGCCTGTCGAGGCGTGTCGCGGTGCAGCGTGCTTCCCGCGCCTTCCCCGCCGGGTTGGTCTGGACGGAGACCCCTCTGCGGTGCGAGGATGAGAAAGTGTGTCCCCCGCTCTGCACCGCGGGCTCGGAGACCGGATGAGAGAAACCCATGGCGAGGGCTCGCCCCAGCCGGACGAGAACCGGCTCCTCCGGACGCTCGCCGAAGACGTGGAGGCCGAGACCGGGGACGCATTCTTCCGGTCGATCGTTCAGCGCCTCGCCCAAGCGCTCGGTGTGGAGTATGCGTTCGTCTCTGAGCTGACCCGGGGTGGTACGCACTTCCGCAGCATCGCCTTGTGGGCGCGCGGCAAGCTCGCCGAGAACTTCGAGGTTCCGCTCGCCGGGACGCCTTGTGAGGTGGTTCTGCGCGGGGAGGTGGCTCACCACCCGGATCGTCTCCAGCAACTCTTCCCCGAGGACCCCGGCCTCGTGGACTGGGGCGTCGTCAGCTACGCGGGCGTGCCCGTGGTCGAGCGGGGGGGCAAGGTGCTTGGCCACTTCGCGGTTCTCGGCGAGCGTCCGCTCTTGGACGGCGATCAAGCTCTTGTTGTGATGCGCATCTTTGCCGGTCGCGCGGTGGCCGAGATCGAGCGCGCACGCGCGGAACAAGCGCTCCGCGACTCCGAGAAGGAGTGGCGTGACCTCTACGAGTTGGCCCCCATCGCCTATATCTACGAGGGCACCGACTCCCGCTTTGTGAGCGCGAACCGCGCCGCCCAGAGGCTCCTCGGCCTGAAGCCCGAAGAGGTTCGCGGCACGTTGGGGCGTTCGCTCGTGGCATCTACGCCGGAGACGCAGCAGCGCGTCGGTGAGGTCCTTGTCGCGATCCAGCGCGGCGAGGAGCGCGCGGGCATCGAGCTTGAGCTCCGCCGCAAGGACGACGGCCGACCGGTTTGGGTGCAGTGGTGGTCCAAGCCAGATTCAGACGGCAAGTACACGCGGACGATGCTCGTTGACATCACCGACCGCGTCCTGGCCGAGCAAGAGCGCAACCGCCTGCAGCAGCAGAACCTCTACCTGCGGGAGGAAATTGAGAGCGAGTACAACTTCGAGGAGATCGTCGGGCGGAGTGCTGCGCTGCAGAAGGTGCTGAGGGACGCGGACCGAGTAGCGGCCACGGAGGCCTCCGTACTGATCATCGGAGAGACGGGGACGGGCAAGGAGCTCGTGGCACGCGCGATCCATGCGCGCAGCTCGCGCAAGGACAAGCCGCTCGTGAAGGTGAACTGCGCGGCCCTCGCGTCGGGGCTCGTGGAAAGCGAGTTCTTCGGCCACGAGAAGGGCGCGTTCACAGGAGCGTCTGAGCGCCGCATCGGACGCTTCGAGCTCGCACACGGCGGGACGATCTTCTTGGATGAGGTGGGTGAGATCCCGCCTGAGATCCAGGTGAAGCTCCTGCGAGTGCTGCAGGAGCGCGAGTTCGAGCGCGCGGGCGGAAGCTCAACCATTCGAGTCGACGTACGTGTGATTGCAGCGACGAACCGCGATCTCGGAAAGGCGATCGCGGAGGGGAAGTTCCGGCAGGACCTTTTCTATCGGCTCAACGTGTTTCCGGTGAAGGTCCCTCCGCTGCGCGAGCGCGAGGGGGACCTGCCACTGCTGGTGTCGTACTTGGTGGGCCGGCACGCCGCGAGGATCGGGCGGCGAATCGCGCACGTCTCGAACGAAACGATGGAGCGCCTCGCGCAGTACGAATGGCCGGGCAACGTGCGCGAGCTCGAGAACGTGATCGAGCGCGCCGTCATCCTCTCTTCGGGGTCGGAGCTCGAAATCGGCGCCGACGTGCTGAGCGGGGTTGGGTCTGTGGCGCCCGCTCAAGCCTCGCCGGCGATTGGCGCAGCGGCGCCTGCGCCTGGGGGGTCCCTCGATGACGTCGAGCGACGACACATCGTGGAGACGCTTCGCGCCACGGGCTGGCGCGTGGAGGGGCCCGATGGCGCCGCCACGCGCCTAGGGGTGAACCCAAGCACACTCCGCAGCCGTGTGAAGAAGCTCGGGATTTCGCGGAGCCGCGACGCGGCTTCATAGATCCGCGAAATCTCGCAGCCATCCTCGGGCGAACCCTCGGCCTGTGTCGCTGCCCTAAGCCTCCGATCTATCGAAGACTTTTCCTCATGCACCCGCCTCATTGCGGCTCTGGCACGCCGGTTGCTCTAGGCCCCTCCCATCGATCGAAGGAAGGGTCCCGATGCTCAAGATCACCCGCAGCGATCTGGACTCGACGCGCACCGCGCTGCGCCTCGAAGGCCGCGTTACCGAAGCCAGCCTTTTGGAGCTCGAGCGCGCGCGCACGGAATGCCAACAGGAGGGGCGGCACCTCGTCCTCGATCTCGCTGGCGTGAGTTTCGTCGATCGCAGAAGCGTTGCCGCCCTCCGTGGATTGCGCCGGGTTGGAATCGTCTTCACGGGTTGCTCGCCGTTCGTGAGCGAGCTCCTGAAGGAGGAGACTCGATGAGCGCCTTGATGCCGACACTCTCTAGTCACAGTCCGGTAGCTCTCAGGCCCACGGCTCGCGTGCGTCCGATCTACAGGCCCGCTCAGCGGCTGCAGGTGCCCACTCTGAAACCGGTGGAGGCGTCTCCAGAGGCACGGTTGCTGGACCGCCTGCGCGCCGGTGACGAGGAGGCCTACGAGGAACTCGTGCGCGCCAACGGAGGCCGCATGCTGGCCGTGGCCAGGCGTCTGCTTTCTAGCGAGGAGGACGCGCGCGATGTGGTTCAGGACGCGTTCCTGTTGGCCTTCCGCGCGCTGCCGCAATTCGAGGGCGGCTGTCGGCTCTCGACCTGGCTCCACCGGATCGTCGTGAACGCGGCGCTCATGAAGCTGCGATCGCGTCGGCGCCACCCGGAGGGATCGATCGAGGAACTCCTTCCCCGGTTTGAGACGGATGGCCATCGCATCCCGGGAGACGTACCGGAACGTGACCCCGAAGATGTGAAGCTTGAGCGAGACCAGCTGAGTCAGGTGGTACGCGGCTGCATCGCGCAACTCCCTGAGCGGTACCGGACCGTGCTCGTACTTCGAGACATCGAGGAGCTCTCGACGGAGGAGGCGTGCGAGCTTCTAGGTCTCTCGCGGGACGCCGTGAAAACCCGGCTCCACCGCGCGCGCCAGGCGCTCCGGAGCCATCTGCAGGACGAGTTTGTCACGCATGCCTGAACGCGCATGAACCCTCGGCGCGCCCGTGGCATCGAAGCGCCGTACCCCACTCACGGGGCGATCGAATCCACCAGGAGGTTTTCAACATGGCATCTCGAATCAACTGGAAAAGCGCTGTCCTTGCGTCGGCCGTGGCCGGCCTCTTCGTCGCTGGGTCGCACGCTGCTCTCGCGGCGGATGATTCCCACGCCGGGCAGATTAAGTGCGAGGGCGTGAACTCGTGCAAGGGCCACGGCTCTTGCAAGTCCGCGCACAACTCGTGCGCAGGACAGAACGGGTGCAAGGGCCAGAGCTTCGCCTGGCTAACGCCAGAAGCGTGCGATGCTGCCAAGGCCAAGCTCCAGCAAAAGTAGCACTGGAAGAGTGCGGAGCGCTCCGAGGCGCTCCGCACTCTCTCTCGTCAGGTCGAAAGTGGTGCGTGCAAGCCCGAGGTCGCATCTAGAATGAAGAACTCCTGTGTAGACTTTTCGACTACGGAGCGTCAGTCGGTCTTCTCGACGACGTCGCCTATCAACTCATCGCCTGGCACATCACGAGACAGCAGCCATGGCGGAATTGATCTGCGCCGCAAATGAGCGGAAGGAGCGGAAGATGCCGACCAGAGGTGGTCTCACGATCATACTGGTGCACGGGGCTTGGGCTGACGGTTCGAGCTGGGAAAGGGTCATCCGCGGGCTGAGGGCCGCTGGCCTGAAGTCGGTCGCCGCGCCGCTGCCCCTCACTTCATTGACGGACGATCTGGCCGCGCTCGAGCGCACAGTTGACCGGGTTGCCGGATCTGCCGTACTCGTCGGACATGCCTATGCGGGCGGGGTGATCGCGGGGGCGCGCTCAGAAAAGGTCAAGGCGCTCGTGTACGTCGCCGCGCTGGCTCCGGATGAAGGCGAGACCGTTGCCGATGTCTTCTATCGCACGGAGCCGCATCCGAAGGCGCCGAAACTGGCCCCGGACGCTCATGGGCTTATCTGGCTGCCGGAAGAAGCGTTTCCGGCAGCTTTCGCGCCGCATGCCTCCCCCGAAGAGCAGGCTGTGCTTTTCGCGGTTCAGCGGCCGATCGCAGTTCCGTGCATCAGCACAAGGGTCGGACGGCCGCTTTGGAGAGAAACGCCGGCCTGGTTCTTCGTGGCCGAGCAGGACCGCATGATCGTCCACGAAAACCAGCGCTTCATGGCCGAGCGGATGAAGGCCCGGGTGCGCTCGCATCCCGTCGATCATACGCCGATCGTGACCGCGCCTTCTGTCGTCGTGGACATCATTCGCGAGGCGGCCAGCGAGGTCGTCGCGGGTTGAACGTAGCCGTCCCACATCGGTGCAAGACGGCTGAGCCGAAACTCTTTGAAAGGAAAGGCGCCATGACCGCTATCAAGTATCGAACGGCCGACGTGGACGGTTTCCGCATCTTCTATCGTGAGGCGGGTGCGGCGAACACCCCGAAGCTGCTGCTGCTTCATGGTTTTCCGAGCGCGAGCCATATGTTCCGCGACCTCATCCCGCTCCTGGCCGATCGCTTCCATACCATCGCTCCCGATTTGCCGGGGTTCGGCAAGTCGGACATGCCGGACCGAGGCTGCACCTTCGACTGGATCGCGAAGACGATCGACCGCCTCACCGAGATCGTCGGCTTCGATCGCTACGCCGTCTATGTCTTCGACTACGGCGCGCCGACCGGGTTCCGTCTGGCGGTGAAGCATCCAGAGCGGATCACGGCAATCATCTCGCAGAACGGCAATGCCTATGAGGAGGGCTTAAGTTCGGGCTGGGACCCGATCCGGGCCTATTGGGAAAACGCCTCGCCGGCAAACCGGCAAGCGCTCCGCGCCTTTCTCACGCCCGAGACGACGGTCTGGCAATACACACACGGCGTACCCGATCCGACCGCCGTCTCTCCCGACGGGTATTCGCTCGACAATTTCTATCTCACCCGGCCCGGCGCGGACGAGCTGCAGCTCGACCTGTTCTGCGACTACAAGAGCAACGTCGCGCTCTATCCGACCTTCCAGGCGTATTTCCGGACCCACAAGCCGCCGTTCCTGGCGGTGTGGGGCAAGAACGATCCGTTCTTTCTGCCCCCGGGCGCCGAAGCCTTCAAGCGGGACATCCCCGGGGCCATCATCCGCTTCATCGACACCGGGCATTTCGCACTGGAGACGCATGCCGCCGAGATCGCGGTGACAATCCGCGACTTCCTGCCCAGCTGAAGCGCCGGTGGTCTATCGATGCGCTGTGCCCCCTGCCCGTTCGACCACCCTCCGGGCGTCCGCTTTTGCAGTGGCTGCCACTTCCCCGGAGCTGCCCGCATTGCGGACGCGCGAGCCGCCCGGATTGGTCGACCCAGGACCGCGGTGGCCGTGTGTGCGTCGATGCGGGACGGACTTTCAACTGGAAGCATCCGAGGAGGGATGGCGCTTGTCGCAGTTGCGGATTCCTCACCTCGATTGTGAGCCAGGCGTGATCGCGCATAGGGGCTTATACGCATGCAGCCCGCATGGTAATGGCTACGTGGCAACGTTCTCGTTCCTTAAACTAGAGCGAGTGACAAACAGGGCGTCATCGTGAGAGTACTCGTGCACAGGAAGCGGCCAATCGCCTGGTCGAAGCAAAGGGAAGCGGTGAAACATGCGTCCCTTGTTCCTTTCCTGGCCGTGGAATGGGTTTGGCAGTGGGTTGCGTTTCTCCTGAGTAATTGGAGCTTCTTGGAAGTGCTTGAACATTTGGGAAGCTTTTCAATTCTCATTGCAGTCATTCTCTTCTTTAGTGAATCAGGCGATCGACTGAAGCAGAAGCACTACCAAGCCTGGCAGGTGATTAATGGTGCCCAGGGAAAGGGTGGAAGCGGCGGAAGAGTCGAGGCCTTACAGGAACTTAACGCCGATCGCGTTCCGTTGATTGGCGTCGACGTCTCTGGCGCATTTCTCCAAGGAGTTCAGTTAGAGGGAGCCCGTCTCGTGCGCTCGGACTTTCATGGCGCGGACACTCGCGAGGCGAACTTTCAAGCAGCGGAATTCACGGACGCGAATCTGCTCGCTACGAATCTGCGCCGCAGCCGATGCCATAAGGCTTCTTTCCGGGGAGCAACGCTCGACGAAGCCGACTTCTTCGGAGCAGACTTGACTGAGGCAGATCTCGGCGGCGCAACCCTCGCGGGCGCTGACTTGCGGTATACCAACCTCGAAGGGATTGCTTGGAAGGACATACAGAGTCTCAAGGGGGTCAATATCTTCGGCGCGCGGAACGCACCGCAGGAGTTTGTGGCCTGGGCCCTTCAGAACGGTGCAGTGCAGATTGAATCTGACTCTCAGTGGCAAGATCTGACGGCGCCGCGTTGAGCGGCCCAATCGGACGGAGCTGGGTCGATCTCGGAAAGAAATGCGAAGCGCAGGAAGAACCCGGGAGCCCTAGGTGCTCCCCTGTGGCGGACTAAGGGACTTGTATGCGGCGCCCCGCGCAGCTTCGAGAATTGACCCGCCGATCATGACGAACTGGCTGTCGTCCGTGGTCGCTGGAGAGGATGCCGACGGCGACATACTGTCGCTGCTTGCGGGTGTAGTCTCGCCGAAGGGGTCTCGCTTGGATCGCAATTATCGCACCGACTGCTCCGCCGCATGAACGCATGCGCGGATCCGTCTGTGGGGGTTGTCGTGCGCGCTTCTTCGAGGTCGGGGTGGCTCGACGTCTAGCTTTTACATTGTCGGAGTGCATTGCTTCAGCGTGGCCATTGCCGGCCGGACCCAAAGCGTGCGCGCGCAGGGACGGCGAAGCTCTGCGCAAAGCGTTATGGCCGCGGTCTCGCAACGGCGCCACCGAGCGCTCAGCGTGAGTCGTCTTGGCGCGCCGCGACTAAGCGCTAAGGAATTGGCCGCACGCGGGCCACGTTTGGCGTTTGGCTCCGAGTGGGCTGTAGCGGCGCGGGACGCCGTCCATCCGGAAATTATTGCCGCAAATCACCACGGCCGCGCCGGCGTCCAAGCCGCGACAGCGCACGTGCGCTTCCGCGCAGCAAAACTCCCAATGTTTTTTGGCAAGTCGGCGAGTCGTAGCTGGAGACTTGAGAGGAGGAACTCGAGACCGCTGCAGCGATGAAATTACTTTGCCCGTTGCAAGTCACGGACTTCAAGCCAGTCAATCGGAGCGCATGCCTTTGTCAGAAAGTGTCACAACTTGCGGGGGCCTTCCGGGTAGTTGATCGTTCGGAAAGGTGCAGGCTTCTCGGAGGAGGCGCTCCCTGCCCTCGAGCTTCGCGTGAATTCGTCGGAGCCGCAGCAAGCGCTCATACTCTCGTCCGTATAGCGGTGCCTCCGGCGCTCTGACTGGTAACCGATCGCCATCCGATAAGGACTCGAGGTTCCGAATCTCGACCGCCAATACCTCTCGGATCGTGTTGATGGCGCTTAAAGTTTCACTTAGCCAGCAAGTGGTCGCATTGTTTTCGACGGGCAAGTCAGAAGCGGGCATGAACCATTACTCCGTGGCAGTGGAAAACAGAGAACCACGTTGATAGGAAAGCGATTTGTCACAGAATCCACAAGATTCGTTGCAAAGGCAACTCCCCCGGGGAGGCGCATATCGAGGAACGCGGCGACA
>DATFYN010000430.1:0-3818 GCA_035315025.1 Myxococcota bacterium
GCAGCCACCGGAACGTGCGAAGGGCCCGAAGGGGCAGGGGTAGCTTTGGCACCGCTTGGCGGCGACACGATCCCAGCCGCGACCGCACTCGGCACGACCTGCGCCGTTCGGTCCCGCTCCATGATCTTCTGGATTTCGGCCTCGGACAGGCCCGAGGAGAGCGTGATCTGCGTCGAAGCCTGCTGGCCCGTGGCGGGATCGCGCGCCGTCACGTTCACGATGCCGTCGCTGTTGATCTCAAACGTGACGTCGATTCGCACTTCGCCACGTCGGGCCTTTTTGAAGCCCGAGAAGTGAAACTGGCCCAGCAGCTCATTTTCGGCCGCCTGACGCGACTCGCCTTGATAGACCCGGATGTTCACGGATTCCTGGAAGTCCTGGAAGGTGGTGAAGCCGCGGGTCTGCTCGATCGGCACCGGGGTATTGCGGTCGATCACCGTTTCCGCGAGCCCGCTGGCCACCCCGATCTTGAGCGACAGGGGCGTCACATCGAGCAGGTACGCCTCTTGCTGGGGCGAGAGCAACGACGCGGCGTGGATCGCCGCTCCGAGGGCCACCACTTCATCGGGATTCACGTCGGTGCGCGGCTCCCTTTGGAAATACTCTTTCACGGCGTTGCGGATGAGAGGAAGACGCGTCGGGCCGCCCACCAGGATCACACCGGCGAGGTCGCGCGCAACGATGTTGGCCTGCTGCAGTGCCTCGTCGCACACCTTGAAGGTGCGCATCACGAGGTCCATCACGAGGGCCGAGTATTCCTGGGTCGTGATCCGCCGCTCCACCGAGCGCCCGCGGCCGTCCGGTCCGACGATCACGTCCGGGATGCGTACCTCCACCTCATCCTCGACCGAGAGACCTTTCTTGGCCGCCTCGGCGGCGACCTTGAGCTTCTCGAGGGCATAGGGGTCGTTGCGGAGATTGATCCCTTCCTTCGCCACGAACTCGTCGGCCAAAAGGTCGATCAGGCGGTCGTCAAGATCGTCGCCACCCAGAAACGTGTCGCCGCAGGTCGAGAGCACCTCGAATACGTCCTTGCCGATTTCAAGCACGGAGATATCGAACGTTCCCCCGCCCAGGTCGTAGATTGCCACGCGTTGATTGAGGCCCTTGCCGAAGCCGTACGAGAGGGCCGCGGCGGTGGGCTCGTTCAGGATGCGCAGCACCTCGAGGCCGGCGATCCGGCCGGCGTCTTTGGTGGCCTGGCGCTGATTGTCGTTGAAGTAGGCGGGAACGGTGATCACCGCCTTCGTGACGGTTTGGCCGAGCCGGGCCTCGGCGATCGACTTCATCTCGCGCAAGATCATGGCGGAGATCTCAGGCAGCGAGAACTCCTCGCCCCGCACTTTGATCCTCACGCTGTGGTTCGGTCCTTCGACGATCTCGTAGGAACAGATGGCCTTCGCCTTCTTCACCTCTTCGGAGAAGAAGTAACGGCCAATCAGGCGCTTGGAGCTGTAGATCGTGTGCTTCGGGTCGTGGATGATGTTCGCCTTGGCGGCATTTCCAACGGTGATCGAGCCATCTTCGGCGAAGGCCACGACGCTCGCGGTGATGCTCTCGCCGTACGCGTTGGGAAGCACCTCCACCTTGCCGCCCCGTGCCAGGGCCACGCACGAGTTGCTGGTTCCGAGGTCGATTCCGATGGCGACTTCGGCCATCTCTTCCCTCCTGGCATTCGACAGCCCTGTAGCCCCGGCGGGAACGCCGGGTCCACATGCAAGCGACCGCTCTTATATCGGCAGAACCCGGCGCCGCCTGAACGCTTCCCGCACCCGAGCGGCTCGCCGGAGCCCGGCCCGCGTGCTACCTCCCGCCCATGTCTGGCCACTCGAAATGGGCGACGATCAAGCGCAAGAAAGGCGCAGCCGACGCCAAGCGAGGCAAGATCTTTACCAAGCTGATCCGCGAGATCGCGACGGCGGCGCGGATCGGAGGAGGCGATCCCGCGGGCAATCCCCGGCTGCGGCTTGTGATGGACAAGGCGCGGGGTGCGAACATGCCCAAGGACAATATCGAGCGCGCCATCAAAAAAGGCACGGGAGAAGGCGGAGACACCCAGTACGAGGAGGTTGTGTACGAGGGCTACGGCCCCGGCGGAACCGCCATCCTGCTCGAGACCCTGACCGACAACCGAAACCGGACGGTAGGCGAGATCCGTCACGTGCTCTCGAGGTTCGGGGGAAATCTCGGGGCTTCGGGTTGCGTGTCCTTCCTCTTTGAGAAAAAAGGCCTTTTGAGCTTCGAGCGCGCCGCCCTCGATACCGACGCCCTGCTCGAGGCCGCACTCGAGGCGGGAGCCGAGGACGTGGTCGAGGGCGAGAGTTCCCTCGACGTGACCACCACCCCTGCGAATTTCGAGAAAGTCCGCGATGAGCTCGCAAGACGCGGCTTCAAGGCAGCAAGTGCACTGATCTCGATGCAGCCCACCACGACGGCAAAGCTCGAAGGGACGGAAGCGGAGTCGATGCTGCGGCTCGCCGACGCCCTCGATGATTTGGACGACGTGCAGAACGTCTACGCGAACTTCGACATCTCTGACGAGGAGATGGCGAAGATCGCCTAGAGCGCCGGTGTCCCCCCGGCCGGCCGAGAACCGCGGACCCCGAGCCGCGGAGGCGAAGACGGTGCCCGCGACCGAAGCCTCCGCCGAGGCGCGCGTGCGAATTCTCGGCATCGACCCCGGATCGAACGTCACCGGCTTCGGTGTGCTCGAGCGCGCCGGGGCTCGGGTGCGTCATGTCGCCCACGGCACGGTGCGCCACGCCCGCCACGCGTCCTTGGCCGAGCGCCTGGCGACCCTGCAAGCCGCCCTCGTGGAGCTGATCGCGACCTATCGCCCGGATGTGGCGGTCGTCGAGCGCGTTTTCGTCGCTGCGAGCCCCCGGGCGGCACTCGTGCTGGGCCACGCCCGAGGCGTCGCACTGGCGGCGGTCGGCGCCGCCGGCCTCCCCCTCCACGAGTACGCCCCCTCGCAGATCAAGCTCGCCGTCACGGGAAGCGGCGCCGCGGACAAGCGGCAGGTGCAAGCCATGGTGCAGCGGCTCTTGGCCCTCGCGGCCCCGCCGCCCTTCGATGCCGCCGACGCTTTGGCCGCCGCCCTCTATCACGGCCACGCCGGGCCTCTCGCCGCGGTTTTGGCGCGTGTGGTACCGCGCGCTCGCGCAAGGCGTGCGACGCGAGGGCCGCGCTTTGTGGTGAGGCGGAAATGATCGCGTATCTGGCGGGTGTGCTCCGGGAAAAGACACCGTCTCGTGTGGTGGTCGACGTGGCAGGCGTGGGCTACGAGGTGTTCGTTCCCCTCTCCACCTTCACGGAGCTGCCGGACGACGGCAAGACGGTGGCGCTGCGCGTCCACACGCACGTGCGCGACGATGCGATCGTGCTCTATGGCTTTCATAGCGCCCGGGAACGCTCGACCTTCGAGCTCCTGATTCGCACGAGCGGCATCGGGCCCAAACTCGCCCTCAGCATCCTCTCGGGCATGGAGCCCAACCGGCTCCTGAGCGCGGTCGCGACCGGCGACATCGAGGCCCTGCGCAGGGTCCCGGGCGTCGGGCTCAAGACTGCCGAGCGCATCGTCGTGGAACTGCGAGAGCGGGCCGCTCAGCTCGCGCTCGAATCGGGCGGGCAGGCTACCGAGCGCCGGGCGCGCGCCGCCGCAGGGGCCGCCGATTCCGGGAACGAGCTGCAAGAACAGGCACTCTCCGCGCTCCTTAACCTCGGCTACACGCGGCCGCAGGCGCAGCGGGTGGTGGAGGAAGCCGCGAGCGAGGTGGGTACGGACCTCGCCCTCGAATCTCTCCTGCGCAGCGCACTGC
>DATFYN010000431.1:0-6093 GCA_035315025.1 Myxococcota bacterium
GCATCTCGGAGAGGTATTTCGGCGGTTGGCTCGACAGTTGCCCCCCGTAGGGGGGCGCAAGGGGCCGCGAAGCGTCCCCGTCCAGCCGCTTTGAGCGGCTCACATTGATGCCCCCGGCTTTGCCGGGGGAGCAGTCACCCAACCCGTCCGTCGGCGCGCTCGAGCGAACGCGCTCGCGCAGGCTTCTGCATGAGAGCAATTTCGATGGAAGGGCAAGGGGATGCCTGTGCCGCAGTGCGAAGCCACTTCAGCTTGGTGAGCGAGCGGCCACCCGCCATTGGTGCACCCGCAAAGGGCATCCGCTCGGGTCCCGCGCAACGCTCGGTTCGCGCAATTTGAGCCTAGCTTGGGGGCCTTTATCCCGGCTCGTTGGCTAGGCTGCGCGCGCGAAACGGTCCATCGCTTGGCGATGAGGGCACTTCTCGCCCGGATTGGAAGCTACGCAGCAGCCGTCGGGCGCGCAGGGTCCTCGCTCCTCGCTTCGGTCGGAGAAGCATGGTCGCGCACAAGCTCTGGCTCGGAGTGCTCATCGGACTCGGTCTTCTTCCGCGGATCGCCACCGCCGAGGAGCCGGGCTTCGATCCCCTCTCCCTTTCTCCGGAGGACTGGAGCATTCACGCCCAGGGGACGTTCGTCGGCCAGGGTCGGCTCGCGATTCGCTCTCCGTATGAGGGCCTGAACAGCCTTCAAGCCCAGGGCGAGTTCCAAGAGACCGTGACCATGACTCTCTTCGTCGGGCGAAAGCTCTGGCAGGGGGCCGAGCTCTTCGCGTCTCCCGAAGTGACACAGGGTACCGGTCTTAGCCAGACGCTGGGCATTGCGGCCTTTCCCGACGGGGAAGCCACGCGGGCGAACAACATCGTCCCAGAAATTACTCTTGCGCGGCTCTTTCTGCGCCAGACCATCGATCTTGGCGGTGAAGAAGAAACCGTGGCTGCCGATGCGCTCCATTTCGCGGGCACCCGGCAAACGACCCACCTCATCTTCACGTTCGGGAAGCTCGCCGCAACGGATATCTTCGATGACAACCGCTATAGCCACAACCCGCGTACGCAGTTTCTGAGCTGGGCCCTGATGGATAACGGGGCCTGGGACTATCCGGCGGACACCAAGGGCTACACGTTGGGCGGCGTGATCGAGCTCGAGACGGGTCCCTGGTCCTTTCGCTACGGGGGCTTCATGGAGCCCAAGGAGGCGAATGGTCCAAACTTGGATTGGAACCTCAAGGAGGCGTGGGGTCACACGGTCGAGCTCGAGGGAAGGTACTCGCTGGGATCGCGCCCGGGAGTGGCGCGCCTGCTCGGATACGTGAACCGCTCCAACGCCGGAAGCTATGTGGCGGCGTTGGGGCAAAATCCGACCGCGCCCAACGTCACCCTCACGCGAACGCCGCGCGAGAAGTACGGAGGAGGGCTCAGCATTGACCAAGAGCTAACCGACGACCTTGGCGCCTTCGCTCGCCTTGGCTGGAACGACGGCCACAGCGAGACCTGGGCCTTTACAGAAATCGATAGAACCATCTCCCTCGGGCTCAGCCTCAAGGGTACGGCGTGGAGCCGCCCGGAGGACACATTCGGGGTGGGCGCAGTCGAGAGCGTGCTTTCCTACCCACACCGTCACTACCTCGCTGCCAGTGGAGTGGGTTTTATCATCGGAGATGGAGCGCTCAATTACTCCCCTGAAATCGTGCTCGAGACGTTTTACGAGGCCAAACTCAAGTGGCTCTTCGTCACCGTCGACTACCAGTACGTGACAAACCCGGCATTCAACCGGGACCGCGGCCCTGTTTCCATCTTCGGGCTTCGTGTCCACTGGGAAAGATAGGAAAGGCAGACCGCCCGGGACGCCCACCGCGTGGAGCTTCCCCTTGCTCGAGGAGCGCCCTGCCTTGGGTGCCCCGATTCCCACCTTTCGCCACAGGCGACACTCTGGCAAGTTCTCCGGTGGCAAGGACGAAAGCGAGCGATCCGGTGCAGGTGGGCGCGATGGATCCACCTTCCGCTTCGTACGCGACGCCCAGCGCGAGTGTCGGTGAGCCCCACACCCGATCGCCAGATTCCGCGCGAACGGGAGTGATCCCAAGTGGAGCGTAGACCTGCGGCGGATTTCCTCGAGCTCGTGGAACGCTCGCGCCGCGGGCGGCTCAAGGTCTATATCGGTTTCGCTGCAGGCGTGGGGAAGACCTACCGCATGCTCGAGGAAGTGCACGCGCTCGCGAAGCGGGGCGTCGACATCGTGGTGGCCTTCGTCGAAACGCATGGCCGATCCGAGACCGAAGCGCTGCTTGAGGGTCTCGAGGCGGTGCCGCGTCGAGTCTTCGAGTACCGGGGCCTCAGGATTGAAGAGATGGACTTGGATGCCGTTCTCACCCGCCATCCCCAGGTCGCGGTCGTGGACGAGATCGCTCACACCAACGTTCCCGGATCCAAAAACGCCAAGCGCTACCAGGACGCGTGCGACTTGCTGAATGCAGGCATCAGCGTGATCTGTGCTTTCAACATCCAGCACCTCGAGAGCCTAAAAGATCTGGTGCAACAGGCGACCCACGTGGAGATTCGAGAAACGGTACCGGACACCTTCCTCCAACAGGCGGACCAGGTCGTGAACCTGGACCTGGCCGTGGAGGATCTGCTGGAGCGGCTGCGGGCAGGGAAGATCTATGCCGAGGACAAGGTGAAGCGCGCGTTAGAAAATTTCTTCCAACCCGATAAGCTCTCAATGCTCCGCGAGATGGCCCTGCGGGAGGTCGCCGAGAGCCTCGGCCGGGCAGCGCTCGAGCACGCGCGGCGCCCGGGCGCTGAGCCGGGCAGTCCCCGGGCACCGAGCGAGCGGGTCATGGTGTGCATTTCCTCGCAGTCGCCACGTGCGCGCGCGCTCCTAAGACGCGGGTCGCGGCTTGCAGGGCGCCTCAATACGGACTGGTACGTCGTGTATGTCGAGACTCCGAGCGAAGCGCCCCATCGAATTGATTCCAGCGCCCAGCGCATGCTGCACGCCAACATCGAGAAGGCAAGAGAGCTCGGCGCACAGATCGTGCGCCTCCAGGGGCGTGACCGGGTAGAGACGCTGCTCGACTTTGCTCGCTCCCATGCCGTGGGACACATTCTTGTCGGCCGCAGCCACACCCCGTGGTGGCGACGCCTCTTTTCAGGGGATTTCGTGGCACGCATGGTCCGCCAGGCCGAGAACTTCGATCTTCACATCGTGGGAACGCACGAACGGGATCGCGCAGCGTGACCGTGCGTGCACGCCTCATGTTGGCAGCGGCGCCCCTGGCGATCGCTCTTGCGCTGATCGGAGCGCTCGCTGCCAGCGAGGCCGGGAGCCTCGGTCGGGCCTCCCAGGCCATCCTGTCGGACAACTACCGAAGCGTTCTGGCCGCGCAGAGGATGAAGGAGGCCCTCGAACGCCTGGAGGACGCCGCGCGGGCTGCGGCGTCGGGCCATCCCGAGCTCACCCCTCCCCGGCAACAGGAGGAGCGGCGCAACTTCGAGTCTGCGCTGCGGGCGGAAGAAGGGAACATCACCGAACCCGGTGAGGCCGAACTGGCAAAGGCCCTTCGAACGCGTTGGGAGGAGTATCAGAAGCGGCTTGACGACTGCTTGAGCAAAACGAGCCGCCCGGAAATCGAGGACTGCTATCTGCATCAGCTCGAGCCCGGGTTCCGCACAGCGAAAGCCGACGCCGACCGAGTCCTGGAAATGAATCAAGATGCCATGGTCTCAAAGAGCGAGAAGAACCGTGAGGACGCGGAGCGCCTCCAGTGGGAGATGCTCGCGGCCACCGTCGTTGCCCTCGCCGCCGGGCTCGCAAGCTCGTGGTTCCTTGCCAAGCGCACGCTTCAGCCGCTGACCGCTCTTGGCCAGGCCGTCGAACAGTTCGGGCGGGGCGACTTCGCAGTGCGCGCACATGCGCGGGGCGGTGCGGAGATCGCTCAGCTCGCGGCCACATTCAACGCGATGGCGGACCGCATCGACGAATACCGCAAGAGCTCGCTGGGAGAAATGCTGCAAGCCCAGCTCGCGGCGCAGGCGACCCTCAACAGCTTGCCGGATCCTGTCTTCGTGTTTTCGCCCGACGGCAGCATCCTAAGTGCCAACCTCGCCGCAGAGGGTCTCTTTGCGCCTGAGGACCGCGCGGCGCCAAGCCTACATCTGCTCGAGCCGCGGCTGCGCGAGGCGCTGGATGCGGTACGGGCGCCGGTCCTCCAAGGAAAGGGCTCGTTTGCCCCTAGGAGCTTCGACGAATCCTTTTCCGTGCAACTTCCCGAGGGTGAGCGCGTCTTCTTGCCGCGGGCCGAGCCTGTGTACGAGGAGGCTGGGGGAATCGTGGCAGCGACCGTCGTGTTGCAAGATGTGACACGGCTCCGGCGCTTCGAGGAGCTCCGCAATGATCTGGTGTCCACCGTCGCCCACCAGTTTCGGACGCCGCTCACTTCCCTTCGAATGGCGATCCATCTCTGCCTCGAGGGCATCGCCGGTCCACTCACCGCGAAGCAGCAGGACCTCCTCTACGCCGGCCGCGAGGAATGCGAGCGCCTACAGGGGATCGTCGAGGAACTGCTCGACCTCGCCCGGCTGCAGTCGGGATCAATTCCCCTCGATCTCGAGGACGTCGCCGCCGAGGCGCTGCTTGAGGAGACTGCGAAGGCGCACCGCGCCGATGCCCATGCAAAGAACGTGACCCTTGAGGTGGAGCCTGTGCTCGAGGAAGCGCGGGTTCGAGCCGATCCTCAGCGGCTGCGGCTCGTCTTTCAGAACCTGTTGGAGAATGCCTTGCATCACACGCCGGAAGGGGGACGGGTTTCTCTCCGCGCCTCGGAAGAGGCCGCGAGCGTACGCTTCGAGATCGCGGACTCCGGCCCAGGCATCCCCGAGGATCAGCAAGGGCGTATCTTCGAGAAGTTCTATCGCGGTCCAGGGGGTGCCGGCGGCGGAGCCGGTCTCGGTCTTTCCATCGCACGCGATGTGGTGCGTGCGCACGGGGGAGAGATCGGTGTCGACAGTGCGCCGGGCCGCGGGAGTACGTTCTGGTTCACGCTGCCCCGAGCGAGGAGCCAGCCCGAAGTGGAAGCCACGAACACGTAGCTCCGGCGAGACCTTCCGGACCCAGGGAGCGCACAGGGCGGCGGGCTCCCCCTTCGAGACTCACGAGCCTTTTTCTTCCGCGCAAGTGCTAGGCCGAGTCCTTCTGCGGGGGGAGACTCCGGCGGGGAGCCAGGGCGAGCAGCGACGGCAGGATGAGGAGCGTGCAGAGCAGGGTAAAGCCGAGGGCGAGCATGAGCAGAATGCCCATCTGCGAGGTTCCGGGGTGGCTCGATGCGGCGAGCGCTCCGAAGGCCGTTCCGGTGGTGAGACCGCTACACAGGATTGCACGCGCTGTACTCGATTGAAGCGGCTTATCCATACCCGCTCGCCAGTTCGTGACAAAATAGATGTCGAAGGCGACTCCGATCCCGAGCAGGAGCGGTAGCCCGATGATGTTGGCGAAATTCAGCGGCAGTCCGATCAGCACGGTCGTAGCCATCGTCAAAAGACCAGCCAGCAGCAACGGAGCCAGCACTAAGAGCGTATCCAGCACTCGGCGAAGCACCGCGAACAAGAGAAGGCTGATCGCGACGAGAGCGATCACTCCCGCGCCAATGAATGCGTTGACGACGATGCGCGCGGATTCCTGGATCGTCACCGGGGACCCAGAAGCGTTTGGAGCCACAGACCGAACGGCCTCGACGAACCGTTCGAGCGTCGCGTTGTTCCGCGCATCCCCCTTGGGAGAGACTTCGATGCGCATGCGCTGATCGGAAGTCACCCAATCGCGGACCAAGTCTTCGGGAAGAGTCTCGCGCGTGACAGGCTCAGCGGAGAGCGCAAGGCGCAGGTCCGCGAACAAGGCCGGCAGATCTCCTACCAAAGTCGCCTGGAGCGTTCCGAGGGGGGGCGGCGTCGCGTGCAGGACGCCGTCCAGCGCATTGGCAAGGCGCCGGGCGGATTCATCTCGTGCGCTCGCAGGGGGCAGACTCCGGAGCTTACCCGCGAGTTCGGCCGTCGCCCCGAGCACGGCGGCGTCGGGAGGCGCCGGCGCCGCGGTGGCTGG
>DATFYN010000432.1:0-8968 GCA_035315025.1 Myxococcota bacterium
GACGGGCATCGGGCTGTCGGAGTTGCGTCCGAAAAGGGCAAGCAGAAGGTCGCCCTGCTCGACCTTCGTCGGCATTCCGGTCGAGGGCCCGGCGCGCTGCACGTCGACCACCACGAGCGGCAGCTCGACCATGACCGCGAGGTTCAGCGCCTCCTGCTTCAAGACGAAGCCCGGACCGCTGGTCGTGCAGACGCCCAAAAGGCCGGCGTACGAGGCACCGACGGCCGCGCTGACGGCGGCGATCTCGTCTTCGGCCTGGAAGGTCTTCACGCCAAAGTGCCGATAACGGGCGAGTTCGTGCAGGATGTCGCTCGCCGGCGTAATGGGGTAGGCCCCGAGGAAGACGGGTCGCTGCAGCTGCACGCCCGCAGCCACGATGCCCCAGGCCAGTGCCTGGTTGCCGGTGATATTTCGATAGGTCCCGGGCTCGATCTTCGCGCGCGGAACGATGTAGGAAACCGGAAAGAGTTCCGTCGTTTCCGCGAACGCGTGACCCGCGAGCAGGACACGCCGGTTGGCTTCGCGCACGTCACCCGTGAACTTTTGGTCGATCCACTCGAGTGTGGGCTTGAGGTCTCGGTGATAGAGCCAATACATGACGCCGAGTGCGAAGAAGTTCTTTGAACGATCGGCCTCGCGCTGGGAGAGATTGAGGTCCTTCAGTGCTTCGCGATTCAGCTTGGTGAGCGGGATATCGACCACGGTGTAACGGTCGCGCAGGGCAGGGAGCGGATCCGCGTGGTAGCCCGCGAGCTTTAGGTTTCGGTCCACGAAGGCGTCGCTGTTGACGATCAGCATGCCCTTCGGGCGCAGGTCGCCGAGATTGGCGCGCAGGGCCGCCGGGTTCAGCGCGACCAGGACATCGGGCTGGTCGGCCGGGGTGCGGATATGCACGGAAGAAAAATGGATCTGGAAGCCGGAGACCCCGGCCAGCGTGCCTGCGGGTGCGCGGATCTCGGCCGGGAAGTCGGGGAAGGTCGAGAGGTCGTTTCCCGCGAGTGCGGTGGTCTCGGTGAACTTCGTTCCGGTGAGCTGCATGCCATCGCCCGAGTCCCCGGTGAAGCGGATGGCTACTCGGTCGACCTCTTCGACGCGCTTTTGACTCAAAGAGTGTGCACCTCGTTGCGTGGATCGCGTCCCGCATTCTATCCGCGCGCCCCTGTTGCGAAAGGGTCCCGCTGGACGGGCCGGGTCCCGCCCCAGCCGGGCAAAGCGCTGGACGGGCGGCCTGTTTCGAGCCCTGGCTGCGGGCGTTTGAGCCTCAAGGCGCGAAGCCCATCCGCCGATAGCAGGCCATGTTCTTCCCGCGCTCGTTGCCGCTCACCCTGGATGAATCGGGTCTGCATGGCCTCCGGGTCGCCCTCAATACGCCCGTCCTCTCGATCCAGGAGCTTCCTCCGGGTCCCGCCACGGCGGCCATCGCCATCCATACGGAAAAAGCAGGGGAGCGCGCCCTCACGATCGCCGTCCGGGCCTTGCGCGGGGGGGAGGTCGTGTTCTTCACGCTCGACGAAGACCTGTCGGAAGATGGGGCGGTTCTCGGAGCGATCGACGGGGCTCTCTCCTTTGCGGAGGCGATGGGCTTTCTATTCGACGACGAGATCGAAACGGCGACGCTGGCCCAGCGCAAGGGGGCCCTGGCCCGCTGGCGTGAGCTCGTGGGCGAATCGAGGAGAGACTCAGTCGCAGCGGTCGCGCCGGCGGAAGAGCTCGTTCTCGAGGAGACGGTCGAGCTCGAAGAAGCCGCCCCCTCGGAGGATCCCCCGCCGCGCCGCGTCGAGGGCCCCCGTACGGGGTCTGGTTCTCCGGAGAGCAACGCCCCAGCAGCGGCGGCTGGCAAGGCGACGAGCCGCGGCGTTTCCCTCACCAAGTTTCGAAAGCGCAGCGCGGCATCCACGGCTCCACGCCCGGAGGGGGGAGGCCGTTCCGACGCCTCGCAGGCAGCTCAAGCCGCGCGCAAAGCCGTTCTGATGACCCCGCATGGACCGGCGCTCGGCCGTCTTCAGCTGATCAAGCGCCGACGCTCGAGCGACCCGGCAGCGCCGGCGAGTTGGCTTGCGCGCCTTCTCGGCTCGTTTTGATCCTATCGGCCAGGAGGACCGTCATGTTGTACCCGCTCGATCGACTCCCGCGCCACGTATCCGGCCGCGGCGCCCGCCCTCCCTTGCTGCGCATGGCCCTTGCGGCCCTGCCGCTCACCCTCGGCCTCGCATGCGCGACGCCGGCGTTCCTGCAGGGTACAGACGAGGAGCGGTTTCAGCGCGCTCTCGCCCATCGCGATCTCGGCGCCGATCACCTGCAGCATGGGGACAACGCGCTCGCGCTGCGCGAGCTTCTCCTCTCGGAGGAGATCAATCCAAAAGACCCGTCCACCCAGTCCGGCCTGGCGGAAGCCTACCGGCGACAGGGTCACCTTGCGGAAGCCGAGCAGCACTTGCTCCGCTGCATCGAGCTTGCCACCCGACAGGGAGCGACTGGCAACCGCGCCACGATCCAGCTTGCCCGGATCAACCTGTCGTCGCTCTATGTCCAGATGGAGCGCTATCCCGAATCGATCGAGCAGAGCAAGATGCTGGCGAACGATCCCACGTTCGCGGCGCCGTGGATCGCGCTCAGCAACCAGGGATGGGCGGAGTACAAGCTCGGCCGGACCGATCAGGCCCGGCAGACCCTTGGGCTCGCGCTGCAGTACAAAAACGACTTCTGGCGCGCACTGCTCAACCTCGGCATCTTGGAGGCTGAGACGGGTCACCCGGCCGAGGCGTTGCCGCTGTTCAACCGTGCGCTCGCACAGAAGCCCGGACCGTTGGCGGAGGCTGAGATCAACTACCGGATCGCCGAGATCTACGTGTCGATGGGCGAACGCGACCGCGCCCTGCGCCACCTGACCGCGGCAGTCCAGACAAAGCCGAGCGGGGAATGGGGGAAGCGCTCCGAGGACTACCTCAAGGTCCTCCGCTAACGGAGGACGAGCGGGCTGCGGGGGATCGCTCCTCGATTGGGGCGTATCTCGAGCGGCAACGCATGCTGCGTCATATCACTCTCGATGAGCTCGAAGCCACGACGCGCATCCCGCGCCGCTCGCTCGAGCGGCTCGAGGCGGGCGCCTTCGATCGCGACCACGATGCCTTCGCAAGAAGCTTTGTTCGCACCGTGGCGACGGCGCTTGGCCTCGACGCCAACGAAGCCGTGACGCGCATGCTCGCGGAGGCTGTGCCGGATGCCGGGATGCGCGGCGCACGACGCCTGCGCACGGGCCGCGTGCTTGCGCTTTGCGCGGCCGTGGCTGTGCTCGGGGCCGCATTCGCGCTCTGGCGCGCCGGAGTCTCGCTGCCCCGCTTCTCGCTGGGTCCGCCCACAGAGCGCGCCATCGTGCACCGGCGCGATGCCGTACGCGAGCTGGCGGACGAAGCGCGGGCCCGGGGGCTTCGCCCGGCGCCGCCCGCCGAGGAGGACGCGTCGCCGCCCCAGACACGCTAGGGTGTCCGCGTGGCGAGCTTCGTGACCGAGGCGCTGGTGCTTCGGGTGTTCGATTTCGGCGAGTCCGACGTCGTCGTCCACCTGCTCACGCCCGAGACCGGGCGTCTTGCCGCCATCGCGAAGGGCGCCAAGCGCAGCCGAAGGCGCTTCAGCGGTACCCTCGACTTCTTCAACCAGCTGCGCGTGCAAGCCGACCGCAGACCTTCGCGGGCCATGGCCCGCCTTGAGCACGCGGTGCTCCTCCATACCTTTCAAGAGATCCGTTTCTCCCCCCCGCGCTTCGCCCTCGGCTGCTACCTGCTCGAACTCCTCGGCCGGCTCGCACCGGAGGGGGGTGCCCGGGCGGACACGCAAAGGCTCTTCGCGTTCGCGACGGGCGCGCTTTCGGCAATCGCAGGACAAGAGCCTGACTTGCGGCTGCGCACGCTGCTTGAGTTGCGCGCGCTGGACGCGCTCGGGCTGCGGCCCGAACTGCGCCGCTGCGTGCGCTGTGACGAGGAGCTCGGGCCGGCAGGGGAAGTGGCTTTCCACGTGGCCGATGGAGGACCCGTATGCGGAGCTTGCGCACCCCACGTCGCGGGTTTGCTCCGCGTGCACCTGGGCACGCTCCGTGCCCTCGACCAAGGACTTCGCCTGCCCGAAGGGCGGCTTGACCGCCTCGCCCTCCCGGAAGGGGCGCTTCGCGAGGCACGGCGCCTGCTCGCACGATTCACCCGGTTTCATCTCGGCATCGAGCTTCGAAGTGAGCGATTCCTCGAGGAAATCATGGACCCGAGTTGCGCATCGGATAACCCCGAATAATCCGGTGCCACCCCCGGCCTGCGGTAAAATGGCGGTAGGTCCCGAAGAGAGCCACGACCGGACTGGAGACGGGTCGAGCGTTGCCCGGAGCGCATTTTTGCACGCTTGCTGCGCCGCAACTCATACGAGGTAAGCCGCCACCCTTGCGGGGGATCCAAAACATGGGGCTATACACTTCCTAGGCGTCGTCAGGAAGGGCTAGGAAAGTTAGGAAACCCCACACGATCTGCCGCCAAGTTGCCGCCCAGCACGAAGTGCCCCGCCCAATCCGCCGTCCCTTTACCGGTGCAAACCGGGCAGAATGACACCCCGCCCCCTCGTGCCATGCGCGAAATGCGCGGCTTGTGTGCAGGCACGGTCAAGGATCGCCCCTGCCGGAGCCCCCACCATCTCGACCCGAACCCGGGGCGCAATGGGCGAGGAGCCCAGCCGCGGCAGCCTGCGCCAGGGAATCTATCGTGTCTGCCGTGTCCAGGTGCCGAGCGCTGAGCCGCCGAGCCCGCTGGCCAGGAATACACCGGCCGAGGTCGCCCACACCGGCCCCGGGCCGAGCCGCCACGCGCCCCGAACCACGCCGCCGCGCCGCCAGCGCGGGCACCGGGCTACTTGCAGGGAAAAACGACTAAAGCAACATCTGAGCTACCAGCAGAATGTCCGAAAGCCGCTTGCGAAAAGCCGCCTGTCCGGGCGCGCCCGTTGTGTTGGTTCTAACGGAGGAGCGGCCCCGTGTGTTCGTATCGCGAGTAGCCCTTCTGAAAAATGGGAGTAAAAAAAATTCGCCCGATTCCGCTGGACACCACCGTGCTGTTGGTGGTCCAATACGCGGTTGCTTTTGCGAAAAGGAGCCCCCCATGACAATGAGCGGCCCCCTCCTCCCTCTTTCTTCTTCTTCCGCCTCCCACCGGTTTGGGCGACTCGCACAGCTCACCTTGGCTGCCGTCCTCATCGGGATCTTGCCTCAGGCCGGCGCGCAGGCGGGAAACGGAAACGAGGGCGGAGGACCGCCGGGCTGCCCTCCGGGCCTCGCCAAAAAGGACAACGGTTGCTTGCCGCCGGGGCAGGCGAAGAGGCACGTTTTGCGCGTGGGGACTTGGCGCGGCATCCCCGGCCAGTTCACCACCATCCAATCCGCCGTCGATGCGGCCAACCCGGGCGATTGGATCCTCGTCGCCCCCGGGGACTACCACGAGCAAGGGGACCGCGAGCATCTGTGGCCCGGCGTCGCCTCAGGCGGCGTCTACATCGGGACGCCCGACCTCCATCTGCGCGGCATGGACCGAAACGGCGTCGTGGTCGACGGCACGAAGCCGGGTGCCCCGCAGTGCTCCTCCGATCGGAGCGACCAAGACTTCGGTCCGCTCGATTGGAGCGGCAATCCCCTCGGCCGCAACGGCATCCTCGTTTTCAAGGCCGACAACGTCGCAGTCGAGAACCTCACCGCATGCAACTTCCTCGATGGCTCGGGGGGAGGCGGCAACCAAATCTGGTGGAATGGCGGGTACGACTCCGGCCAGATCGGCCTCGGCCCCTACCTTGGCCAATATCTCTCGGCCACCTCGACCTACTTTCAGAGCGCCCAGCAGCCGAAGCCCGAATACGGGATCTTTGTGAGCAACTCCCGCGGGCCCGGGCTCATCCTCCATACCTACGCCAGCAACATGGCCGATTCCTCCTACTACATTGGCGCCTGTCCGGACTGCAACGCGGTCCTGGCCGATGGCCATGCCCAAAACTCCGCCCAGGGCTACTCCGGCACGAACTCCGGCGGACATCTTGTGATCGCGTATTCCGAATGGGACCGAAACATGATCGGGATCTCCACCAACAGCCAGAACAGTGAGGGGCCCTCGCCCCAGAGCGGCAAATGTCCGGATGCGGAGAAGGGACTCACGGGCAACGGACTGTGCAGCTACTTCATTGGCAACTACATCCACGACAACAACAATCCGAACGTGCCCGCGGCGGGGCAGGCTGCCCTCGGACCGGTTGGCACGGGCATGCTCCTATCAGGTGGGCAGTATGACACCGTTGCATGGAACCGCGTGGAGCACAACGGCTCTTGGGCGCTCCTGCTTGTGCCGTACGTCGACTTCAGCAACCCGCCCCCGCCCGTCGCGAACTGCGCGGGCGGTGTGGTGCCGCAGGTGACCGATCCGTTCCTTTTGGGCTTCCTCGCTTCGGTTGGTGCCACTTGCTACTTCGACGACTTCGGCAACGAGGTACACGACAACTTCCTGCGCGACAACGGCTCCTTCGGCAACGATACGAACGGCGATCTCGGCGAGATCAGCGGACTGAACAACCCCGGAAACTGCTGGTACGGAAACGTGGACCCGAACGGCGTTACGAGCTCGCCGGCGGATCTCCAGACCACACACGGAACCTGCGGCGTACCGAACCATGGGGCTGGCCTCTTCGCTCCGATCGGCCAGCAGCTCATCTGTGCAACGCAGGCATTTGGCCCTTGTACAGGACTCGCGGGAAACCCGGGCTACCCCCAGCCCACCCAGGTGATGCTCCTTCCGCTTCCGCCGCAGCCGTCCATGGAGGACGCGTGCGAGGGAGTACCGAGCAACCCATGGTGCGAGAAGGCGGCGCCCACACGCCACGCGCACGGCGCGCACCGCTAGCAGGGACCGGGGCGGCGCTCGTCGCGTGATCGGCGAGGCAAGAGAAGCCTGGTCCTCCGGGCGCGCGGGCTCCTTGTTCCTTGATTCCTCTTCAGCTAATCGTGGGAGAAACCTGATTCCTCCGGGAATCAAGGAGGGCAACACGCTTGCCACAAGCAGGCAGCTGCGAACGCGCAGCGAGACATTTCCGTGTGTTAGGAGGTTATATTCGTGCGGTCGGATTCCTCGATGAAATCATGCCGGTCGCCGAATCCGCGCCGGCTTGACACGCCTCCCCCGCGAAAGGAATACTCGCCCGCCCCACGCGCCGCCCGCGAGCGATGCGACCCCAAGGGTGCCGATGTCCGACGCCGACTCCGCGAAGAGCCCTTACCCCTGGCGCATGGACGACCTCGTGTCGCTGTGTGCGCGCCGCGGGTTCACCTTCCCCTCGAGCGAGATCTACGGTGGGATTAACGGTTTCTGGGACTACGGGCCGCTCGGCGTTGAGCTCAAGAACAATCTGAAGGCGCTCTGGTGGCAGCGTGTGGTGCGGGAGCGAGACGATGTGGAAGGGCTCGACAGCTCGATCATCTGCCATCCCCGTACCTGGGAGGCGTCCGGCCATGTGGAGCACTTCAGCGACCCGATGGTCGACTGCCGTGCCTGCAAGAAACGCTTCCGCGCCGATCAGCTGGACGAGGCGGGTCCGTGCCCCGCGCGCGAGGGAACGAGCGAACACGATTTCACCGAAGTACGTCGCTTCAACCTCATGCTCAAGACCTTTATCGGCGCATCGGAAGATGCCGCCGCGGTCGCGTACCTGCGGGCCGAGACCTGCCAGTCGATTTTCACGGACTTTCGGCGCGTGAAAGACTCCTCCCGCCAGAAGATCCCGTTCGGGATTGCGCAGATCGGTAAGGCCTTCCGAAATGAAATCAATCCGCGCAACTTCACCTTTCGTTCTCGAGAGTTCGAGCAGGCAGAGCTCGAATTCTTCATCCACCCGAGCGAGCGTGAGAAGTGGTTCGCGCACTGGCTCGAGGAGCGGCAGCGCTTCCACCTCGAGCTAGGGTTCACAGCTGCCCGTCTGCGCGTTCGGGCCCACACCGCCGACGAACTTGCCCACTACGCAAAGGCTGCCGCGGACATCGAGTTTCTATTCCCCTTCGGCTGGCAGGAGATCGAAGGCGTTCACGACCGGGGGGACTGGGATTTGCGGCGCCATACCGAGTACAGCGGCAAGGACCTCTCGATCACCGACGAAGAGACGAAAGAACGCTTCACCCCCATGGTGATCGAGACGTCCGTCGGGATCGACCGAACTGCGCTCGCCCTGCTTGTGAATGGATATGAAGAGCAGGCGCTGCCCGATGGCGAAACGCGCACGCTGCTGCGCCTTCACCCCGCCATTTCGCCCATCAAAGTGGCGGTCTTGCCGCTCTCGAAAAAGCTCGCCGAACCCGCCCAGAAGCTCGCGCTTGAGCTCCGGCGGCGCTTTTCGACCTTCTACGACGAGTCCGGGAACATCGGGCGGCGCTACCGCCGGCAAGACGAGGTGGGAACCCCCTTCTGCGTCACCTACGACTTCGACTCGGGCACGGACGGCAAGGTCACAATTCGCGAGCGTGACGCAATGACACAGGACCGGATCTCCCTCGAGGGAGTGCAGGCCTATCTTCGCGATCGGCTGGAGGTCGTGCTGTGACGCAGCGAGGGGCGAAGCCCACCCGCAAGACGCCTTCGAAGTCAGCGAAAAAGGTCTACTTCTTTGGCGCCGGCAAGGCCGAGGGTCGCGCCGAGATGAAGGCAATCCTGGGGGGCAAGGGAGCGAACCTGGCCGAGATGACCCGGCTCGGCGTGCCGGTACCTCCCGGGTTCACGATCTCCACGACCGTGTGCCACGAGTACAACGCTGCGGGTGGCAAGCTCCCCGCCGACGTGAAGAGCAGCAGTCTTTCCGCCCTTTCCAGGGTGGAGAAGATCATGGGGTTGCGCTTTGGAGATCCGAAGCGCCCGCTTCTGGTCTCGGTGCGCTCGGGCGCGCGTGCGTCCATGCCCGGCATGATGGACACCAT
>DATFYN010000433.1:0-5281 GCA_035315025.1 Myxococcota bacterium
TCAATGAGTACCCCGCGGTCGCCGCCTACGGCACTCCCACCGCGATTGTCGTCCTGGTAGCCGCTACCACGTTTCTTTCACTGCTTCTTGGCGAGCTGGTGCCAAAACAGCTCGCACTGAAGTATCCCGAGCCGATCGCCATATGGGTCGCACCGCCGCTCTCTGTTCTCGCCCGGGCGGCGGTGCCGATCATCTGGTTACTGGACACCTCGAGCAATTTCGTTCTGCGACGAATGGGCTTGCGGCCGGGGGTTGAGCGAAACGTCACCGAGGATGACATCCATAGCATCGTCGCCGAGGGAGCCAAGCTGGGCGTCATCCATCATGTCGAACGCGACATGATCGAGGGCGTGCTTGATCTTGCGGATTCTCCGGTGCGTTCGATTATGACGCCCCGGCCGCAGGTGGCGTGGATCGATATCAATGACTCGCGGGACTCGATACTGCGCAAGATCGGGAGCTGCCCCTACGCGCAGATGCTGGTGAGCCGGGGCTCGATCGACGAAGTCGTTGGCGTCGTTCGCAAACAGGACTTACTCGATCAGTCGTTGCGTGGAGAGCAAATCGATATCGAGCACGTCGCGCGCCATCCTCTGATCGTTCCGGAGGGAACATCGATTTTGCGAACGCTCGATCTTTTCCGCGCCACCCCCGTCAACGAGGCGCTGGTCGTCGACGAGTTCGGCAGCATCCAGGGAATCGTGACGCGGACCGATCTCCTGGAAGCGGTCGCGGGCGATCTCGCGAAAGTCGAGGGCGAGTCAGGACCGAAAATGACGCGACGAGACGATGGCTCATTCCTCATCGACGCGGCGATGCCGATGGACGAGGTCACGAAACTTCTGAAGCAGGAGTCCTTGCCGCCCGGCGATTTCGTCACTCTCGCTGGGTTCGCGCTCTCGCAATTAAGCCACATGCCGCAGCGCGGAGAACGCTTCGTGTGGGGTGAGTGGGATTTCCAGGTTGCGGAGATGGACGACCGCCGAATCGGGCGCCTGCTGGTGCAGCCTCATCGATGAATTCCACCGTACTCCAATGACACCACAAGGCTGGCTGTAACAGCGCTGACCCTGCTGATCGCGCTTCTGATTAGCGTGCCCGCCAGCCGATATCTCGGCCGTGTCTTCATGGATCGCAAGACCTTCTTCGACCCAGTCTTCGATCCGATCGACGATCTCATCTATCGCCTCACCGGCCGCAAGCTCGTCAGCATGTGACAGAAAATCGAAACGCTGAGCGCTAAGCGCGACCCCATTCGGAGGTATTCCCCCATGCCGATGCGGTTCATTTATCGTGGAGATCCGGACGACCTCCAGGTGTTTCAATCTGCGCCGGGTCGGATATCTCCATCTCGGCGCGACCCTTGTAGATTGTGATCGTTCCGGTGACGCAGATTGAGTGACGCTCGAGCAACTCAGGTGCACCAGAGGGACTGGGTCTACGAGAGGATCACAGAATCGCGCGCGTGGAACGCCTAGAACGCGACCTAAAGAGCCGCAGCCCGCGCCGAAAGCTGCGAGCCCTGTGCAAGCTGTTTCCCGATTCCACGTTCGTGGCTTTGCGGGAGTTTGTGAAGCGACGGAAGGCTGAGCTGGCGGCGCAACGAGGGGTTGCGCGTGGCTAACCCCCCGCCGAGAAGCTCCGGCTCGATGAGCGGCTGGCCCTGCAACCGAAGGAAGCCGCAGCGGCGATTGGCCTCTCCGAGCGGGCCTTCCGCGCGATTCCTCCCGAGGTGCCCCACGTTCGAGTCGGTGGCGCCGTCCTTGTGCCGATCGATCCCCTGCGGGACTGGCTGCGGAGCAGGTCGCAGGCTGCCGCGAGTCGCGTAGACATCGCAGTGGAGACGCTCCTCGCGGAAATTTGTAAAAAGTTATTATCATTGACAAAAAAGATTCGGTCTGGCCTAGAATTACGCTGTGGCAGCTCGAAGACGTGAATCCGAGCGTAGGGGCCGACGGCGTATCGTGAAAGATCCCGTGCGCCTCAGCGTGGACTACGAGCGCGAGGACTTCGACGCGCTAGAGGCACTCGCCACGGAGCGGCAATCCTCGGTGGCGTCGATCATCCGGCAGGCAGTTCGCGATTACATCAATCGGGTTAGAGGTAAGTAGCGATGGCAGCGAAAGTGAAGTGGGAGCGCGGCGCGTGGTGGGTGTTCACTCATTACGAGGGCAAACGGAAGAAGCGGCGAGTAGGTCCCACGAAGGCCCACCAGCGCGATGCGGAGGAGATCGCCCGCAAGATCAACGCGGCGCTGGCCCTCGGTACGTTTGCTCCCAATGCTGTGACCGCAAAGCCGCTACCGGCCTCGGACGGCCCTATACGGCCCCTCTCGATGCGGCGTCAGTAGAGACGAAGAAGCCCGACGCCACAAGTGTGCGTCGGGCTTCCGGAATCGTGGTGGAGCTGGGGGGAATCGAACCCCCGACCCCAAGACTGCCAGGACGAAAGATCCCTGAGAAGTGACGCGAGCTTGCGCCACGTAGCTCGGCAGGGTCCTGCAAGGGGCTGCACAGGCCTGCAACCGCGAGGCCAGACGTCGCTATCCGTCGCCTACACACGACTGACGGTGCCCGTCGGGCCGACTTGGATCGCCGGCGCCCGGGCGCGAGAATTGCGCCCAGGAGTACGATCGGAGCGACCACCGAGTATGCGGGCGGGGCTGTCATCTGATCGCCTCGCCACGGCCGGATTTCACAGTCTCGCGCCCGGCCACTGACAGGAACACGTGGTTGGAAAGTGCCGATTGTCCACAGGTGGCCCCCAGGGTCTCGCACGTCGAACTGGTGGCCATCAGGGAACGTCGGCGTGACGGCCGCACTTCCGCTTTGGTACTCAGCCGCAATTGCCCGGCAACCCACCGCTAGCTCGCCGGGTACGACTTGGGCACGGGCAAGCCGAGTCTGGGAGGAGGGCCTGGGTGCCACGGGAACCCCAGCCTAGGTCAGAGGCGGCGAGTACGGGGGTTCAAATCGGGGGGGGCGCTATAGCACGGTCGAGCCAGCCCGTATTAGTCGGCGGCTGCGTGGGACGGTGCTTCTCGCGGCGTGACTACGCCGAGGCGTGCTAGAGCGAGGCGCCTCGCGCGCGGTGGCGTCGGACGGCGAGGCAACGATGCCGGCCGTAGAAAAGACAAACGCCCCGACCGAGGCCGGGGCGTGTCGTGTCAACAATCAGGCTATGCCGTGCGCCTTCGCCGACCGGCAGGATCGGGGCCTGCTTGAGGCCAAGGTCGCAGCCGCGCGCTATTTTGAGCTGGTACTAGGCATCGGAGCGTCGCGGTCGCGCTACTTGACCACGGGCATTAGCTGCCAGGTGCCTGATTCGGTATGGCTAGGATCGTAATTGGGGTCGTTGGAGTTGCGCCAGTTGTTATTCCCGTCGGTCCAGTGATACTGCTCCATGAAAGAATGCTGCGAGGTTCCGTACATGGGATCCTCCGTCGTGTCGACGCCGCGGATTAGGTCGCTCTCCTTATCGGCAAAACTGCGGGTTGAATCGTTCGATGATCCCCCGCCGCTCTGGCGATTGGCCATGACCTGGCGGTCGATGGACTGGATGAAAGCGTTGTTGTTGGCCGCAACCTGGTGGGCCAGGCGATTTGCCGCGGCTATTTTGTCGTAGCCGGCCTTGAGCTGCTGATTGAAGGCCTCCAGCAGCTTCGCCATGATTACCCTTCTGCGCTCGGCCCATTGTGGGTTGAGACGAAAGGAGTGGGCGATCACTGCAAAAACCGGCATGCGCTTGTCCAGCGTGCCGGCGGGGGCGCGAAAACTGTGCAGGCCCATCAGACCCCAGTTGGTCTGCACGAATGACTTGGCAGGACCGGCACCGGGAACTTGCGTTAGGAAGTACACGCCGTAAAACGCTTCCTCGACGGGTTTGCCATCGAACTCGTAGGCGATTTTTACGGCGATCCCTTGCTGGTTGGACCCCTTCGGTACGCCCATCGCCTTGGCCAGGCCCGGCAATTCCTGCTTGCCGAGCCATTGAAACTTTTTGGTGTTACCCCTGGTCTTTTGGATGAAAATGGCCATGATCTGGAGCGCCGGACGCGGTTCCAGCCAGATCGCGGCGCCGGAGGATTCGCCGGGCTTGGGTTTTTTCACATAGCGCTGGAGCGACGGTGGTCCTTTAACGTCAATGAGCTGCAAGGTGGGATAGAGGAAGCAGGCCTCCGCGCCGGCAGGATTCTCGGCTTGGGCAGCGATGGAGACGGGATTTTCAACCCAGCCGTAGTGCCATTCGACCTTGCTGTCGAAATGCCAGGTCTCCGGCACGAAAATCCATGCGGCAACTATTCCGCCCTGGCCCGGATCGGGAACTTCACGCTGGACGAACTTTTCACCGCCGACGACCGGGCTGCTGCTTGACGTCTTGGTCGACGGCGTGGGATCGGCTGCGCAGGGTTCGAGTGCGAAGATCAGGCTGCCGAGGAGCACACCGGAAAGACGGAGGACTTGAATGCGCACGTTCACTTCCTTTTCAAGCATCACGCGGTTAAGGTTTCATTCCAGTGCATTTTCATCAGGGTGAGTCTTGGGAGCAGCACCCCTCGCGGCTTCCCCTCTCATGGTCCTTGTCCCACTTGTAACTGGGCAAAGCAAATCGGCGTCAACGTCGCTTGTGTGGACCACGTCACTTAGGGACGAAATGTCACATCCGTGTGATCCCAGCGAGGGAGACTCAACGACGGTCGGCGCCGGATCGGCTGCCGCGAGACCAGATATCCCACATAGACCAGGGTGCGATCCAACGAAACGCGGGCCACCTTGTCTCCCGAGCGAACGCCAAGTCTCGTGAGGCAGGCCGCCGATGGCCCACCGCACGGGAGCGTAAAGCTTGAAAGCGAAGCCTCCGGACACACCCCGCAGAACGAGCAAACGAACCGAGCTGCGGCGCTCCTCGGCACAGGCGGCGAGTCGGTTGGAGAGAGAAGCCGCCGAGCGCGAGTGGCGAGTCTTCCTCACCGCGAAATTCGACCGGACCTGGAAGGCGATGATTCGGTTTCGCGCAAAGGTGGGAGCGATGCTAGCTGCCGTTCCAGTGGGGGTGAGCCCCACCGGTGTAGATTGCCCAGTTTGACACCGTAGTTATACCCGGCGGCGAGAAGGGTGACCAACTCGGCGGAAGCCCGGGAGTATTGCGCCAAGAAGGCGCGAAAGCGTCATGCCGTGCGAGAGATGAAGGAAGGCCCTTCGGAGTCGCCTTGTAGGAGGGGGCTCCAAACTGCCATGAGCTGCTCTGGCACAATGGCCGGGGTGGTGAGCGTCATGGTCAA
>DATFYN010000434.1:0-8262 GCA_035315025.1 Myxococcota bacterium
ACGATCTCGATCAGCTCGTTTTGAGCCTCATCGATGCCCGCGACGTCTGCGAAAGTCACCTTGGACTGTTCTTCGCTGTAACGCTTGGCGCGACTGCGCCCGAGCCCGAATATGCCACCGCCCCCCGCCGCGGCAGCCCGACGCGTAAGCCACACAAAGGCCGCGATCAAGAGCAAGGTGGGACCGAACCCGATGACCAACTTGAGCCAGGAGGGACCGTTCTCGTCGAGAGCGGCTACGACGACACGCTTCTGATCGAGCAGGCTCTCGAGGCCCGGGTCGGCGAAGACCGGGCGCTGTGTCTTAAAGTGTGTGGAGGTAACCGGCCCCTCGTCGGAGGCACGCGCAGTCTTCTCCTTTTCCGCCGACGGCTCAGGTCGTGGGGGATAGGTGACTGGATCCTTGAAAGTGCCACGGATGGTATCGCCGATACCCGTCACTTCCGTCACGTTGCCCGCCTGGACCTGCTGTTTGAAGAACGTGTACGGGATCGTGATGGCCGAGGGCTCGCCAAAGAACGTCTGCATCACCAGGTAGTTGATCAGCAGAAGCAGAAGAAAAATGAGCCACCAGGGCCGAGGTCGAATCGGCACCGGCTGCGGGCCTTTGGTCGACTGGTTGTCCGTCGCGTTCTTCGCGCTTCTCTGGGAAATGGTGTCACGCAGCGCCATTTAGACCCCGAGGAAGCAAAGCCTCGTTAGCTCGCATGGACGAAGGGAAGGCGCTGATCCCAGACGATCCCGCGCTCCGGTCCCTTGGGCGATCGCCTCGAAAAGGAGCCCGATCCGATCGATGCAATCGCCCTGTCCCGGGTGTACCGCAGCCTCTTCCTTCGTGCCTGCTGGACTCAGTGCGCCCGTGAGCCTTCTCGATTGCTTCGTTTCGTGAGCCAAGGCAGCGCGAAGCCATCTGTGCGATCGACTCAAGCCGAATACAGCGAGACCGATGAAGAGTCGAACCGCTCGATGAGGCCGCCCCGAACGAGGTAGCAAGTCCATGAAGACGATTCGAATCGTTTCCCTCTTGATCGGCTTCGGACTTGCGGCCGCCGGCTGTGCGGCAGTCGCGGACGACTCGCTCCAAATCGCAGGGAAAGAGGTGGGTGAGGACGGCGTCCTGACCCGCCGCCTTGCGGAGGTGGTCGGCGACACCGCGCCCACGACGACGCCCATCCTCGCGATCGATAACCCTCACGTCGCGGGGTCGGTCTACCAAATTACCGGCACAGTCGAGTATTCGGACATCCAAGGAGAGGGCTACCTCGAGATGGGGAGTACTTTCCCGGATGGAGAGCAAGTCTTCACGCGCACCCTCGATCCTACGGGAGCTCTCGGGAAGTTTTCCGGGTCCTCGGGACCGCGCCCCTTTGCGCTTCCGATTCAGCTCGTGGCCGGCGCACCCGCCCCGACTCGGCTTGTATTGAATGTGGTGCTCCAGGGCCCTGGCGACGTGAAGCTGAGCGATCTTCGCCTCTCCGGGGGTACCGCGATTACCGCGGTACCTGGGGCATGGTGGTCTTCCCGGGCCGCCGGCGCTAGCGGAGGGGCCGCCATAGGGGTTATCGGCGCCACGATCGGCGTCTTATGTGCCCTCGGGCGTTATCGGCGCTTCGCCGAAGCGTTGCTGACTGCGCTCCTCGGCCTCGGGGTAGGTGGTCTCGTCACCGGGGGCGCAGCCGTTGCCCTCGGACAGCCCCGGGAGGTCTGGTTTCCGCTCCTCCTCATGGGGCTTCTCGCTGCGCTGCTGCCGAGCGCGTTGCGAAGGGAAGTACGGCGCCGCTTCGCGAGGGCCGAGTTTTCTGGGTTTCGGGCCTAGGACTTGCCACAGCCTCCTGGCTCGATGCGGGACTCCCATGAAAGCCGTCGAGCCTCTTGGCCCAGGCCGCTAGGGGTGACCGGTCCCGGCAGCGCCTTCTGTTGGGTTGGTAGCCCCGCTGGTTTCGGGAAGGTTCTTCATTCGAGCGGTGGGGCCATAGCCCACCTCCCGGCACTCTGCTTCACTCGAGGCGGCTGAGGAGGACTCGTGAGCAACTGGGTCGGCGTCCTAATCGCCCTTGCCATCCTCGCGCTGGCTGCCGTCATCGGTGTCCCGGCGCTCATGGAGGGCGGGGCGCCGGTGAGCCGCTACCAGCTCGTGCAGGGCTCCTCGGGCACTGTCTACCGCATCGACACAACGAGCGGGGACACATGGGTGTCAGTGGGCGGAGCCGACTGGCATCTCATCGGAGAAGAAGACGAGGGAGGGACCGATCAGCCCGCGCAGGTATCTGCCGCAGCCCACCAACGGGGACCGGGTCGGCTCTAGCGACACCTCCTCACAGCACCAGAGCTTCGAGCCAAAGCCCTCGTCCGATTCTCGTCCCGGGGCGGCCCCGCCTTACCACGTGGAGCGAAGAGCGGGTTGCTGTGGAGGGTCGCAGGCCAACACTTCCTACGGCAGGAGGGAGCGCGCGCCGAGCGCTCGGCGAGAAGCCGCCGCCCCACGGCGAAGTCCGCTACGCGTGGTCCGGCACCGCATCTCGACGACCCGTATCGTGCGGCATTCCCGTGCGAGCCAAACGTGCGATTAGGCTCGACGTGTCCCAGCGTCCCCCTCCCATCGCTTGGACCTCGGCGTAGAGCTGGTCCACGAGGGCGGTCACGGGGAGGGGGGCAGCGGCTCGCCGCGCCTCGTCGAGCGCGAAGCCGAGATCCTTGCGCATCCAGTCGACCGCAAAGCCGAAGTCGAATCGTCCCTCAAGCATCGTGGCCGCGCGATTTTCCATCTGCCACGAACCGGCGGCACCCTTCGAGATCACCTCTACGACCGCGCGCACATCGAGACCGACGGCCTTGGCGAACTCGAGTCCCTCGGCCAGTGCCTGGACGAGACCAGCGATACAGATTTGGTTCACCATCTTCGCGAGCTGGCCGTGGCCCGCCGGGCCGAGGCGTCTTACGAAGTGGGCGTAGGCCGCAAGGACGGGTCGCGCGGACTCAAATACATCGACGTCACCGCCGGCCATCACGGTGAGCGTTCCCTTCTCCGCACCCGTCTGTCCACCTGAGACCGGCGCGTCAAGGAAGCCGATCCCACGTTTGTGCGCAGCGGCCGCGAGCTCTCGTGCAACGTCGGCCGAGGTCGTCGTGTGATCCACGAAAATTGAACCCGGGAGCATTGCAGAGAAGGCCCCCCGTTCGCCTAGTGTCACCGCGCGTACGTCGGAGTCATTGCCCACGCATGCGAGCACGAAGCGTGCGTGATGCGCGGCCTCTGCCGGGCTGGGCGCCGCTCGTCCGCCGTGCAGGGCGACCCAGCGCTCGGCCTTGGATGCGCTGCGGTTGTACACCGAAACCGCATATCCGGCTCGTGCGAGATGACCGGCCATCGGGAAACCCATGACACCCAGACCGAGAAAAGCGACAGCCTCGTTCATTTTCAATTCTCCTTCATTTCCTTTGTCAAAGATTCTCGCACGCACTCCGTTAGCTGTACCTTCTCCTCACTTGAGCCGCGCCCACACCTTGCCGAAGAGGGCTGGCATGAGGGAGACGTCCCCGAACTTCGACCCGGAAAGTGCACAGATCGTCGCTAGAGTGGACGAGGGCTTCGCGGAGGCCTCTGCTCTCGCGCACTGGATGGCCGCGCACCCCGAACTCGCACTGGAGGAACGCGAGGCAAGTGCACGCTACGTGGCATGGCTCGAGGCACGCGGCTTCGCGGTCGAGCGCGGGGTCGCTGGGATGGAAACGGCGTTCCTCGCCCGTTGGGGCTCTTTGCAGGCACCGCTCCACGCCGTTCTTCTCGCGGAAATGGACGCACTTCCGGGCATCGGTCATGCGTGTGGACACAACCTCTCCGGGCCGGCGAGTCTGCTGGCTGCACACGCGCTCGCGGCGACCCTACCGGGGGATGGCCTTCAGCTTGTCGTGGCCGGGGCACCGGCTGAGGAGATCGGCGTAGGCAAGCGCCGGCTGGTCGAAGCCGGTGTCTTCTACGACACCCACGTGGTGATGATGGCGCATGCATCCGATATGCGGCGCGCGCACCGGCTCTTCCTCGGGAACCACAAGTTCGAGTTTGTGTACCACGGGCGCGCCTCCCACGCCGCGGCATACCCGGAGCAGGGCCTGAACGCGCTGGATGGGGTGGTTCAGCTGTTTGTCGCAATCGGTGCCCTCCGCCAGCAGCTCCCGCGGACGGCCCGTATCCACGGCATTGTGAGCGATGGCGGGCGCGCTCCGAATGTGATCCCGGAGCGCGCCGCTGCGCGCGTATGGGTGCGTGCACTCGACGACGCGACGCTGGAAGCCACCGCGGCGCGCGTCCTCGCCTGCGCTCGCGGCGCCGCCGAAGCCACGGGTACTCGGCTTGAGGTTCTACGCACCGAGGCGGAGTCTCCGGCGATGCGACCGAACCTCGCACTGGCCGGTGTGTATCGCCGCCAGCTTGAACGCCTCGGCCTTCCCGAGACGAGCCATGCCGCCGATGCATCGATCGGTTCGAGCGATATCACCCACGTGTCTCAGGTCGTACCCACAATCCACCCGAATTTTCCGATCGTGCGCGCAGGCGAGAGGCTCGAGCTCCACACCCGTGCGTTCGCGGAGGCGACGACCGGACCGGAGGGCGACGCGGGATTGCGCGAGGCGGCCCGAAGCCTGGCCCTCACAGTCCGGGAGCTCGCCCGCAGCCCAAGCCTGAGGGCTGAGGTGGCGGAGGAACACCGGTCGTCGCGCTAGGAGTGTTGGCCAGACTCTGGCACCCGGTCTAAGCTTCGCTGCCGGGGGGTTCCGGTCTCTGCGAGCTTCGTTGTCTCGCGACGACGGGTACGTGGCTGCGCGCCGCCGTCTCGCGCAGCGCCTGCTGGAGGGCGGTGTGCGAGACCCGCGGGTGCTGACTGCCTTTGCCGCGGTACCGCGCCATCTCATGGTTCCCGAAGCCTTGCGGACCGAGTCCTACAAGGACGCCGCCTTGCCCATCGGGGACGGCCAGACCATTTCGGCTCCTGCCGTGGTGGCTGCTATGACCGAAGCCCTCGAACTTCAGGGGAGGGAGCGTGTGCTCGAGGTGGGCACGGGTTCTGGTTACCAGGCGGCCGTCCTCTCGCATCTTGCGGCCAGTGTGGTGTCGATCGAACGTGTCGGGCGGCTCGCAGCCCGGGCACGCAGCGCACTGGACGCGCTTGGGGTGGCGAACGTCGTGGTCTATCTGGGCGATGGCACCTTAGGTCGCGCGGCGAATGCGCCCTACGACGCGATCGTGGTCACCGCCGGCGGGCCGACGATCCCGCAGCCGCTCCTCGACCAGCTTGCCCCCGACGGCCGTCTTGTAGGCCCGTTCGGTACCCGCGAAGAGCAGGCCCTCGTGCGCGTGCGGCGGACCGCAGGAGGCCGACTCGACCGCGAGACGCTTGGGCGGTGCCGCTTCGTAGATTTGATCGGTGCACACGGATGGGCCGCGTAGGTCGCCGCGCGCTGCGCGTCGCCGCCGCCCTCGCGGTCGTAGCCGCGCTCCTCTCTTGCGCCCACGGCGGCCGGAATAAGGGCTCGGAGCACGTGGTCGAGCCGGGGGAAAACCTTTACCGCATCGCCCTGCGCTACGGCGTCACGGTCGACGACATCGTGAAAGCGAATCACATCGATGATCCAACAAGGGTTCCTGTGGGGACGAAACTCTTCATCCCCGCAGAGTCCGCGCGCGTCGTGCCTCAGGAATCTGGGGCTGCCGAAGGAAAGGCCTGTGAGCCGCCCGACGATCTGCGGCGCATCAGTCAGAGGAAGGCCAAGAGTGAGGCAGACCTCGCCTTCGAGTGGCCCGCCCGTGGCGGCCTTAGTACCTGCTTCGGGGAGCGGCACAGTCGGCCCCACGAGGGAATCGACATTATGATGCCTGAGGGTACGAGCGTTCATGCCGCGGAGGCGGGGAAGGTCATCTACAGTGACTGGATGGGCGCGTACGGTAGGGTCGTGATCGTGAAGCACGCAGGTCACTTCGCGAGCGTCTACGCGCACAACCGCAAGGTCCTGGTGGACAAGGGAAACTTCATCGAACGGGGCGATGTGATCGCGGAGTCAGGTTCGACTGGGAATGCGACCGGGCCCCACTTGCACTTCGAGATCCGCCGCGCTGAAAGAGCCGAGGATCCGTTGCTCTACCTGCCCTGAGCCGGCCCGCGCCGGCGGGAGAAGCGATGCCCGAGAGGCAATCGATTGCCGCGCAAGAACCCAATCTTCGCCGCTTTATTCGCGATGTTCCCGACTTCCCCAAGCCGGGGATCCTATTCCGTGACGTTACGCCCCTCCTCGCGGACCCGCGTGCTTTCCGTGCGGCTGTGGACGCGTTGGCCGCGCCGTTCCGAGAGGAGCGCGTGGACCGCGTGCTCGGGATTGAGTCGCGTGGTTTTATCCTTGGCGCTCCTGTCGCTTTGGCCCTCGGCGCAGGGCTCGTGATCGTGCGCAAGGCAGGCAAGCTTCCTTGGCGCACGGTGAGCGCATCCTATGATCTCGAGTACGGGACCGACACGGTCGAGATGCACGTCGACGCCGTGAATCCCGGGCAGCGTGTGCTTGTGGTGGACGATCTCATCGCCACCGGGGGTACAGCCGCCGCTGCGGTTCGCCTCGCGCACAAGGCCAAAGCGGACGTGGTGGGCTGCGCCTTCTTGATCGAGCTCAAGGCCTTGGGTGGGCGCGAGCGCCTCGGTGTCGCGCGCACCCATGTCGTTCTCGAGTACTAGGGCGTCCGGTCCACACCTTTCGGATGCGAGTCTCTCGAACTGCTCCCAGGGACTGGCGGATGTTCGCATCCACAAACCAATTGCGCGCGAGAACAGAGGTTCCCGCCATGATCGGGATCGCCTTGGTTTCCGATCGATGGGACCTCGATCAGCCAGCGGGGCGAAAGGTCGGGCAGTTCGATAGGTTCCGGTTCGAGTGCCCCCGTAGCTCAGGGGATAGAGCAGCGGTTTCCTAAACCGCGTGTCGCAAGTTCGAGTCTTGCCGGGGGCGCCAAGGAAATCAAGCAGTTAGGCATTACTCTGTGCCGTTTTCAGCTCTACACCGCAAGCATTCGGAGGACTTTCCGGGGGAGATTCTATTTATTCGGAGGACAACGCCGCGTGAAATCCACGGTCAAACCCGTGCGAAGTCCATAGAAATTCGGATTTCCCTTAGAAAAAGTCCGGTGTAGGCTTGGGAGCCACGGGATTCCAGTTTCCGGCACAGTGGAGACTCCCGATGCGCACTCGCTCCACCCTCTGGATGATCCTCGTCCTTCTGCTCGCAGCCTGCGCGCCGCAACCCTCAGCACCTCCGCCGCCGAGCAACGCCGTGGCAGAAGAGCATCGGCTGCCCCCGGTGCCGTGCGCCATTCAAGAGAAGCTGACGCACAGTGCGGCGGATCTTGTCGACCGGCGCTTTGCAGTCGGTCCGTCGCGGGGGACGCGATTCGACTGTTTCCGGTTCGTGGATGATGCGCTCTCCTGGGCCCAGGAGCTTTCGTCGAGGGACGCGGTCTATCAGGTGGGTTTGTGCAGCACGGGATCGACGGAGATCGGACCGGACGAATACCGCATCACGAGTTGCTGGTGGATGACGAGATTCTTTCAAAGCCACGAGAAGCCCTATGGATTTGACGACGCCCACATGGCGGCCGTACAGGGCGTCGAAAAGAGCTGTGTGCGGAACGGAGACGATGCGGTCTGTAAGGAGGCGCTACGGGTCCTTTGGGAGCAGAAGTGACAGGTACGCCGAGGCGCTAGCCTGTCTGAGCGCGGTGGCACTCGGAGAATTCGCGAAGTGCACGGGATGGAGTTCTTCTGGACGACTGGCAGCTGGCGTCTGCTGGCATTGACCGTCACCTTCTGTTCGCTGGGTCTGGTCTTGATCCGAATTGGGTATGCCCTCACGAAATCCTCCAATCTGGCAGCCGGAAGCGCCGGCTTGGTTACTTTCGCGATTATGCATTGGAGCCCGCTCGCTGATTTCACAATCCACCACGCACAGGATCCCTGGTACTGGGTCGTCATGATCCCCGTCTTCTTTGCCGCTGGTGTGGAAGTCCGCCGTTATGAACGCCACCGCCTGCGAGCGGTGAAGGCGAGCGTGTAAGCAACGAGAGAAGAAGCAAGGCGCAGCGCAAGCCAAAGAAACCCCGGCGCGCGCCGCCGTGTAATTAGTCTCAGCGCCTCCGAGGCTGCGAGTGAAGGGCCTGCGGGACAGGCTGAGTTTGTTGAATGAGGATGTCTAGCCTGAAGTTCCTGACGGCCCCAGGCGGAATTCT
>DATFYN010000435.1:0-4461 GCA_035315025.1 Myxococcota bacterium
TTGACCATGACGCTCACCACCCCGGCCATTGTGCCAGAGCAGCTCATGGCAGTTTGGAGCCCCCTCCTACAAGGCGACTCCGAAGGGCCTTCCTTCATCTCTCGCACGGCATGACGCTTTCGCGCCTTCTTGGCGCAATACATCCGGGCCTATCGTGCTTTGTTACCTCCACACGCACCGGATATGCTAACCGTCCGAATACAGACAATTGACGGTACAGGGACTTTCACCCTGTCAGACTCTCAGCCTTGTCGGCTGCTCACTTCACCCCAAGGAAAGCGAGATGACCGAAAACACGCACTGGACGGCGGCTAATCTTCCCGACCTCTCCGGCAAAATCTTCGTGGTCACGGGCGGCAACAGTGGTCTTGGGCTCGAGACCGCGCGCGAGCTTGCTCGCAAGGGTGGACACGTGGTGATCGCCTGTCGCGACGCGGCGAGGGCTGCGACAGCGCTCTCGCAGATCCGGGCAAGCGCGCGAGGCGCGTCGATCGAGGCCATGGACCTTGATCTCGCGAGCCTTGCCTCGGTATGCGCTTTCGCCGAAGCGTTCCGCGCGAACCACCGCCGGCTCGACGCACTGTGCAATAACGCTGGGGTCATGGCCCTGCCCTATCGCAAGACAAAAGACGGCTTCGAGATGCAGTTCGGCACGAATCACCTTGGCCACTTCGCCCTCACCGGTCGTCTGCTCGACGTCCTTTGTGCGACGCCGGGTGCCCGCGTCGTCAACGTGAGCAGCACGATGCATCGCATCGGCCGGATTCGCTTCGATGACCTCCAGAGCGAGCGGAGCTACGGGAAATGGCGTGCCTACGGCCAGAGCAAGCTTGCAAACTTGCTCTTCACCTACGAACTCGCACGCCGCGCGGAGAAGGCGGCCATTGACCTGGTCTGCGTCGCCGCGCACCCCGGCTATGCAGCGACGAATCTCCAGACTGCCGGCCCCCGAATGGAAGGCGCCGCCTTGATGGAGCGTCTCTCCCTCCTCGGGAACCGCCTGTTTGCGCAGACCTCCGCGATGGGAGCGCTTCCCACTCTCTATGCGGCGACCGTACCCGAGGTGCGCGGGGGGGATTACTTCGGCCCGAGCGGCGTGGGGGAGATGTGGGGTAGCCCGAAGAAAGTGCGTTCGAGCGCCCGCTCGCATGATCTCGAGGCCGCAGCCCGCCTATGGCAGGTCTCGCGAGACCTGACCGGTGTTAGCTTTCCTCGTCTTGGCGACTGATCCGGCTTTTCGCGCGAGATCGCCGCAGGCGCCCTTCACCTTCACGCCGGCGCAAGGCTTCGGCCGCGCGGCGTCGGCGGCGCTAGGGCGCTCTCATTCACGACCGGCAGTGGACACGGCGCGCTGAACATCCTCGCGCCAAAGACGCGTATGTTTGATGAGAGCCTCGGCGACGGCAACGATCTCATGCCAATGCTTGTCGACGAAGCGCCTCGCTTGCTCCTCCTGCTCTCTCCAGAAAGCACTCGCGTGGGTGCTTCCTTCGACATAGATTCCAGCGTCCACCGCTTCCATCTTCGCGCGCAAGTAGTCATCCGCTGCGCCGTCGCGGCAGGAGCGGCCTGTGGCCCGCTCTTCGGCCTGGCGCCCGGCCATTCGCTGGATCATCAAGTCCGGTACCAACGCGCGGTTCGCGGCGTCCTTCGCGTCAATCGAGCCCTGACAGTGCGTGAGGTCCAATCCATTTCCCGGAGGATCGATCGTGACAGAGACGAGATTGCCCGGCACATCGAGGTAGAAGGACGCAACGGCGTGTCCCGCCTCGTGATAGGCAGTGGAGCGGCGGTCATGCGGCATCGCTCATCCTCGCAAGGGAAGGAGTCGACGCCCCGGGAACACGCCCGGGCTACATTCCTTCCCGTCACTGTGGTGTCCTGCGACTCGACCCCCGGCAACCGAAAGTGTGTGCGCGACAAAAAGATATTGAGTTGGTCTTGAGACCAGCCCCTCGCCGCTCGGGAGACCGCAGGGGCTCGGCTGTCTTACCCCACCTTTCCCTGTCCTCAAGGGAAAGATGACCGCCCAAGCAAGGTCCGCTGCGATCTATCGGCGCGCCGGGCGGCGACTTCGACAGGGCCACTGCGCGCGAAGTCGATAAAGCCCCGCTCCGGGTCCGTGTGGATCAGCTGGACCCGTACTCGATCTCCGACGTCCAGGCCGGCCTCGCCCCGTTCGACGCGCCCTTCGGTCGGTGGGTCGAAAATGCGTACCCAGGTCCCCTTTGGCGAAGCGCCTGTCACGATGCCGTCGAATTCCTGCCCGACGCGGCTGCTCAGGAGACATGCTGCTGCGGCCTTGCGCACGAGCCGCTCCACCTTCTGGGCGCTGTCCTCCATGAGCGTGCAGTGGGCAGCCAGGTCCACGAGTCGATCGCGAGCGTATGGAACTGCGCCCCCCGTGAGTGCGGCCTTGATCATCCGCTGCGTGATGAGGTCGGGATAGCGGCGGTTGGGTGCCGTCGAGTGGGTGTAGTCGCTGACGGCGAGACCGAAATGACCGGTAACCTCCTCGCCGGGAAAGCTGGCCACATACTCCCCCCGGCCGAGCAGCTTGATGATCGACAGCGAGAGGTCAGCGAAGCGCAGCGGATCCGCCGCGCGACGTTTCAGCAGGAGTTCGTTGAGCGCTTTTGCATCCGGCTCCGCCGGCAGCCTCTCTCCTTCGGCGCGGGCGATCTCCACGATGCGTTGCCAACGCTCCGGCGACCGGACCACCCGGCGCATGATCGGAAATCGGCGTCCCTCAAGGAACCGGGCGATCGCGCCATTGGCAGCAATCATGAAGTCTTCGATGAGCTCCTTCGCTCGGTTCCGGGGATCGGCGACGAGCCCGCTTACTGCGTCCCCCTCGAACAATGCCCGGACATCGGCGGTTTCGAGTTCGAGCGCACCATGGGCGTGGCGCAGTGCCTTGAGGCGCTGCGCCACTTCATTCTGCAAGCGGAGATTCTCCGCCAGTCCCGCCGCGCGCGCAGCGGCCTCGGGAAGGGCGCCTTCGCCCTCGAGCCATGCCCCCACGCTGTTGTATGCCAGCTTCGCTTGGTTGCGAACCACGGCCTGGTAGACGTTCGCCGCACCACTACTACCCTGTGCATCGACGACCACGTCCGTCACGATCGTAAGGCGATCCGCCGCTTCGACAAGCGAGGTCAGATCCGTGCTCAGCCGGTCGGGTAGCATGGGAAAATTCTGTGGCGGCGTATAGACCGAGGTGGTGTTTGTTCCCGCGTGGTGATCTAGTGCGGAACCGGAGGTAACCACAGCGCTGACATCGGCGATCGCGATGCGGATCCGTGTACTGCCGCCGGGGAGTGACGCGGCGACGGTCAGCTGATCGAGGTCGCGGGAGTCGTCATTGTCGATCGAGCACCACGGGAGGTCGCGCAGATCGCGGATAGCTGATCCAAAGGATGGGCTCGGGAGAGCAAGCCCTGTGAGCTCCGCAGCAACCGCCGCCGGGAAATCCGGCTCGAGGCCTCGTTCGAGCATCGCACGGCGCGCAACCCGCAAAAGCAAGGCGCGCTGCTGTTCCCCTGCTGCGCTCACGTCGCGAGTCTAGAGCCTCGGTGGAGCCGGAGGAACTCAGCAGCCCTAGGCGGTCACCTCGCGAGGAAAGGCCACGTGCGATCGCTCGCGCACGAGGGGCGAGCGCCTGCGACCATGCTCTCCCCTCTTTCTCCACCGCACCCAAGGCTACAGCCAGCGCGTACTCATCGTTGGGCTCGCGAGGTCCGCGCGCGCCCCCCGGCGCCGCTGCGCCGACGAGGCTCCTCTCGGCTCCGTCGGCCGGCGCCGGCTTCCCGGCCAACCGGTTCAGCGCGGGTCGCGATTCGCCGCCGTGCTCTGTTCTTCCCGGGGAGCGACGCCGCGAATGAGTCCTCGTCCGGCGCTACCTCCCGCGGCGCATGGCTTCGGCCGAGGCCCATGGTCGCGAGTCCTCACGCGGAGTGCCCGCTGAACAGGCGAGGATCAAGGCACGTGCCCAAGTGCAAAATCGAGTGCGATCGAAACACCCCGCGCCAGAGAGGTTTCTCCGCGGCATCTCGCCACAACGTCGGGGCCAATCGCCCCAGCTGGCCTACAGCGATCGTGCTCGCGGGGGCTCAGGGGTGCACCATGATCAAGGGGGCAAGCTCCTTCGCAATGGCACAGTTGCTGCATCTTAAGGGAGGCAAGGATCGCGGAGAAAGGGCGATGACGCGAAATACGGCAGCGGCCCTGCAGGCGGTCGATCGGCCGCCTACCAAGGGACTGCGATGGAATCGTAGGTTCCACCGTGAAGCGCCCTCCGCGCAGGTCTCCGCTCAGGCGGCGCCCATGCAGTTTCATGTTCTCTCGTTTGAAGGACCCGACGGCTATGCCCGGGCGGGCGGCATCGCAAGCCGCATCGAAGGGCTGGCCCGGGCGCTCGCAGGGTTTGGCTTTGAGACCCACCTGTGGTTCGTGGGCGATCCT
>DATFYN010000436.1:0-5241 GCA_035315025.1 Myxococcota bacterium
TCGGTCGGTCCGGCGCCGACCGGATCTTCATCAGGCGCCCGCTCAGATCCGACCAGTCGTAGGGTTGGCCTCCCTGGCCGCGGGTGATCGTTACAAGCCCATTCGCGACATCCGCAGGGGGTGGTTCTACGGAGGACGAGAGGAAATGCATCACACCGAGCATTGACCGACAGCGCATGCCGACCTGCCCCGGACGCCGGTTGAACGGGAAGCCCGTAAGCTCGAAATCGTCTCGACCCGCTGGCAGACCGAGATACCGACGGACCATCTGCACATCTGCGGCGAGCGGGCTGCGGGGGTCTGCGGGTGAGTGGATCCAGAAATGTGGATCGCGACCGGGCGGCTGCTTCTCGTTCTCCTGCTTCTCCCAGTTGACGCCTGCGAGGTGTGCGGCGTGGAGCCGCGCGAAGCGCACGACAAAGTCTGCAAACTCCTCGTAGTCGGGTTTCGACTCGGGAATCGGTCCCGTCGCGGAGGGCGCATTGTATAGGTCGTTCACCCGCTGCATAGCCAGCAGCAACACATGCTCGACCTTCCAACCCGTCTGGACAAGGAGGAGGATGGCGTCGAGCGAGATCGGCGAGAGCAACCGCTCGGCAAAATCCTCGCCGGCGAGCGGCGTATAGGTGATCGTTGGACTCTCGGAATAACCGAGGCTGCCGCCCAAGCTCCCACTGCCGCTCCAAGTGGGCCAAGTAGCCTGCCCCGAGCCGTTGATCGCCGAGCTGACACTGTATTGTGATACAACGGCGCCAAGCTCGAGGAAGAGCGGGGTATCGTCGTAGCGCAGGCGGACGAGATTGAGCAACATCTCGCTGTTGGCGGACTGGATGATCTGCTGGTTGTAGTCTGGGCGGTCGGCGCGTACGGCGTAGGGACCGAGTCCGGTCGTGCACCCGCTCGCGAGGAGCGCCAGGACGCCGCCGAGAAGGCCACTCAGAGATGCTCGTCGGTACATACTTCAACTTTCCACCCGCCGGGGCAGGGCGCCCATGAAGACTCCCTCATAGGAGTCAAACCGCCACGAGCTGGTGTCACGCCGGCTGGGTGGTGAGTGACGCGAGCGGACCCGCCGCCTATTGGGACGTGATCCATCCCTGCTGCACAAAGTAAGCTTGGAGTCGATTGGCGACATCCTTCGCCGTGCGCTCTGCATCGGCCTTGACGTTTGCAGAAAGCATCTCCGAGGCCACCGTGCCAGCGACGCTTACCGCTGCGGAGGCTGCGAGATTTCCTGCCGCCGCACCCGCCCCCATCGTCTCGGCCATCCCCGGCTTGTAGCCGCTTCTCGCCTCGGTAATGAAATCCTCGACCCGTTCAAGTCCCCATTTTCTGGTCTCATAGACTTGGACCCGCGTCTGGACCTGGCTCGCTCCGGCGCCAAGGCCAATCACCGTGCGTTCCGTACGATTTCCTTGGTTGATGGAGATGAACTGGCCCTCGATGAGGAGGGAGTACCCCCAGTAGTTGGGCGCGCCCCGGACGCGCTGCGCCGGGAGGCCCATGGCGTTGATCTGCTTCACCAGCTCGTTGGCGAGCGCGCGAGCGGCCTGTCGCCCGATCTGGATTTCCGCCGCCGTGCGGGGGGTGCCCTGCGCCATCCGTTCGAGATCGGCGCCCAACCCGCGATCGAGCTGCACCTCCTCGGGAGAGACCGCAAACTCGTAGACCAAGACCCGTTCGGGTCGCGGCAGGGGACCCAAAGTCTCATACGTCAGGTTCGCGGAGGTCGGCGCGCAGCCGACGAGCGCGACCAGGAACGCAGCCGCTTTTCGCTTCATGGAGTGTGTCTTTCTGGGCGCTGAGGCCCCGCTGATGATGAATCCTTGAACCCTATCTCTACCTCTCGGAATGTGCTGCGTCGGCCTCCTCGCATCAGAGCCAAATCAGTGCCTTGCGCTCTCCACAACGCCCAAGAGAGAAGGATCGAGAGACCTGCGTGGGCTACCACGGCTGGCCACAACAGAATCCCGGCCTTGCCGCCGATCCCGACGAAAGCGAGATACAGCGTGACGGCCGCGCTGTAGGTCAACATGCCGACCCGCGGCGGGCCCGGCCAGCAGGCGACCCCTAACGCGATCAGAGCGATGCCGGTCACGCGCGCTACCGGTATGGCGACGTCTGTAAGCTCCTCACCGAGCAACAAGCGCCCAACAAGCGACGGAACCACCAGCAACGCCACGCCAGTCGCGACTTCACTGACAGCAGCGAGAATCAGCACCCTCTTCATCGCGCCCGCAACACCTTTTCGCTTGCGCTCTTCTTCCGTCAATTGCTCCGGTCCGAGGCTAAAGCTCATCGTGTGCCTGGGCGAGGCCCTTCTGCAACTCCTCGCGCTCCTCTGCCGTCAACTGCTCCGGTCCGAGGTTGAAGGTGAGCTTGTTGATCTTGCCGGTGAACTTGAACGGAATCTCGTAGCGATACTCCAGCATCGCGACGCCGGTGCGCGTGTCCTGGCCGATGTCGAAGGTTTCGTCCTCCGGGAATGTGATCGGGGTGGTGGGTTCCATGGAATTCCTGGCCACTTCCTGACCGTCCACGGAGAGCACGCCCGTCCCTCCCTTGCCCAAACCGGGACCATCGGACTTGAAGTCGAAGACGATGGTGTGCTTGCCGGCGCCCAACTCAGGCCCCGACCACGTCGTGCGCTTGAGGTCGAGCAGGTTGTAGAGGAACACGGGCTTGCCTCTGCCGATTCCGACTATTCCGGTGACAAAGACGACCACCACGGCGAGCAAACCGAGGAGCGATACTCCGTACCCAATCCTCATTTTCCCGCGTGACCACCTTCTATATTGACCGAGCCAGATCAGCAGCAAGCCGAGAACGAACAACCCCAAAGCGCCTCTTCGAAAGTACCGCGCGTGGGACCACCAATTGAAGCTCCTGCTGAGGTAGAGGCCGTAGCCGCCGAAGCGCCCGCCGTCGGTGACGATCATGCCTTCTGCGCCACCTTCGGGGATCTCGACCTCAGCGGTAATGATGTACGACTTGTTCAGGATGCTCGGAGCGCCGCTGTTGGGGACTCCAGTCAGTACTCCCGAGTAGGTGAAGACCGTACGTCCCGCCGTGAGGTTCGGCTTCGGCGCGTTCCAGCGCTGAAGCGTCGTGTTGTCGAGCGGCAGCACGTCATGCTTCTTCGCCTCGGCGTAGAAGATGTCCTGCATCTCCTTGAGCTTGTCCGGCCTTTGGGCAGCGAGGTCGTCGTTCTCGGTGGGATCCCCCGTTTGCAGATCACCGACGTTGTAAAGCTCCCACTTGTACCCGGTGATCACGTCGGGCGGCTGGGCTGAGCTCAGCTCCCACGGGAGCGTCGCCGGGGTCGTGCATGCCACCCAGCCGTCGTGGTAGATGGCGCGATTGCCGAGCATCTCGAAGTACTGCGTGGTGTGCCGGGACGGGGCGTTGGCGTTCGCCTTGTCCCACGTGTACACCATGCTCACGCCGTCCATCGGGCGCTGCTGGATGCCGTTGAGCGTATCCGGCATCGGGATGCCGGTCGCTTCGAGGATGGTCGGAACGATGTCAATCAAGTGGTGAAACTGCCGACGGGCGCCGCCTACGTCGTTGATGTGGCCGGGCCACGACATGGCCATCCCCTGGGCCGTCCCGCCGTAGTGCGACGCCACCTGCTTCATCCACTTGAACGGCGTGTCCATCGCCCACGACCAGGGTGCCGCAAAGTGCGGGAAAGTCCGGTCGGACCCCCAGAACGGGTAAAACAGGAGCTGGGCCTTGACCGGCACGGCGACGCCATTGAAGGTGGTGAACTCATTGGGTGTGCCGTTAAGCATGCCTTCGGCGCTCGCGCCGTTGTCGCCGGCGATGTAGATGATCAGGGTATTGTTGAGTTCACCCAGGTCTTCGACTGCCTGGATGACGCGGCCAATCTCATCATCCGTGTAGGCAAGGTAGGCCCCGAAGACGTCGGCCTGCTTGATGAACAGCTTCTTCTCGTCCCAACCGAGCGAGTCCCACTCCGGCAGATCTTTCGGCCAGGGGGTCAGCTTCGCGTTCTCGGGCAAGATGCCCAGTCGCTTCTGGTTGGCGAAAATCGTCTCCCGCAGCTTGTTCCACCCCTGATCGAACAAGTGCATGTCGCTGATCTTCTTGATCCACTCCGGCGTCGGATGATGCGGGGCGTGCGTGCCGCCCGGTACGTAATAGACAAGGAACGGCTTGTCGGGCGCGATCTCCTTGAGCTCCTTCATGTACTGGATCGCCTCGTCGGCCATGGCCGTGGTGAGGTTCCAGCCCGCATGGCCCTCGAAGGGGTAGATGGCCGTCGTATTGCGGTACAGGTTCGGCTGCCACTGGCTGGCGTCGCCGCCGACGAAGCCATAGAAGTACTCGAAGCCCATGCCGTTCGGCCACTGCTCGAAGGGCCCTGCCTGGGTCGCCTGATAGAAGGGCGTGTTGTGATCCTTGCCGAACCACGAGGTTGCGTACCCGTTCTCCTTCAGGATTTCGCCGATGGTGCCGTTCTCCTTTCGGATGACCGAGTCGTAGCCCGGAAATCCCGTCGCGATTTCGCCCACCACCCCGAAGCCGGCCACGTGGTGGTTGCGCCCGGTGATCAATGCCGCTCGCGAGGGCGAGCAAAGCGACGTGGAGTGGAAATTCGTGTAACGCAGCCCATTCTTGGCGATGCGATCCAGTGCCGGGGTCGGAACGACGCCGCCGAAGGTGCCCGGCGCGCCGAACCCACTATCGTCGGTCATGATCAGCAGGACGTTGGGCGCGCCCTTCGGCGGTACGACCCGCGGCGGCCACCAAGCCTTCGACTCCGAGGCCCTCTCCTTGATCACCCCGCCGAACTCCGGATCGGGCGGCGGAAGCTGCTTCCCGCTGATCGTGGTGGTGGCGCTGGGCGAACCCAACTCGCCAGTGACCTGCTGCGCTGTTGCCTGAGCCGTCGCAAAAAGCATCAGAATCAGAGTCAGGACGGATACTGCCGGGGTGTACGTCCTCATCCCATCGATCTCCTTCTACACGAACGATGTACGAGAGCAATCACAATGCCGCGAGAACGGCAGGACCGACCTGCCACTTGCCGTTCGAAGTCCACATCGAAGTGCCGGCGGGAAAGATCCAGCTGGGTCCCACCCCGAGCAGCCAATTTCCCACGAGCTTTGGGCTCGGCGAGAGCAGCTGCAGGAGCGTAATGTCCCCAAATGCCGTGGTCCGGTCGATGTGCGTGGGATCGTCCGCCTGCGGATGCGGCTGGGAGACGAAAAGCGG
>DATFYN010000437.1:0-2710 GCA_035315025.1 Myxococcota bacterium
TCCGATCAGATTGACCACCACGTCGTGACTGACCAGAGGCCGCCCACGCCAGTTCATGGTGATGTGCGAAAACAATCGGTGTTCGATCTTGTTCCACTTGCTCGTGCCCGGCGGGAAATGGCAGAGGGTGACCTCGAGGGCCGCGGTCGACGCAAATCGCTGGATTTCGACCTTCCAGAGGCGCGAGCGGTGTCCATTGCTGCCGCCGGCGTCCGCACAGATCAGCAGTCGGTCCGCAGTGGGATAGAGCGGCGCGCCCATCGAGCGCCACCACCGCCGGATGCTCTCGACGGCGAAGCTGGCCGTGTCGTGGTCCGTGCCGACGTTCACCCACCCGAGATCCTGGCCAACGTCGTATACCCCGTAGGGTACTGCCTTGTTCACGTTCGGGTCGGGGAAATCGTGAACGAGCACCTTCTCAGGTTTCCCTTGGGGCTGCCACTCGCGGCCAGCCTGGTGGTACCTGCCGACCAGTTCCTTCTTCTTCGTGTCGACCGAGATGACTGGCCAGCCATTGCGGAGATACCGCTTGGTCAGGCGGCCGATGTACTCGAACTGTGCGTTGCGATCGGGGTGCTGCGTCCCTTCGATCGTCTTTGTCGCAGCCTGCAGAGAATACCCGAGCTCGTGCAGCAGCTTTGCGAGAGTTTCGTGGCTCACCGAGTGACCAGCCTTCGTGAGCTCCTCGGCCAAGTGTCGCGTGCTCTTTGACGTCCAACGCAGCGGAGACATGGGATCGCCGCGCGTCGCCGGATCGATCAGCCGCTCGAGTTCGACACGAATCGCCGGATTCACCTCCAGGATCGGTCGACGACCCGCGCCGGGACGCCGCACGCGTCCGGCCGACAGGGGCGCTCGGCCGAGTTCCTGTAGCCCCTTGTGGATCGTCGGCCGCGACAATCCCGCACAACGAGCGACGGTCGACACACCCCCGCGTCCGAGCTGCGTAGCATCCGCTGCAGCTACGAGGCGCCGCTGTCGCTCGTCCAGATGATCGAACAACGAACGGTACTTCGCCGTGAGCGCTCTCTCGATGTTCACGCCCCGAGATTAGTACGGTCATCACAATCTGTAAAGGTTATATCATGACGCGCTCTAAGCAGCTTGGCCCTTACCTGCGCGGCTTTGTGCTTCGGCGCCTCGCGCAAAGGACGGGCCGGAGGGGGAGAAAGGCCCAGTGAGAGCCGGAGTCGCATCGGGCGAGAGGGAGCGGTGAGTCAAGCGTGGTTATCGCTCGCGTCGGTAGCGGTAGGCGGGGCAATCGGGATCGCAGGCAGCTTGGTGACCGCGCTTGTCCAAACGAGAGCTGAACGACGGAGACAACGCACGACGCTTGCAGTCCAATGCGCGATCGAAAATCACAATCTGCCTGTTCCCTTGACTCAGCTCGTGACCGGGATTGTCACGGCGGGGTAAGAAGCTCCCCTCCAAGGAGGGTGAGCAATGAAGGAAGCGAAGGGACCGGGGACGATCATGGAGCTGATGGCGCGATTCCCGGACGAGACGGCGTGCATAGCTCCAGGAGTTCGTCTACCGCACCAATCGCCGCTGGCTCGAGCACGATCTCTTCTTCTACGTCCTACGCCGCGCGGTGCAGGGCGAGCCCCTGCCGTGGGCCCGACTCACAGCGGAGGCAGCGGCATAGGCAGAAGAGGAGAAAGGCGACGGCACCGTCTCCGGCGATAACACCAACAAAGGCCGGGTTGCCGCCCGGTGAGGAGGATGCGTCGCCATCAAGAAGCTTATGCAGATCGAGGCGTCGCCGTCGGGCGTCGTCTTGGAAAAGCTCGAGGAGCGCTTGCGGAAGAACGCCCAGGAGTGGATCCAGCGGTGGCTTGAGGTCACCTGTCGCTCTGATTCCCGATAAACCTCTGAGCAGCTCGAGGTCAGGGACGTCACCTCGTCAGGCCCACCGAGGGTTTGCCCGGAGCCGGCAGCAACGGCCGCGAACGAATGAAGAGGGTTCTTTGCGGCGTAGCGCAGCCAATGCCGCAAAGAACCCTCTTCATAATTCCGAGTCCCGGATTATTCCGAGTAGGATCGTGGTGAGCGACAAAATCCAAGGGATTCCCGCGGGATCGCTCGCATAGGGATCGGCATTATTAGAGGCTCCTCAGGAAGGCCATGACGCGATCGTCCGGGCGGTAACGGCGTGTGCCGGAGTCGGTAGCCGTGGTCTTGGCCATTACCTGTTCTTTGAGTTGCATGTCCGCTTGCAGGTAAATAGCGGTGGTTTCCATCGATTCGTGGACGAGCCAGAGCGCGATCACGGAACGATCGACACCGTGGTGAAGCAGATTCATCGCCAGCGCAGTTTCGGAGCACGTGTGGCGTTACGTGCTTGCCTACCAATTCTTCTCAAAGCTCGGGTAAATCCCCGGCCAGAGACGACAGCCGAATAATGCCGAGCCATCAACCATCAGTATTGGTGGAAGTCATTGAGGAAAAACGAGTTCTAGACGTTGACCACAGCCCTACTCGGAATAATCCGGGACTCGGAATTATGACGGAGATCGTGTACGCGGACGCCCTCGAGCACGGCGTCCTCGCAGATCCGCTGCCACGGCTTCGCTAACCTAACTTCGCGGATTCGCGGGGTTGGGAAGCTCTAAGTTGTTGATATTCCTGGGTCTCGTGTTCAAAGGTCGGCACTACATGGGGGGCTTGGGAGCGCGTAGATCAGTGGTGATTCTGGGCGCTGGCTGGGCCG
>DATFYN010000438.1:0-2671 GCA_035315025.1 Myxococcota bacterium
GATTTGATCGCCGCCCGGCTCTCGGGTCGAACCCATCCCGGCCCTTTCGCCTGCGCCGCACGCCATAGTCGCCGTTCGCGTAGGCTACCGGCTTTCCCTGCGATCCAGCCCTTCCTGCGGGACGGCGCTGGATCCTCGTGCCATCTTATGGCGCGCTCCGATCGCGTTTGCGGTGCGGTCTCACGCCGCAAGGGGGGATGCCATGATCCGTATCGTCACTCGGCTTCTGGTAGCGCCGAAAAATCGTGGTTCCGTAATGGCAAACGCACCCGGACTGATCGCATTCTTCGAGAAGCACGGTGTGCGCAGCGAGGGGGTGTTCGAGAACTTCGCGGAGAGCGAGATCATCCATCTTTGGTCCGCAGCGAGCATGCAGGCGTACGAGGACGCCACGCTGCGGATCCGTAGCGATCCTGAATTCCGCGCATTCGCGGGTCAGGCTGCGCAGGTGATCGAGCTTGAGCGCAAGGAGTTCTGGCGCTCCGTAGCCCAGGGCTGAGCCCTAAGAAGGCCGGCTAACGACGCGCGCGGGCCGAGCACAGGGTTGTGCGCAGAGTTTCGTCTGTCCCTGACCTGAGGATGCGGGTGACGGACGCCCCAGTTACCAGCGATCCCAGTGCAGCACTTCTGTGACGGGCTTGCGCTTCACCGGACCAAAGGGTCGCGCCGGCCAGCCCATGGGTACCGTGACCGCGATCCGTACGGACTCCGGCAGCCCGAGAAGCTCGCGGATCTTCTTCTCCGCAAGCGCGTGGTACGCGGTAAACACACTACCGAGTCCCAGCGCCCGCGCCGCGACGATCAAGTTCTGGGCCGCGGGATAGAGGGTCGCCGGGATCCAGTCAGCGGAAGGCGCGTTCGGTGGGTAGACAGGCGCCCCGCACACGAAGATCCATACCGGCACCTCCGAGAGGTGATCGAGGAGATGGTGCGCTCCCGCAAGCATGCGGCGCCGCACCGGGTCGCCGCCCTCGGGCACCGGCGGCATGATGGGCAGGACCGCGCTGCGAATGGCTTCGGCGACTCGCTCGCGCTGTGGAGCCTCGCGAACCACGACGAAATCCCATCCCTGGCAGTTGCCAGGGCTCGAGGCGCAGGTCGCCGCGCCCACGACACGAAGGATCAGCTCCTCGGGCACGGGGTCGGCCCGCAGGTAGCGCATCGCTTGGCACGTCTCGATGGCCTCGAGCGCACCCGGAATGAGCCTGGAACTCAGGCGAAGCGCTCACCGGCCAGGGCGCCGCCGTCGATCACGAACTCCGCTCCTGTGCAATAGGCGGAGTCCGAGGAAGCGAGGTAGAGGGCGAGCTTCGCTACTTCCTCTGGCTTGCCGATGCGCTGGAGGGGCAGCGAGCGATACCACGCACTGCTGTCGATGTTCTCGAATCCCTCGCTGTCACCCCTGCCCATGGGCGTGTCGATCCCGCCCGGGCAGATCGAGTTCACTCGAATCCCGAGCCGACCGAGCTCGAGCGCTGCCGTTTTGGTCATTCCGCGGATCGCAAACTTGCTCGACACGTACGAGACCAGACCGATCGCCCCCTCGATCCCTGAGATCGAAGAGATGTTGATGATCGAGCCGCCGCCGGCCTTGGTCATGTGCGGGATCACCGACTTCATGCCGAGCAGACACCCGACCTGATTAACGTGGATCACCCGCATGTAGTTCTCGAGCTTAATCTCCGCGATGGGTGCTACGTGGAGAATACCGGCGTTGTTCACCAGGATATCGATGCGGCCGAAGGTCTGGAGCGCCGTCGCGACGAAGTTCGCCCAGCTCTCCTCGCGCGATACGTCGTGATGGAGATAGATGGCGCTATCGCCGAGGGATTTCGCCACGGCTTTGCCGAGGTCGTCCATGACATCGCCCAGCACGACCTTGGCCCCCTCGGCCACGAATACCTGAGCTTCCGCCTCGCCCTGCCCGCGCGCGGCGCCGGTGATCAACGCGACCTTGCCGGCGAGTCGGCTCATGACTGGGCTCCCTCCTCGGAGTAGAACTGTGAGTACCAGCGCCGGAAGCGACCGAAATCGTTTTCCCCGTCGGCCAGGTTGGGGCGCGGCCGGTAGATCTTGTGGCTCCAGATCGGGATATCGAGCTCGTAGTCGCGCACGTAGAAATCGAGGAATGCGTTCACGAGCTCCGGGGCGCAGCGTTTGTGCGCATAGTAGCGATGGATGATATGCAGGCGTTCGGGCTCGATCGGCGTGAGTGCGTTCACCGCGATGCCGTCGAAGGCGCCCCGGAAGCGCGTATAGAGGAAACCGGGGCCCGAGTTGAAGGAATCCGCGTCCGTAATGTTGTCCGCCGTGGCGGCCTGCTCCTGGGCGTCGGTGTCGACGTCGATCTTGAGGCGGTAGTAGGGCCCGTCGGGCTGCCAATCGAGTCTCTTGCACTTCCAGCCGTGGAGTGTCTCAAAATGAGCGAAATCCACGCCGTTCTCCATAATCTCCTGGGGGTGGCTCGTGATCACCCACTCCTTCTTGCGCTGCAGCAGGTAGTTCGGGTCGCCGATTTCGCTTACGACCTCGGGCATCCAGGTCGGCTTCTCGCCCTTCGTGTGATGGTGGACAAGAATCATCCCGTTGCATTCGATCGTAGGCCAGGCGCGTACCTGCGCCTTCGGCGGGATCTTCTTGGTATAGGGGATCTCGACACAGCCCCCGCTCT
>DATFYN010000439.1:0-7034 GCA_035315025.1 Myxococcota bacterium
GCTTCGAGGCGTTTCTCGATCCGACGCTGCGAAGCGAGCGCCGCGTCCAGCGGATCTTGAGTTCTCTGCGCAACGAGATTGTGGAAGGTGGAGGCGGCGACCGCCTGCGGATCCGCCGCGTGCTCAAGGATCCGCGCGAGATCTACAGGTTGGAGTTCGACCTGCCTGAGCTCGGCTATCAGCGGACCACGCTATTGGACCGGCAGGCGCTCGAGCGGCTGCTCGAGGCCGACGAAGTGCGGGCCTTGGTGCGACCGTCCGCGCTCCACCGGTAACGGGAACAAGGTGCCCGGGGCAGGGATCGAACCTGCACGGCACGTGGCCAGGCGATTTTAAGTCGCCCGCGTCTACCGATTTCGCCACCCGGGCAAGAGCCCAAGACCAACAGTTCCGGAGCGGCAGCAGGATAACAGCTCGTCGTGTTCCACGGGAAGAAGATCGTCGTCGTAATGCCCGCGTACAACGCGGCGAAGACGCTTGAGCGGACGTACCGCGAAGTGCCGCTCGATCTCGTCGATGAGATCGTGGTGACTGATGACGCCAGCAGCGACGATACCGTTCGCGTCGCCCGTGAGCTCGGCTTGCGGACCCTGGTGCACCAAAAGAACCTTGGCTACGGGGGCAACCAAAAGACCTGCTACGAGGAGGCTTTGCAGCTCGGTGCCGACGTCGTGGTGATGCTGCACCCCGACTATCAATACCCTCCAACACTAATTGCACCAATGATCAGCATGATCACCGATGGTCCCTACGACGTGGTCCTCGGCTCCCGCGTCCTTGGGGGACGAGCGCGAGCCGGCGGCATGCCGCTCTACAAGTACGCTTCGAACCGATTTCTCACGGCGGCACAGAACTTTCTTTGCGGTGCGAAGCTTTCGGAATACCACACGGGCTATCGGGCGTTCTCTCGAGAAGTGCTGGAGAGTCTCCCACTGCTGGAGAATTCGGACGACTTCGTCTTCGATAACCAGATGTTGGCGCAGATCCTTTACGCGAACTTCGAGATTGGCGAGATTAGCTGCCCGGCGGCGTACTTCGACGAAGCCTCGTCGATCAACTTCCGCCGCTCGGTGACCTACGGATTTGGCGTGCTTGGTGTCTCGCTCCAGTACTTCTTGCAGCGGCGCGGTCTTGCCAGGCATCCGATCTTCGATCCTCAGGGTCGCCGGCTGAGTGCGGCTCACGCTCCAAGCTCGACCTCCGGATTTGCGGTCGGCTGATCACGCGCCTGCGCCGATGCCGCCCCCGCCATGAGAAGGGCGGAGCGCGGCGCGGACGGGTGACGCGGGCTGCAGTTTCGCCGCGGCGGTCCGCATCATCGCACAACTCGCAGGCAGCGCCCCGCCCACAGCCCGAAAACCGGTCTACTCCGCGGGCGTGCTGAACGCGCTCATGAGCTGCTGCGTCACATCTCGGGTCGTGATGGGCCCGGCGTCCTCCCGCGGCGGCTTTCCGCCGTGGCTCCGCAGCGAAAGATCCACATCCCCGGCCTCTGCCCGGAGTGCAGCCACCGTACATTTCTCTTTTGGTCGGTGGGCGAAGGGATCAAAGCGGAAATGACGCATCGCATTCTCGTACGTGATGCGCCGTACATCCTCCTCCGGTGCATCGCCGAGGCAGCGGACCAGGGCCTCCGGCGCGCGGGGCCACGTGGTGTCGGAGTGCGGGTAGTCGCATTCCCAGGTGATGTTGTCGATCCCGACCTCGTGCCGAAGGGCTACGCCCGTCGCGTCATCAATGAAGCACGTGACGACGTGCTCGCGAAATACTTCGCTCGGTAGCTTCCCGCCGAAGTCCTGTCTCGTCCAGGCCTTGTGATGCTTATAGACGTAGTCAATGCGTTCGAGGAAGTAGGGGATCCAGCCGATCCCGCCTTCTGAAAGTGCGAATTTCAGGCTGGGAAAGCTTCGCAGCACGCGGGACCAAACGAGATCCGCCGCCGTGGGAAAGATATTGATCGGCTGGACGGTAATCATCACGTTTACCGGCGCATCCATCGATGTAAATGCCATGCCGGCTCCCGAGCCGATATGCAGGCAGACGATCGTCCCCTCATCACAGCACGCGTTCCAAAATGGATCCCAATGCTCGCTGTGCAGACTCGGGAAGCCAAGCTTCTCGGGATTCTCTGAGAAGCTCATGGCATGGCAGCCCTTACGGGCCACGCGGCGGACCTCGTCTGCCATCAGGCGAGCATCCCAAACCGGCGGGAGTGCGAGGGGAATGAAGCGACCTGGATGACTGCCGCACCACTCGTCGATATGCCAGTCGTTGTACGCCTGCAGCATGACGAGGGCGAGAGCCTTGTCCTGATGCCGCGCGAATGTCGTGCCGCAGAAGCCGGGGAACGACGGGAAGCACATGGAGGCCAGAACACCGTTCGCATTCATGTCGAGGATCCGCGCATTTCCGTCGTAACATCCAGGGCGGAGCTGGTCGAAGCTCGTGGGTTCCATCCCGTACTCGTCGGGAGGCCGACCAGCGACGGCATTGAGTCCGATATTCGGGACCTGCTGTCCCTCCCACGCCCATACATCGGAACCGTCGGCCTTGCGCACGACGTGGGGAGCGCGATCGCGAAATCGCGTCGGGACGTGACGCGAAAACAGGTTGGGCGGCTCGACGACGTGGTCGTCGACGCTCACGAGGATGAGATCATCAAGCTTCAAGGGGCACCCCCATGGCCTCGGGAGCCTCATTGAGGCCCGAGTAGAACTGTCGCGCCCATCGGCGGAGCAATGCGATCGGTCCATCGCCATCGCACAGCAGCGGACGCAGCAGATGGATCTTGTTCTCCCAGATTGGGATGTCCTGGCCGAACTGTCGGTCGATCTCCGCGACGAAGGCGCGGCCTACTCCCTTCGTGGCATCGTCGTTTGCGAGTTTCCGCACCATGAAGCGGAGGGTCGTCTCCGACCATTCGTCGTCGATCGGCGCACCCGTAATCACCACCAAGGTCTCGATCACTCCGACAAAGCGTGTGATACCAAAGCCGAATCCGTAGGAGGCGATCTCGATCCTGCCCTCCGTCTCGCCCCGCGGTGTTCCGACCATGGATATCGAGGTGACTCGGAAGATGTGACCGTCGATCTCGGCGGTACTCCTCGGCATGGTGTGTGTGCCGTGGACGTACCGAAAGTGAGCGTCGTCGACCACGTTCTCGGCCATCTCCTGGCAGTGCGCGCGGACCCGGAAGGTGCGGCGCACGGGCGCGCTCCAGCCCTCGGCTCCCCACTCCGGAACCGCGGGGACCTCCCAACTCGGCGAGGCTCCTTTCGCGTGGTGCCAGGCGAAAACACAACCGTTGCGTTCCGCTACGGGCCACATCGTGAGCGCCGCGTGGGGTGGGATGCGCTTTGCGTAGGGCACTTCGACGCAGCGCCCCGCCGGGTCGAAGCACCAGCCATGGAACGGACAACGCAGGGTCTCGTCCTGAACCTTACCGCCGATTCCGATGTGCGCCCCGAGGTGCGGGCAGTGTGCATCGGCGAGACGCGCTTCCCCCCTTGCCGTCCGCCAGAGTACGAGTTCGCGGCCGAAGTAGCGGAGGGCCTTCACCTCGCCGGGCGCGAGCTCATCCGAGTCCGCCACGCAAAACCAGCCGTCAGGCGATGCAGGGAACGGAAGGCGCCGCTGCATGGCCGCGATTCTAACACCCCGTCAGATTCTGGTGGTATGCTCGAGTTCGTGCCCGTCTACCGTCCGGAACTCATGGGCCCGCCGCCGCGGGACGCAAGTCAGCCGTTCTGGGACCCCGAGGCCCAGACGCAGAGTCCCGAGGCGCGGCGCCGCCTCCAAAACGACCGGGTGTGCGAGCTCGTGCGCCGCATCCTCGAGACGCCGGTACCGTTCTTTCGGCGGAAGCTGGAGGAGGCGGGCATCAAGACGCCTGCGGATTTTCACGGTGTCGAAGGCCTTGCGTCCATCCCGCTGACCCGCAAGCAGGAACTCCGCGACTCAGAAGCTGAGCATCCGCCGATCGGCGATTACCGATTCACGGACCTCCGCCGGTGCGTGCGGATCGGTCAGTCCACGGGGACCACCGGGACGCCCACGACCATGATTTTCACGCGCAAAGACATCTGGATCGAGTATGAGTCTGGAGCGCGGATGTTCTGGCGCTCGGGCCACCGCCCCGGGATGATTGCAACGCACGCACATCCCGCATACCTCTATGGCGGCGGCGCGCTCCTGTCGGGGACCTACGAGTACTTTGGCGTCGTGAATCTTTGGGTCCCGCCCCCCGATAGCGACGCGCTTGCGGAACAGGGCATTCGGGCCTGGATGCGATTCAAGCCCGACATCCCCTTCGTCGGTTTTTCGCTCGGTCGCTACTTCGAGGTGTCTTCGAAGCTGGGTCTCGACCCGCGCAAGGACGTGGGTCTTCGGATCCCTTCCCTCGGCGGTGGCGGAAAGGGCATGCCTCTCATGACGGCGGGCCTTGAGTGCTACGCCTACATCGGAAGCCCGTGCACGCAGTCTCCTGGGGCGCACCTCAATGAGGACTGGGCAGTGGTGCAAGCCGTGGATCCGGCTACGGGCCGGGATGTTCCCGAGGGTCAATGGGGCAATCTTGTCGTCACGACCCTCGATCGTGACAACGGAATGCTGCGCTACGACCTTGAGGAAGCCTGCGCTTTGGTACGCGAGCCATGCCCCTGCGGAGAAACCACGATCCGCGGGTTCTGGGGTGGCCGCTTCAAGGACCTCCTCTCTTGCCAAGGGAAGCGCTTCCAGGCCTCGGAGGTCGAGGCTGCACTCCGAGGCGTCCGTGCCGTGTCTGAGCCATCCCTCGAGTGGGCCGTGGTGCGCCCGCAGGAAAGCGCCGCCGCGCAGCTCATCGTCCGCGTGGAGCAGGGGGACGGAGATGCGGGAGAGGCGGCGCGAGCCTGTGCCGGCGCACTCATGGAGAAACTCGGCGTTGCGGCCCGGGTCGAGATCCTCCCCCGCGGTACGCTCGCGCGCTCGGGCTACAAGACCAACCGCATCCTCGACGCCTAAGAGACCGGCCGTTCAGCGAGCCCTCCTCGGATGCCCGGATATCCGCCCCCGCCGAACTGCCGATCCAGCGCCTCGTAGTCCACAGCGAATCCGCGCCGCGGCAGCTGATCCACGAATTCCACGGCGCGTGGTTTCTTGTAGGACGCGATGCGCGCACGGCAGTGCTCGACGAGCTCCTCAGCCGATACGCGGCCACCGGGCTTTCGCACAACGATCGCCATGACGCTCTGGCCCCAGGTCTTGTCCGGTCGACCGATCACGGCGCAGTCTGCGACGGCGGGGTGATGGCGCAGGCAGCTCTCCACTTCGACGGGATAGATGTTCTCGGCCGCCGACTTGATGAGCCGCGTCTTCGGCCCGATGAAGCTGAGCGATCCGTCGGCTTCGCGTCGGCCGAGGTCGTTGGTGTGATGCCATCCGCCGGACTGGCGCGCGGAGGTTTCCTCGCTGCGGCGATGATAGCCGTGCATCAGCGTCGGACCGCGCGCCACGATCTCTCCCACCTCACCCGGACTGACCTCCCGGCCGTCGGGGTCCACGATCCGCACTTGAACGAGCGGAATCGGACGGCCGTGGGATCCGGTTGCCGCACTGCCAAGGGCGGCGAGTGTCACCATGCCCGTGGCTTCGGTCTGGCCGTAACCGCCGGGGCGGCGGCCCCACGGGCTCGCGTCCTCGGAGGTCATCGCGTTCCACGCAGGGAGCGCACGGAAGCTCCGCAGACTCGTGAGGTCGTACTTCCGCTCGCGGTTCACCTCCACCATCTGCTGCATCGTTGGGGGCATGACGAACGCCCCGGTGCAGTGCTCCGCCTCGATCAGGCGACACAGCTCCTCTGCGTCGACGCGTCGTGTAAAGACGTTCGTCCCTCCCCACAGAAATGTGGCAAGGGTGGTCATGAGCGTCGCTAGGTGAAAGAGCGGGCCGCAGTTCAGGTAGACAAAGTCGCGGCCGACGTCCTGCACTTTCGAGATCACGAGAGCTTGTAGCATAAGGGCGGAGTGCGAGAGCAAGGCAGCGCCGGGACGTCCGCCAAACGCCGCGGTGTACAGGGCAAGGACTGGTGTTGAGGGGTCGACCGGGGGCGCGGGCGAAGAAACAGCCTTGCGGTCGACGAGGCTCTCATAGCTCCCTTCCCCGACCCCGTCGTGCTGAATCCAGAGCGCTACCTCGGGACTTCGCTCGCGCGCTGCGCGCACGGCGGGTCCGATCTCCTCGTCCTGCCACAAAACGACCTTCGGGGCCAAATCGTCCAGCACAAACGCGAGCTCGTCGGCCGTCTGCCGCCAGTTGGCGGGACAAAAGACAGCGCCAATCTTCGCTGCTGCAAGGAACGCCTCAAGCAATCGGTGGCAGTTCTGGCCCAGCCAGAGGATCCGATCCCCCGGTCGGACACCCTCTGCGCGCAGGAGATCCGCGAGGCGACTCACGCGAGCATCGGCTTGGGCGTAGCCGTAACGCGCCGTGCCGCAAACCCAGGCTATCTGTTGGGGATTGCTGCGTCCATGCTCAGCCAGGACGTCACCCAGTCCGAGAGCGTGGAGCAGATCCATTTCCCGCAATGCGGCCTCTTGGTCCATGGCGCTCCTCTCGCCTCTCAGATCGCGCGTTCGCGATTCTGCCAATACGGATCGCGCAGGCGGCGCTTGTAGAGCTTGCCGTTCGGGTCGCGCGGCAGTGCGTCGACGAAATCAACACTGGATGGACACTTGTAGTGCGCGAGTTTCTCGTTGCAGAACGCGAGGAGCTCTTCGGCGAGCTCTGGCCCCGGGATGACATCGCTCGCGGGTTCGACTACGGCCTTTACCCGCTCCCCCCACTCGTCATCGGGGACGCCGAAGACTGCGGCATCACCGACACGAGGATGGGTCAGGAGAACCGCCTCCACTTCAGCGGGATAGATGTTTACGCCGCCAGAAATGATCATGTCGATTTTGCGATCGCACAGGAAGAGGTAGCCGTCAGCGTCCAGGAACCCAACGTCGCCGACGGTGAAGAAATCGCCTCGGCGAGACGCGCGGGTTTTCTCAGGA
>DATFYN010000440.1:0-6827 GCA_035315025.1 Myxococcota bacterium
GAAGTCGTCCGCCGGTGTATCCAGCAGAGCTTCGAAACCGCCGGCCTGCGAGAGCGCCGTCGCGCGTACTGCGATCGTTGCGCCGAGCGCAAAGTGCAGCCCCTCCAGCTGGGTCGCAAGGCAAGCACTGGGCAAGAAGTGCATGTTGGTGATCAAAGCGTCGATGCGACTCGCAAGACCCGCGGCGGGGACGCTTCGGTAGGGACAGGTCACAAGGCCGACGTCGGCATCCTTGAACGGCCGGGTGAGACGCAAGACGTAGTCCTCGGGGAGGGCGATGTCGGCATCGCTCAACAGAAGCACGTCGCTATCGATCTTCGCCGACATCTGAATCAGGTTCCCGAGCTTGCGGTTCAGGCCCTGAGGACCGGGAGCGACGCGGATTTCCGATCGCACCTGCGGCCAGCGGGCCGCCACACGCGCCGCCACACGGAGCGCCGGATCCTCGCGATCCGCCGCGCCCACGATTACGCGCAAGCCTCCACGCGCTGCGGCTCGCCAGAGAGTCTCGAGCGAGTGCTCAAGACGCGTGAGGAAGCCGTGGAGGGGGCGCAACGCCACGAGTGCCCCCTCGGGCGGCACCGGATCAAAATCGTGGTCCTCGATGCGACAGAGCGCGGAAAGAGCGCGCATCGAGAGTGCGCGGTAGACGAACGCGGCCGCGAGCCACGCGGTGGCAGCGAGAACCAGCGCACTCAAGCCAGCGCCTCCCCGCCGAGCGTCCGGGTGCTGACGAGCTCATAGCCCGCGTCGCTGATCATCTGTCGCACCTCGGGAGCGCACAATGCCTGTTCTTCGAGACGTCCCCGCTCCGTGTCTTCTCTCGGGTGCGTGAAGAGTTCCAGGGTGTGGGCGCGCATGCGCCGCACCATATGGCATAGCAGCGCGGTATCGAGCCGTCCCGTGGCTCGGAGCCCCCACACTTCATCTGCGGTCCGGATGCGTCCGGAGCGTTGAAGGCGACGCCGGTGGTACCGAGCCAGCGCTGCAAAGATAGCCGGCACGAGCTCTTCGGTCAGGCTGCCGTGCGGCGGACGTGCAGCGCGAGTTTCTCGCATCAGCCGCACACATGGGACCCGATGCTCTTCCATGCAACGCTGCACGATTTCGAACACCACAGGATGCATGTGCAAGTGGTGGTGCCCGTCGACATGATCGAAGGGGAGGCCTGTTTTGGCGTAGCGCTCGAATTGGGTGCGGATCTCGTATTCGAGCTGGCCGCGCAGCTGGCGCCGCTGCACCCAATCCTGCAGACCCGCCCGCAGGGGGCTCGACGGGAGCTGTCCCTGGCTGTCGGCAAGGTCTGGAATCGCCCGTGGCGGGCTCGCGGCCGCGCCGTCGCAAAGCACGAGGTGGAGCCCAGTCCCGAGCCCGGGTAGCTCGGCGGCCAGCGCCACGGCGTCCGCGGCCGCTGGCTCGGCGACCATCAGGCTTGCACTGGTGAGGATGCCCTCCCGGTGGCAACGCGCGATCGACGCGTTCACGGCGCGGCTCGCGCCGAGATCGTCGCCGGTGACGAGGAGACGCCCCGCCACGCCCGTCAGGACAGGTGGCGGCGCTGCGCCATGAACGAGAAGAACTCGCGACCCTCGCGCAGGCGTCGCCACATCACCTCGCGGTCGCGGAGCATGTCGCGCACGATGCGCAGAATCGGACGGGGCCGGAGGTAATAGGCGCGGTAGAAGCGCTCCAGCGCTTCGTGCATTTCCTCGCTGGAGAGATTCTCGTAGCTCAGCACGGCCTCCTGAATGCCGTGCTCTTCGACAAGGCCGGACGCGCGGTCGGAGGGCAGCCAGCCGTTCTCCTTGGCCTGCGCGTAGAGCGCGGTACCGGGATACGGCGCTGCGAGCGATACCTGCAGGCTGTAGGGATCGACCTCCTTCGCGAAGGAAATCGTACGCTCGATCGTCTCCGGCGTCTCGCCGGGCAATCCGATGATGAAGGTTCCATGAAGCAGGATCCCGAGATCCTTGCAGTCGCGCGCGAACTCTCGGGCGCGCTCGATCTTCGTGCCCTTGCGGATGTTGTTCAGGATCTGCTGGTTCCCCGACTCGAACCCCACGAGCAGAAGGCGCAGCCCGTTCTCCTTCATGATCCGCAGCGTCTCGCGCGGCACGTTGGCCTTGGCGTTGCACGACCACGTGATCCCGAGCCGGCCGAGCCCCCGAGCAATGGCCTCCGCTCTCGGCCGGTCATCGGTGAAGGTGTCGTCGTCGAAGAAGAACTCCTTCACCTGCGGGAAGAGCTCTTTGGCATGGGCCATCTCCGCCACCACGTGCTCGGTTGTGCGCGTGCGGTAGACGTGGCCTGCGATGGTCTGCGGCCAGAGGCAGAAGGTGCATCGGCTGCGGCAGCCCCGGCCGGTGTAGAGGGAGACGTAGGGATGCTGCAGATAGCCGATGTAGTAGCGCTCCACGGTGAGATTGCGGGCGTAGACGTCGGTCACGAACGGAAAAGAGTCGAGGTCGTGAATCGGCGCTTGGGGAGCGTTGCGAATGAGCGTGCCGTCGGGTGCTCGCCAGCAGATCCCCGTCACGGACTCGAGCGGTATGCCCGCAGCGACGTCCCGCACGGCGTAGTCGAACTCCCCGGTTCCGACGAAGTCGACCGCCGGTGCAATCCGAAGCGTTTCCTCGGGCTGCACCATGGTGTGCGCACCCACGAAGCCGATGGTCATGCGCGGATAGGCTTCGCGGAGCCGCGCCGCGGTCTTGCCGTCCTGCACGACCGAGGGCGTGGAGGTGTGGATAATGGTGAGGTCGTATCCCTCTGCCTGCTCGATGACGGAATCAATCTCGAGCTCGTCGGGCGGCGCATCGATCAATCGGGAACCGGGCACGAGCGATGCTGCCTGAGCTAGCCAGGTCGGGTACCAGAAGGACTTGATCTCCCGCCGAGCTTGGTAGCGGGAGCCTGCGCCGCCGTCGAAACCATCGTAGGACGGCGGATTTAGAAATAGCGTCCTCATCGCGCCGGCTCGGCCGCGGTGGGCGAGTCGGCGGCGGCGGAGGGGGAAGCGGGCATCCGGTCGGCGGGAGTCGGCATCGCGTTCGCGATGATCGGCTGGTCGAGACCTCCTGGGAAGAGCCAGCGCACGGCGAACCCAAGATCGATCCCGATACCCGCCAGCGTCTGGATCCAGCGCGGGTAGTCGAGCATCCGCATGAGATGGAGCATGAAGGCATGGCTCACGTGGCGGTGCGCGCGCGCTTCTGCGCGGCGTGCTGCGCGCAGTATCTGTAACACCTTGGCGCGTTGTCCAAGGGCGGCGATCCGCTGCAGTTCTTCTGTGGCGTACGAGACGTGGCGGATTTCGTCGCCGTGGATCGCGCGCAAGAGCGTCACCGTCTCGGGGTCCTCGGCCAGCGCCTCGATCAACCCCTCCATTTCGGCGCAGGCACGCTCTTCGCCCGCCTTGCTTCCCGCGAAGAACAGGATGATGTCGTCCTCGTCGAACGGGCGCGGATCGTCGAGCCGAGATTTCGGCGTACCCATGCCGAAGCGCTGCACGTAGCGCTCGTAGTCGAGCTCGGGCGGGAGCGGACGGGGCGCGAAGCCAAGCTCCGACAGGCGCTTGCCGAACAGACGCGCATGACGCTTTTCCTCGGCATGGTGGCGATAGATCCTGCGAGAGAGGGCTTCGTCTTGCACATGCTCTGCGACGCGATCGAGATCCACGGCGCTGTCCGCCTCGCCTACGGCAAGCGAGTTCATGAGGAACTCTCGCGCCTCCTGATTGGCGAGAAGGCGTTGGAAGAAGCTTCGGCGCGTGAGCACTCACCCCTCCTGGCTCGAATGGGCCTCTTGCTACCCCGCCTCCTCGCCTGGTGTCAAGCCAGGTTCGGGTGCGGGTTCGGCTGCCCCCGACTGTAGGTCCATGGTTTGCAAGCGCGAGCCCCACCGCCTTGGCCGCCCGCGCGGCACCAGCAAAGAGTAGAGGCCGAGCCCGATCCCCGCCCAAGCGACTTGCTCCACCCGCAGCACGAGCGAGAAGAGGAGGCCAAGTGCCGGCTCCAGGCCGACCAGCGAAACCGCGAGCATGCGCGCGCCTTCCTGCGCCCCGAGTCGCGCGGGTACGAAGAAGGAGAAGAGGTCCAGGGCGATCCCGACCAAAAAGACCTCGATCGTCATAAAGGGTGTGGCAGGAGCGGACACGAAGAAGAAAAACAGTGCGAGCTGGACGGCGCCCATGAGGGAACCCGCGACATGGAGTGCGATGGCCGCGAGCAGGGCGCTCGTGCGCTCGGCATGGAAGGTCGCGATCCGAAGGTCCACGGAAGCGGAGCCGGTGCTGAGCCCCTCGGCAAATGTTGGGCCGCAAATCCGCTGCACGATCGAGTGGTTTACGATCCGAGAAAGCAGGCGGCCATTGCGCTGCAATGCCCAGAAAATCCCGATGCCGGTCAGGAAGAGCATGGCGGCGGCGGCGATGGCCATGTGTGTCAGCACGCCGAGCGACGGTGCCTTGAGCAGGACGAGAAGACCGAGGACCCCGAGGCTCGTATCGGCCAATGCGTAGGCGAGCCGATCCACCGTCACCGTCGCCGCCGCAAGCGCCCCCGGCACACCGGGAAGCAGCCCCCCACGCACGAGCTCGCCGCCCAGCGTCGCGGTCGGTGTCACGATGTTGATCGCACCTCCGGCCAGGTGCGCACCGTAAAGGCGCCACAGGCTCGGCCTTTCGGCCGGCTCGAAGCAGCGCTGCCAGGCGAGCGTGTGAAGGAGCTGCTCGATCGCAGCCACCGAAATGATCAACGCCGCGCCCCAGCCGAGCTTTACGGTGTCGTGCCAAAGCGTCCCGGGCCCGATCTCCCACACGAGGAATGCGAGACAAATCGCCCCTAGCCCGAGCAGCAGCCTGTGAATATTCTTCACGCTACACGCCTTCAGTCCGCCGCTTTGCCAGAGGCGAGCGCTGCGATTTTCTCTTCGAGGGCCTGGAGCAACGCGTCGAAGCCCTCCCGTTCGATCTTGGCCGTGTACTCGGCTCTGTGCAGCGCCAGCTCACTCACCGTGCCGTTCAGATAGACGTCGATGATGCGCCACGACCCATCCACGAGGCGGAGCCGGTAGTTGAGCTCGACCGGGGTGTCGTCTTTCGGCACGAGCTTGGTCCGTACGAGTGCGGTGTTCTGGCCGCCGTCGCCTTCCGAGACGACGACGAAACTCTCCCCATCGTAGCCGTTAAACCGGCCCGCGTAGTTCGCGACGGTGAGGCGGGTAAAGGTATCGACGAAGCGCTGCTGCGCGGCGGGGTCGAGCTCCTTCCAATATTTCCCGGTGGCCACCTTCGCCATGAACGGCAGGTCGTAGGTTTGCTCGACCACAGGGGCAAGCTTGCTGCGCCGTCCCTCGTAGCCGAGCGCGGTGGCTTGTTTCATGGAGTCGAGAAGCACGCTGTAGAACCGCTCGATCACGGCGGTGGGCGTCGTCGGCGCGATCGCGGTTTCTGCGCCCGCGCCACGAGCGAGGAGGAGGGCACACAGGAGCACAGAGGAGCGCATGAGCGTGCGGGAGGTCGGCATCGATGGGTCCCCGAGTTTCCATCATGGCGCGCGCGGCGGGCCTGCACACACCGACTTTAGCGTCAAGCGTCGCCGAGGACGAAACCCGTGACTGCCTCCCGGAAACCCTCGGGGTTGTCCACCATCACCGAGTGACCCGCGCGCGGAACGACGACGAGCAAGCCGCGAGGCAGCACCTGCTCCGCCATGCGATCCGCCACCTCCGGGGAGAGCACGTCTGAAGCGGCGCCGCGCACCACGAGCGTCGGACAGGGGGTGCGGGCGAGGGCCTCCCACAGCGCCGCCGTCTCCTCCGCAGCGCGTCGCGCGGCGTTCTCGGAAGACTCGTGCTCCCAGGCGTGGAAGAAGGCCGGATCCGTTTTCGGCTCGAGACGCCCGTCCGTGCCGCGGCGCAGCCCGAAGCGCGCCATCCGCGCCAGGACGTCGGGTCTCGCGAGTGGGTAGGCGCGGGAAAGGAAGACCTCGTATTCCGAGGCGGACGCGAAGGACGCCGGTTTGTCGGACACCGCGTCGAACCGAATCCGTGAAACGCCACGTGCGTCGAGTTCGGGGCCGGCATCCACGATGACAAGCCCGGCAAGTCGCTCAGGATGCTTGCCGGCCACCCGCATGGCGACGCGCCCTCCCATCGAGTGGCCGAGCAAGACGAAGCGGCTCACGTTTAGCGCTTCCGTCACGGCAATCACATCCGACGCCATGGATTCGTGGTCATAGCGCAGCGCTGGATCGCGACTCGAATCGCCATGGCCTCGCAGATCGAACGCGAGCGTCCGGTAGTAGGGTGCCACCGCCGGAGCGAAATCATCCCAGACGTGCGCGTCATTGGCGAAGCCGTGGAGCATGACGAGCGGCACGCCAGTGTCACTCCACGAGAGCACTTGGAGTTCGATCCCGTCCAAGGCCGGCACCCGCCACGAACGCGGTTCCATCGCATCACTCTAACGGCTACCGTGCGCGCTCGCATGGCCGCTCCCAGCGCCGTCCTTGTCGCACTCGAGCGCGGCTTCGAGCGGACGCTCGCCGACCTGATCGGCCTGGCTCGAATTCCGAGCGTGTCGGCGGCAGGTTTCGACCCGAGCCACGTGGTGCGCTCCGCCGAGCGCGTCGCGGAGCTGTTCCACGCGGCGGGGCTCGAGCGCGTCGATCTGGTGCGCATCCCCGATGCCCACCCGTACGTCGTGGGGGAACGTCGCGCGGCCCATCGCGACGCACCCACGGTCCTGCTCTACGCACACCACGACGTACAGCCGCCCGGGCGAGATCAGCGCTGGGAGACTCCTGCCTTCGATCCGACCGTGCGGG
>DATFYN010000441.1:0-2038 GCA_035315025.1 Myxococcota bacterium
GCCTTCTCGCGCTGGCGCTTGCCCCACTCGTGACCGTTGAGCCACAGCCAGATCGGGTACGGCGCATAGGCGTTCGTCTTCCAGAACGCGGGCCCCCAGTCGGGATCCCACAGGTAGAAGTAGCAGTGGTTGACGAAGGCCCTCTGTCGCCCCCACTCCATGGGGGGATGCGCCGCGTGCTCCTGGCCCTTCGCCTTCCAGGAGCGCCACGCCGAGGCCTTCTCCTGGGCGATTCCGATCATCCCTCCGCGGCCGTCCCCGCCCTCTCGAGCCGCCGCCTCGAGAAACGGGCGAGCAACCGCTTCCTTGCTCTGTCCCTTCTTGAAGTGAACCACGGGAATCCCCTGGTCCTCGGCAAAGCGGTGAACCGCTTGCACGTAGGCCTCGCCGATCTCGCCGAACGCCGCGGAGGACGGGATGCGGAATCCCCGCTGCCAGCGCAGGAACGTACAGACCTGCCCGACCGCCTGGAGCTTGGGGACGTACGCCTGCAGGAAGATCCGATCGAACGACCGGCAGGTGAGCGTGACGTGATCGTGCAGTAGAGTCGAGTAGTCGGTCATGACCCCCTCCAGTCTCATCAACCGGGAGGGTACAGCCGACGTCCTGAGGGGATCTCTCTATGGAGCTCCCCTCAGCTCTTTCTTGCGCTCCTCGGCGGTATGAGGTCGCTCGCTACGTCTAGGTGGTACGTCCAGGGGGCAAGTGTCAAAGAAAAGTCCGGGCGAGTTCCGGGAGCTGGAAGCGAGGAATCGCTCGGGCCAAAAGAAACGCCCTGCGGCGCTAAGATGCGCTCGGGGGCACCCGCGGTGAGCCGCTCCGCTCACCAGCTCCCATCCTCCCCTCACGGAGCGCCGCGATGCAGCGGCGCTTCGCCGCGACAAAAAGCGAACGGAGGAGATCTACGTGCGCACTGAGCGAGCTGGCAGAAATGGTTGCCCGCGGCGAGCCGAAAAACCGAGTCGCGGCGCGGGCCTGTTTGGGCGCAGAAGCCCTGGCAAAAACCGCACGGTTTCTGCCAGGCGCAAGAGTGAGCAGTGCCGAGGCAGCGGTCTCTCCGTCGCCACCCGCGAGCCCCGCGTCGAGCCTAGACCCCGAACGCGCCGCCACGCCCGCCCACCGCGGGCACCGGGCCTTGGGCTACTGGCCGGGGCCGAGCCCAGCCGCGAATCCGCCGGGCGAGAGCGCCCGAGAAATATTCACGCGCGGGAGTCGCGATGTTGGCCGCCATTGACCTTTAGGGGCGTCCTGGTGTCTGATCGGGGGATGGTGACCACAGCACACAATGCCCTGCGCGGGAGCAATGGCCGCGAGGCATCATCCCGCACCACCCCGGTGCCGGCCGGAGTGCGTGCGCTGCAGCAACGCGCCGCTTGCGGTCAGGCCGGACGCGCTGCAATGCACAGACTGCCATGCCGTCTACCGGGTGTGGCGCGGCGTTCCGATCATGTATCCAGACGCCGCCATGCCGTCCGATCTTGTATCGAAATGGAGCGGAACGTGCCGCCCAGTTGGTGGGCGCGATAAAGACATGAAGATCAGTGTCGTTCTCACCACCTACAAGCGGGCGCACCTCCTTGCGCGGACAATCGATTCGATCTTGGTGCAGACCAATCCAGACTTCGAGCTGATCGTCAGCGACAACTGCTCCCCCGATAATACTGAGGAGATTGGACGAAAGTACGAGGCACTCGATAGTCGTGTCCGTTATCGACGGAACAATCAGAACCTCCTGATGCCAGGGAACCTGAATGCCGGCATCCGCGAGGCGCAAGGCGAATACGTCGCCAATCTCCACGACGGCGACGTCTACGACGCACGCTTGCTCGAGAAGTGGGCCGGAGCGCTCGACACCTATCCTTCTGCTGCTTTCGTATTCAACGCATATCGGTCGTTGGATGAGCTTGAAAACGAGACGAAGATCGATCGCGAGCCACTGCCACCTTGTTTTCCGGGAACTCTGCTCCTCGAAAAGATCTATTTCCGCCGTTGGCGATTCAATTCCCCAGTTTGGGGCACAGTGATGGCGCGCCGAACG
>DATFYN010000442.1:0-4852 GCA_035315025.1 Myxococcota bacterium
GGCATTGCGGTACTGGAATATGGCCCGACAGAGATATTGCCGCCGGTTGGCGCGGCATCGACACGCCCTGCGCGTCTCTGCCGACCCGCTCGCCAAGCCAGCCGCGCACACCCGCGCGGAAAGCCGGGGTTCTTGACCTACAGACTCTCCGCTGGAGGAAGAGGGATTCGAACCCTCGGTCCCCCGTAAGAGGGACAACGGTTTCGAAACCGCCCCGTTCGACGGCGCTGCCGCAGGTCACAGGGCGTCCGATTTATCGCCGGGCACTCTGCCGAATTCGGCGAGGTACTCGGGTTCGCCATAGTCGCCCGCCGCCTCATCATCGAGAACTCGGAGGATGTGGGCCCCCACGATACGGCCGCCCGCCATGGCCTTCTCGGCGCGCCGCTGAGCGTCCTCTGGGTTTCGGCAAAGCACTGCCTGACCGGGCAGCACGTTGTTATCCCGACCCGTCGTATATGGTTGGAAGATGATTCGCTCTTTCGCCGCCATGCGATCTCCTCAGCCTCGCGGACAATATCGTATCATTTGCGTACTGGCCTTCCCTCGCCTGAGCGTACTACACCTTAGCGCGCACGGGCTCACGAACGGCAACCTCGGCCTCGTCGCTTGGCGACATGCTCCGGCTCGTCGATCCGACGAACGTCGCCGACGCGGCTAGCGCTGGCGAGCGGACCTGCGTGGAGCGGATCTCGCCGGTGGAGGGAGAGGGATTAGAACCCTCGGTCCCCCATAAAAGCGACGACGGTTTTGAGCCGGCCCCTTTCAATCGCTCTGGCACTTTTCCCTTCCGCGAGGGACCAACAATTCGAATCCCTCTCCCTCCGCCAGCGAGGCTATCTCAGCAGTGATCGCGCAACTCGCAGCCGTAAGCTATTGTCGGAGGTTGTTGGGCGCGAGGCGTAAAGGCAGGCCGATTGAACCGAAACACCTATATGACGGTCACCGCCACGCTGTTTCTCATCGTGGCGATAATGCATCTGCTGCGGATCATTTTTGGATGGCAGGTGGAGATCGGCGGCTTGAGCATTCCTTTCTGGGTGAGTTGGCTGGGCGTTCTTGTGCCCGGTGCCCTCGCATACTTCGGCTTCACGCAGAACAGATAGTCCGATGAGGACTGAGACGCCCTGATCCCACAACGGCCCGGTCTTGCTATCGCCCGAAATCAGCCAGCGGGCCGGGCGACTGGTGCCGCTTGTGAGAAGTGCTCGAGATCATGCCCAAAGGCGACCCACGAATGCCGCGATTCCTCCCAGACCGATCGCGTCGGCGCGGGGAAAGAAGGATCGGCGAATGCACCGAAAGCGACGCCAATATGGTCGGGTCGCCGATCCAAGTCCCAATAGACCGTAGTGCCGCATTCTGGACAGAAACGGAACCGGACCTTCCGGCCCTCCTGGACCTCGCGAATGTAGACCTTGCTGGCTCCTTCGGCTCGAACCTGGGCCTTCTCGAAATAGACACCGACGCCGAAGGGTGCGCCTGTGCGTCGCTGACATTCGAGGCAGTGACAAGCGACGACGGCGGCGGGTTCGCCCGTGGTTTCCACCCGCAGCGAGCCGCAGCTACAATGAGCAATCCTGGGCATCGTTCTTCCTCCCTGAAAGACCCATACAAACTCGTAAGCCAAGCAGAGTGCGGCATCCGAGTTAGGCGATAAGTTTATACCCCCCGGAGCCGTGGGCACAGAATCGCACACGGTCTGCTGTGGGTGCCTACGATCCAATCCGTCTTGCCCTCGCTGTACTGGTTGGCATGCTGGTGTTCGCGCAATCGTACATTTGGCCGCTGTCGCTGCTCACCCCACGATGAATTCACGCGAACGCGCGGCACGGGAGATTTGCAATGCCGCCGATCATTTCTCGCACTAGCTGCGAGGTTCGCCCGCAAGGATGGAGGAGCCCCGTGCGCATCGATCAATGCAACAACATCAGGGATTTTCGCTTGATGGCAAGGCGGAGACTACCCGGGCCCATCTTCCACTATATCGACGGGGCGGCAGACGATGAGGTCACCTATCGAAGAAATACCGAGGCCTACGAACGATGCGATCTGGTGCCCAACGTTCTCGCAGGGGTCGAAAGCATCGACATGTCGACAACTGTCATGGGGCAGAAACTGAAGATGCCCTTGTTTGTTCTGCTCACCGACAGCGCTTCAGCGGCTGTTCCATCATGACGGTGAAAGGGCGGTCGCCAAAGCCGCGGAGAAGTTTGGCACCATGTTCGGCGTTTCCTCTCTGGGGACGGTGAGCGTCGAGGAGATCGGTTCCGCAATCAGCACGCCGAAGCTCTTCCAACTGTACTTCCATAAGGACAGAGGGTTAACTGGCAGTATGATCGAGCGGTGCATCGCCGCGAATTTTGACGTGCTGGCACTGACCGTCGACACGATCACGGGGGGAAATCGAGAGCGTGATTTGCGGACGGGCTTCACTTCACCACCGCGCTTGACTCTTAAGAGTCTCCTCAGCTTCGCCGTGCACCCGAGATGGGCGGTCAACTACTTCACGCACGAGAAGTTTGCGCTGCCTCAGCTCAAAGACTATGTGAAGGAGGGTTCGAATGTCTCGGTATCTGTCGGCAATTATTTTAGCACGATGCTCGACCAATCGATGAACTGGAAAGATGCCGAGAGTGTCCGAAAGAAATGGGGCAAACAATTCTGCCTCAAAGGCATCATGAGTGTAGCGGACGCAAAGCGTGCTCTGGACATCGGTGCGACCGCTATCATGGTGTCCAATCACGGCGGACGTCAGCTCGACGGGTCGAGGAGCCCATTCGACCAGCTCGCCGAGATCATCGATGCTGTCGGCGACAGGATAGATGTGATTTGCGACGGGGGAATTAGCCGTGGCACCCACGTTTTGAAAGCCCTCTCCCTGGGCGCGAAAGCGTGTTCGGGAGGCCGATTTTATCTGTATGCCCTCGCGGCCGCGGGGCAGGTCGGCGTCGAAAGAGCCCTTCAAAATCTCCACAATGAGATCGAACGCGACATGAAGCTGATGGGCTGTCGGTCGATCAACGAGCTAAGCCGTGAGAACTTGAGGTTCAGATGATTCGAGGCGGCGCATTTTACGATCAGCGCTGGCCATGCTGCGTCGGCTCAGTACTGCGCCGCTGCAGGCTGCTGATCCCCGCCAGATAGCCGCGGCGCGGTGCAAGCCGGCTTAGGCATTCTGGACGCTTGGGTGGCAAATCATCGGCGTCGACCATCGTTGGCTTTCCGACGACGAGAACGCCAGCAGCGATCCAAACCGATCGCTGAGGCGCTGGCCGCCTGGGCCGAGCAAATCGTGCGCCAGCTCTCCCGCAAATCCGAGCTCGCCGAGGCCTTTCGTCGAGGCGGCGTGGGCGAAGACCCTGGCGGTCGAGACGACGGAGGAAAGGGCAGAACCAGTCGATCTTTCCGCGAGGAGTCGATGACGCCTTTGGGTCGAGGGCGGGAATTCCGGGGACTTGCGGCGGCGTTTACGCGCCGCCCCCTACCTGCGCCGGGGCAGGCTTGCCAGACTTCCAGACCAGGATGCCGAGCCGTTTGGCCTTGTCGGCGCGTCTCTGCCGACGGCGCCCCCAACGCCCAGCCGGTGTGCGACGAACAATGCCCTAGCCGGGGTTTGAGGAATTCGACCGGCCCGGCCCCTAGCGGGTTTGCAGCAGATTCTTCGCTGGAGGGAGCGGATTCGAACCCTCGGTCCCTCTCGCAAAGGAGGTCCCTTTGACGGAACGCGAACAGTCACAGAGGCCACAAGGCGCAGGCTCGAAACCGTAGCCCATCTCACGCGGGACCGAGAGTTCGAATCCATCTCCCTCCACCAGAGAGTCAGCTGCACGGTCGCATGAGGGCGAGGCGCTGTCTCGCTCGATGTCGGGACGGCTCGGCGCTGGGAGATCAATCGCGTTAGTCCGACTTCTCCTTCCCTTCGCTCCGCCACAGCACTGCCGGGGTGGTCGACCCCGGTAGGTCTCTGCAGTCACGGGACCGAGAGTTCGAATCCCTTTCCCTCCAGCGGCGAGTCCGGCTCAGCAGTGAACCCCGGGGCTGTCGGCGAAAAGCCCCGCACTTTGGCGGCGGTCTGCGGGTGGCTGGGGACGTGAGAAGGGACGTGCAGGCTGCGAACCGGGACTCCTTCGCCCTTTCTCTCTGACGGGCATTGATGCAGTCCCACCTCCCGAAGGTTCCGATCGTTTGCAAACAACGTGCGGCCGCGGTGGGGCCGCGGCCTGGGGCACATCTGTCCGGAGTTGCGGTTTAGCCTGCGAGCAGTTTGTGCTGCTCGGTCCAGTCGAGCGGCAGATCGAGTTCGGTCAGCCGTGTCGCGGTGAGCTCGACGGATTGCCGGCCCTGCAGGATCGCCTCGACCAGCTGCGGGCTCAAGAAGGCGAGGCCAACGAGACGGCGAATGTAGCGCCGGGAAATGCCTTCACGCTTGGCCAACACCTGGAGAGATCGGGCGCGGCCGATCGCGAGCTCCTCAAACCACGCGCGCCCCCGCGCAATCGCCTTGATCAGCGCCGGATCACATCTCGCGCTGTGCGTCTGCTGCGCTAATCCGGGCAGAACCAATTTGGTTTCGGCACCGCGCCGCGTGAAGGCGACTGTGGCCGTCAGTTCAACAGTGCTGTCCCTCGCGGCCTCCGACGTGGATGACTGGACATCCCCGCCCACCAGAAGGCCGCGCCGCAGCTTGATGGTGAGGGTTTTCTCATCGACGATGATCTTCTCGACGAGGTCGCGAACGAGCTTTGCTCGTTCCCCCGGTGAGCCCTGAGCGCAGCTGCCATACGGGCCGCCCGACTGCGCAGTTTCCGAAGCTGGTCGCTGGGGATGCCGGCTGCACCAAATCGCTCGG
>DATFYN010000443.1:0-4173 GCA_035315025.1 Myxococcota bacterium
CCTTGCGCCGCGAGTGCTTGGATCACGTGATCGCTCTCAATGAGCGGCATGTCTGCCGGATCGTGTCAGCCTACGCCCACTACTACAACCATGTTCGCACCCATCTGGCGCTCGAGAAGGACGCTCCCGAGAGACGGTGGATGCATGGGTGAGAGCGTGGCGCCGTCGTTGAATTCTCGGAGGTGGGCGGGCTCTATCATCGATCCGAGCGGATGGCGGCTTGAACCGTGACCGATGACATTTTCGGAAGCGACAGGACTTCCTGTCGCTCAGTGCACTGATTGGCCTGCTGACCGGTATCGGCGTGCAGGTGGCCGCCGGGGATCCTGTGGTTCATACTCCAAAGCAGCGACGAGCCGTCGCTGGCCGCGGAATACGAGAGGACGAAAGGATCGAAAGCATGACACCGCAAGGGACCGTTGCCGTTTCGCCCTTTTGAGATGACCTGATTTGGCGAGGGTTGAGTCGGTCGGAATCTCGAGGGAGGAAGTGTCGAATGAATACCAAGCAGGTCATCAAGCGGGCCCGCAGCTTGGCGAAACCATTTCGGGTCACCGACGGCAGAGGTTTCCGTCTCAAAGACATCGATTCCGGCGACACGCTCCAGTTCGGCTCCGAGGAGAAGCCGCGTGCCCAGGAAGCACTCGCCATCGGCATCCAGGCGCTGGCCGAACTGCAGGACATGCTCTACGCGCAAGACCGCTGGGCGGTGCTGCTCATCTTCCAGGCCATGGACGCCGCCGGGAAGGACGGCACCATCAAGCACGTCATGTCCGGCGTCAATCCGCAGGGCTGCCAGGTGGATTCCTTCAAGGCGCCCTCCGCGGAAGACCTCAACCATGACTACCTGTGGCGCTGCATGCAGCGCGTGCCGGGGCGCGGGCGCATCGGGATCTTCAATCGCAGCTACTACGAGGAGGCGCTCGTCGTACGCGTGCACCGGGAGTTTCTCGAGAAGCAGACGCTCCCGCCCGAGCTGATCACCAAAAACATCTGGACACAACGTTTTCAGGACATTCGCAGCTACGAGCGCTACCTGGCACGGAATGGAGTCATCATCCGCAAGTTCTTTCTGCACGTGTCCAAGAAGGAGCAGAAGAGACGCTTCCTCGAACGGTTGGAGAACCCGGAGAAGAATTGGAAGTTCTCGGCCAACGACATCAAGGAGCGCGCCTTCTGGAACGATTATATGGATGCCTATGAGGACATAATCCGCAACACCGCCACCCCCGACGCGCCGTGGTACGTCGTGCCCGCCGACAACAAGTGGTTTACCCGCATCGTCGTCGGTGCCGCAGTCGTCGAGGCGCTGGATGCGCTCGATCTGCGCTACCCGAAGGTCAGCAAGGAGAAACTGAAGGAGCTCTCCGCCGCGAAACAGGCGTTGCTCGGCGGCGAGAAATCGTGATCTGCGCCACGTGCGCAGAGCGCTGCCGAGCGGACGAGATGAAAATCATGCTGAACCCCGCCGAGCTCGACGACTTCGTCGCCTGGTCCCAGCAGGAGAGCCACGTTCCACGCCGCATTCACATCCCGGGGCCCGTCGATGACCACGATCCCGTTCACGATGTGGTCGGTGGTAGATCGTTCTTTCGTGCCCCGAGTATAGCCTATGCTATGTACTGATTATTAAAACGGTGCCGATCGAGCAGCTCGCACTCCAGCGTCGCGAAGAAGCTCTCGGCCATCGCGTTGTCGTAGGCATCGCCAACACTTCCCATCGACGGCCGCACTCCCCACTGTGCGCAGCGCGCTCCGAACGCGATCGAGGTGTACTGGCAGCCCTGGTCGCTGTGATGCATCCAAGGTCGAGGAAGGCGAGGAAGTTCTCGGCATGGCGCTCGTATCGGGTGACTAAGCGCGCCGGTAGTTCTGGAGCCAGCGAACAACCGTTTTGACCTTCTACCGCCGGCGATAGCGCAGGTTTTTTCCTCAGGGCTTCTTTCGCCCGGGGTATAGTTCGTAGGAGGACCAAAGGTCGCGCACAGCGCGACTCCGGCGGCGCCGGCGTCGAAGGCCGCGCGGAAGCCCTCGGGGTTCGCGATGTGCAGCTCGCTCACGTCTTTGTAGGGCGCCAGGGAGATGAAGCGCAGGCGGTCGCGGAGCGGCGACGTTGCGAGTTCGGCAGAGAGCGTCTCGCCGCCACTGTCGGGCTCGACGACAAAATAGACGACCCCAAAGTCATCCAAGAACGCCGCCCACTCGTCACGCCACGTGCTGGTGCCAGTAGTCCGAGTGCAGGAAGGTCGTGAGACCACAGCGTTTGTGCATCGCTCTCGCCCTCGACCAGAACGATGTAACCGGCCGGAAGCGAGCGCCCAAGACGCCAGAGTCCGTAGGGAATGATCTTCGCGCCCTTCTTCCACCTGAACCGGTCGTCGCCCTCGGGGTCCTTGTCGAGCCTCAGCCGATAGCGCACGGCTCGTCCTGGCCATCGGTGTCGCGGTACGGGATCTCCAGCGAGGTTACGCCGCGGAAATACGGCACCTCCCGCAAGCCAAGCCTGGCGAGGAACTCCTCAGGTAGCTGCTTGGCCGCTGCATACTGCGCGAGGGTGAGACCGGAGCCAGGCGAGTGTTGCGGTGTTGCGCGGTTGCAAGGGGGGGGCTGCTTGCACTCGTGGAGTGGTCGCCGACGCGTCACATCTGTCGAACTGCAGGCCGTCTTGCTGACGGCAGACTCGTGTAGGGTAAGACCTGCGACGCAGTCCAAGACGCAGTGGGCGGGAGACGGAAGCGGGAGCTCCTACATGCCTGATTCCGGGCGTTTGCGAGCGAACTCTTCACCGGCGTGCAATTGGCCTATGCGGGTCCAAACCTCTGCAACTCGTCCCGGCATGCTTCGCTAAATTCCTGCAGGGGATCCATTCCTTCACCGAGTAACATGTTCCGCAGTTCACTAATGGTCTTGTTCGGCGCGAGATAAGTTTCGACGATCATTCGCATCACTTTTTGGCCGGCTGCTCTGACACTTGGCGACGATAGAACGCGTATCCTGCTTTCCAGAGCGTATATTCTCACGAGCTTGGCTGCCTGGCTGGCCTCGGCGAGCTGAGTTACAAGGGCATCCGCGTACCCCTTCGATGCCTCTTCAATAAAGTCTGCATACAGCGTTTGCAGCCTGGTCTTGTCAGATGCAATCTGCTGCGCTCTGACTTGGGTGTGCTGACTCAGCCACGATGCCGCCAAAGACGTCATGCCCCCAATGACCGATCCGGCCAATGCAGCGAGAGCAGACACAAAGCCGGCGTCCATGATGACCATACCCCGAGCGCCTTCGCTCTACATTACGATGTGATCTGACCTCTTCGATCCCTATAATTAAGAACCAGAAGAAAAGCTCCGCACCTGAGTCTCACCGTACGAAGAACGAGGCCCCCAGCAGGAAGAGACTATCGTTGATTCCGCTATTCGGCTGGCGGAGGCCGGCATTCGAAATGTGGTGGAGCCGCCACTCCGCGGTAACCGCCACATGGGGCAAGACAAAATAATGGGCCCTAGTGCCTTCCGAGAACTCGATCGCCTTGTAGACATTGATGTTTCTCGAAGGGTGGGTCAACGTGGTTTCGATGCTGCCGCCCGCCCTCTTGGCCCCTCTCGGCGCGCTCCGGGGTCTCCTTTGGCGCCGAGCCGAGCTCCATGCCGAGATAATAGCTCTTCGCCACCAGCTTCTCGTACTCGAGCGCCAACGCACGGGGCGAAGAGTCCGTTTCCGGACGTCGGATCGGATCCTCTGGGCGGCGTTGTCGCGCTGCTGGCCCGGCTGGCGCCAAGCGCTTGTGCTCGTGCGGCCGGAGACGGTGATCCGATGGCACCGGCAGGGCTTCCGGTGGTACTGGCGCTGGAGGAGCGGATCCCGGCCGCCAGGCCGCCGGCAGATCGAGGCCAAGATTCGGGAACTGATCCTGGAAATGCATCGCTCAAACCCCACCTGGGGAGCCCCCCGGATCCACGGCGAGCTCCTCAAGCTGGGGTCCACGCTCGCCCAGTCGACGGTCTCCAAGTATCTGCCCCGACACCGCAAGCCTCCCTCGCAGAGTTGGCGGACTTTCCTCCAGAATCATCTCCGAGAAGCCGTCGCCATCGACTTCGCGGTGGTGCCGACCGCAACCTTCCGGCTGCTCTACGTGTTCGTCGTGCTGAGCCTGGAACGACGCAGGCTTCTTCACGTCCA
>DATFYN010000444.1:0-2718 GCA_035315025.1 Myxococcota bacterium
ATGCGGGGGCGAGTCTAGCCGCGCGGCCATGGGGTGAGCGAGCGGAGCCTCGGGAGACGGTCGTGAAGCACGAGGGACGCACGAGCGCGAAGCCCACACCGAACGTGGGATCGATTCCTCGTGGGCTCCTCCCGCGCAGGACGGGTCCCCGCTCCTCGGCGAGAAGCCGATACGGACGCGACGATCCATGCGCAGCTACACTCCGGCGGATAGACTTTGCGCATGCCGAGCGGGCCCCACGAGATCAAAATCGATGCGGGCGGGATGCAGTTTCGAGCCCTCGAGTGGCCGGGCGCCGGTCCCCCCGTGCTGCTGCTTCACGCGACGAGCTTCTGCGCCGACGTCTGGGGTCCTGCGTGGCTTTCGGCGTGCGCAGCGGGTGCGGCGGGTCGGCGCGCACTCGCCGCCGATGCGCGTGGCCACGGGGGGACGAGCGCGCCTCGAGAAGCTCGGGAATATGCATGGCCGCGCCTCGCCGACGATGCCGTCGCGCTCGTCGAAGCGTGCGCGGAGCTGGAGGGCGCGATCCTCGTCGGGCATTCGAGCGGCGGCGCAGCGGCCCTCGTGGCCGCCGCCCGGAGACCGGAGCTCGTGCGCGGCGTCGTCGCCATCGAGCCCGTGCTCTTCGATCCTCCGGCCGCAGGTGCCGAACTCGACTCCTTTGCTGGGAGCCGAGGGATGGCGGAGCGCGCGCGACGGCGCCGGGCGAGCTTCAAGAGCCGGGAGGACGCTCGCCAAACGCTCGTGGCGCGCTTTCCGTACTCAGGCTTTGCACCGGCCGCCTTGGACGCTTTCGTGGCCGGTGGTCTTGCCGCGCGCGAGGGCGGAGTCGAGCTGCGCTGCTCGCCGGAGGTCGAGGCATGGATCTATGAGGGCGCTTCGGCTCTCGACCTGTGGCGTGAAGCAGGCGAGATCTCCGTACCTGTCCTTCTCCTGCGCGCCGAACAGAGCGCAATTCCCGAAGCCCTCGCCCTGCGACTCGCGAGCCGCGCAAGGCGCCTCGAGATCCAACAGGTCGCGGCCGCGACGCACTTTGCGCCGCTCGAGCAGCCCGAACAGGTGGGCAGGGCGATCGGCCAGTTCGTGAGCACCATTGCCGACGGAGCGGCATGAGCGAAACGCGCGCCTGGCTGCGGGACCGGCAAGAGCGCGTGATCGCCCACGCCGACATGGATGCCTTCTACGCATCGGTCGAGCAGCGTGATCGACCCGAGCTCCGGGGCCGACCCGTCGTCGTGGGGGGTGCATCGCGTCGCGGCGTCGTGGCTTCAGCGAGTTACGAGGCGAGGCGCTTCGGTGTGCGCTCCGCCATGCCGGGGATCGAAGCGCGGCAGCGCTGTCCGGATGCCATATTCATCGCCGGGGACATGAAGCGCTATGCGCGGGAGTCGCGGCGGATCTTCGAGATTTTCCGTCGGTTCGCGCCGCGCGTAGAGGGGCTCTCCCTCGACGAGGCCTTTCTCGACCTGACGGGTACCGAGCGCCTGCTCGGCCCAGCGGCCGAAGTCGCCAAGCGGCTGCGCGCTGCCGTGCACCAGGAGACCGGACTCGTGGTCTCGGTCGGGATCGCACCGGTCAAGCTGGTGGCGAAGATTGCGAGCGACCTTGCCAAGCCCGATGGCCTGATCGAAGTGCGCTCGGGAGAGGTCGAGGCATTCCTCGCACCGCTCCCGGTCGGCAGGCTCTGGGGAGTCGGGCCCGTGACTGAGGCGCGGCTTGTCGCGGCGGGATATCGAACCGTGGGTGATCTGGCGCGCGCCGACGTAGCGGGGCTGCGCCCCGTGCTTGGAGATTGGGGTGCGGCGTTCGCACGCCTTGCGCAGGGACGAGACTTACGCGACGTGGAGCCCTTCCGGGAAGCCATCAGTCTCAGCGAGGAGAGCACCTTCGAGTACGACGTGGCGGACCGCGCGGTGCTCGAGACCACCCTCCTCGTGCATGCGGAGTCGGTGGCCCGGCGGCTGCGCAAGGAGGGCTTGGTGGCCCGGACCGTCGTCTTAAAGCTCAAGCTCGGGCGTCGGCGTGCTCCCGGTCCAAGGGGCTTCGCGCTCCTCACCCGTCGCGAGACGCTGGCCCACGGTACGGACGACGGAGAGGCGATTGCCCGCGTCGCGCGCGCCCTCCTCGCCCGGACCGAACTCCAGGAGGCCGTTCGGCTCTTGGGCGTGGGGGTGACCAATCTGGCAAGCACGAGCAGTCGACAGCTCGGGCTATTTTCTCCCGTGGAACCCGAGGATCGTCGGATGCGACTCAACCAGGCAGTCGATGCCCTCGCGGCGCGATTTGGGCCTGGGACGGTAACGCGAGCGGGTGTTACAGGCGTCGCTCGAGCGGGGCTTTCGCATCAGATCAAGCGCGGAGAGACGGAGTAGCCGCCGCCGCATCCCCGAGCAGGGTTAGATACCAGGCGCGATCGGCTGATCCCAGCGATACACGCGCATCGGGGGCACGTTCAAGAGCTCGAGCTGTACGCGGGGCTTGCCGAACACCTGCCGCCCGAGCACCTCGACGCGGTCGCGCGCTTGGTAGGCCACAAAGCGGCCGCCCGGCGCGAGGACCTCGTTCACGCGCCGGAGGATCGCGAGGCCGACCTCGCGCGGGATGGTCGAAAAGGGGATTCCGGAGAGCACGAGATCCGGCCGGTCGAGCCCGCGGGCGCCGAGAGCTTCGGAGATTTCGATCGCGCTGCCCTCATGGACGTGGAGGCGCAGATCGTGC
>DATFYN010000445.1:0-10092 GCA_035315025.1 Myxococcota bacterium
CGAATCCCCCCCGGAAATTCCGAAAAGGATCCCGAAACGCACGCTGCCCGTTCAAATCGTTAACACCTTCACCCGGCATGAAATCCCTTGCCAGCCTTTGACTTGCCAGCAGGCTCTACCACGCGTGTCGGACGCTACTGACGTGCCATATCATTACTATCCTGCCGCGCCCGGCATCGGAGGCTCGGGCTGCGCAGCGGCCGGTTACTGCCGGCGGCGCAACACCCGAGCCACGATCTCATACGCTGCTGTCACCAGCGGCAGTGTGCGTTCTGCCGCCAGTGTGAGCGCCATCGCTTGAGTTGACTCTGAAGTCTATGAGGTATCCGCCCTCCACAGCGCTGTTTCAGTCGATCGCCAAGCATCTAACGCCTCGATCCGAGCGTACCATCCGCTGAGAGAGGGAGTTTTGCGGAATGGAAAGTGCGCGGCGCGGAAGTACGTCATCATTCCCGCGACGGAGAAGTCGGCAATTGTAACGGTCTCTCCGGTGAGAAAGGGATGAACCCTCAGGTTCATCTCAAGGGTATTGAGAAGTGGTTCAAGTAGTTCGCTGTCTCAATCGATATCGGCAAGGGGACGAGGCAATACCTCTGGGGGGCCGACGAAAGAGGAAAGAACAGCGGTTAGCACAGGCTGCCAGTGTGCGGACTCCCAGAAGAGCCACCATGCGATTGCGGCTCTTGCCTTGGCTCTCGGGACCAGAGCCGGTACTCCCCGTGTGCCTCGGAGAGGTACTGCAAGATCGCGTTCGACTCATACAGAGTGAACTCTCCATCAACGAGTGTGGGAATCTTGCCCGATGGATTGATCGCCAGATATTTTGCCGAACGACCCTCCCCTCGGTACACGTTGACGAGCCGGATCTCGGGCGCCAACCCCAAGTGGTGGCTAACGGCGAGGACCTTCCGACCATTGGCGGAGAGCGGGGTTGTGTAGAGCGCGACCATCCGACTTCCCTAGGCCACCTCGCCCAGCGGCCGACAAGCGAGCCATCGAGTGGCCGGTGAACGATTCAAACATGGCCCGACCGTCGCCCGTGCGTCAAGGGGACGGTCCTCGCCTAGGCGCCGCCTCGGGATCGCCGCCCGTGTGGATGTTCCGCGTTCACAGTCACTCTTGTGTGACCGACGGACGCAGCCGTCTCCGGCGGCTGCCCACGGCGTCAAGAATGATCCTGCGAATGAAAGCGCCGAGACCCTCGTCTCCGGGGGTATTCTTGATCGCCGCGAAGTCGTCCTCGGCGAGGCGCACCATCACTGGCCGTGCGAGCGGTCGGCCGGGATCGACTGGTTTTCGCCCAGCCTCGGTTCGGCGCCCGCCGGGTCGTCGGTTCCTCCTCGCAGGCATCGCGCCATCCCTCGAAGACGCGGACGGGCTCCGCCGTCGCCTCGTGCCATTTCACGGGATCAGGGAGGCGGAGCCGCGGCTGGCGCGGCTCCCAGGGCTTGGGGTCGGATCAAGCCTTCCTACTGGTCTAACGGCTGGCAGGTGTGGGAAGCTAGTGCTGTCAGGCTGGCACGCTGTGCGTGGGCCAGCACCTCGGATCACCAGGGCCAAGCGTGAAAACTCAGATGGGCACATGGCGGTAGAGGTCCTCGGTCTCGATCACTTGTACATCACGGTTTCCGATCTTCGGCGCTCCGAAAGGTTCTATGACGCGATCATGGAGCGGCTCGGCTTCCGTAAGGGGGACAGCGCGATCGGGGGGGATCCGCACGCTCACTACTTCAACCGGCGCCTCCAGTACACGATCCGCCAGGCTCGAAGCAGCACAGCGCATCACGACCCATATTCTCCCGGCCTGCACCACGTATGCTTCCAGGTCGCGAACCGCGGCCCCGTGGACGAAGCGCACCGAGAACTGACCAGGCTTGGCGTCGCTGCGACGGAGCCACGGGAATATCCCGAGTACAACGACGACTATTACGCGACGTTCTTCTCCGATCCAGACGGCATTAGGCTAGAGGTCGTCGCACGCTCGAGGACTCGCGAAGAGATCCGCTCATCCTGGTCGCTGTTTCGAGTGTTCCTCAACCCCTTGGCGGAGCTGCGAGCGCGCCGAGGGCGGGGTAGCGCCGGCTAACGTCTCACGGGTAGCCGGCGCAAATGGGAGAAGAGTTGTCACACAGCCGGCCAACGGACGATACTGGGGGCATCGCAGACACCCGGCCGCTCAACCGGGGACCGGTAGACACTGGAGGAGAACGATGAGACTTGAGGGTGGATGCTATTGCGGCGCGTTGCGGTACTTGGCGGAGGGCGATCCGCTTTTCAAGGGACAGTGTCATTGTCGGGAATGCCAGTACATCTCCGGCGGCCATCCCAATGCCGTCATAGCCATGCCGGCGGCGAGCTTCGCGTACACCAAGAGTTCACCCAAGCGATTTAGCCGTAGTGATCTCAGCAATCCGGTGACGCGCGAGTTTTGTGCCGAATGCGGAACGCACATCTTAGCGAGGTCTCCCGGCCTTCCCGGCGCCGTAATCCTCAAGGTAGGCACGCTCGACGATCCCAGGGTCTACGGTGCGCCCCAGATGGTGATCTTCACTATCGACAAGCAGAGCTTCCACCACGTGCCGGAGGGTGTTCCTGTCTTCGAGCGCATGCCGGGCTGAGCGCCGCGATTTGAGGGCAGGGCGCTCGCGGCCGTATGCTCCTTACGCGCGTCGTCGCACCAGAGCCTTACTCACAGACCGCTGGCACGCATGAGATCGAGGGGTGGAGCAGAGGATCCCCGCCTGGAAGGTGAGAAAACAGATTCCATGGGGATGCAGCGTCGGTAGAGCTCGCAAGCTCTGTAGCTCGCGGGTGCGGTTCGCGTCGGTCAGTTCGACGAGTGCTCTCGCACCGCCCAACTGTCCCTACGACGCCGCGACGCTAGGCTGCGTCGGCTGCGGCTTCGCAAGTTCAAGTGGCCGAAGCCACCCTCCTCGGCGAGGGCCGCCGGCGAGACCACAAGCGCGAGGAGGGCGAGCGTGGCGAAAGCGGCGGCGATGCGATCGGGAGCGTTCAAGCAGAATCCTTCCCAACGCGGCTTTGGGGATCCGCGTCGAAGTTCCGAGGGATGATGCGCGCGAGCGATGGCACCCCGGACCCTCGGGATTCTCTCTGTCGCGGGGGCCAGCGTAGGGGGCTGCTCCCTTTGCGGCTGTGCAGAATCGGCACGACGTCCCCACGCGATGAGTCCGGCACTACTCGACTTCCGAGACGCACAGGCGGAGCACGAGCGGGAAGCCGACACCGGGAGCCGCTCGGAAGGCCGCTTGATCGTCCCTGGCGTCTGCGGACCATAGGTTGCCGCAAGATGACGCTACCGCTGGGAGCGCGGGGCCGACAAAGTGCAGTCGATCGTGAGTCGTCGAGGCATCGCGACGCGACTCCGCTGTTCTTCGTGAAGCACGGCGTGACCGGCGTGCGACGAGAATACGTAGACCGGGGAATGGAAGAGAAGTAGACGGGGAGGCAGGACCGCGGAGCTCGAGATCTTCGGTTCCGTGGACTTGCTCTACCGGGGAGTCTCCCCTTCCAGCGGGGCCATCGCCCCAGGCAGAGGCTGACCTTGCATCGGTGGCGCCCAGTCCGCACCTCGGGAAGCGAGTCGTGGCGGATCGCCATGCGGCCGCAGACAGATGCTCGCGCTGACTTTTCGTCCTCGGCGCCACGGTTAGCGCCCGCCTGCGCGTAGCGTGCACCATTGTGAGTAGCCCTCCAGGAAGTGTGCACCCTTGCGCTGGGAAAGAAGTGCGGGCTTTGGAGAGGTGTGAGGCTGTGGGGCCGCGTCCGTAACATATGTGCATTATCGAGTGGCACCACACAAATTACAGAGGTAGTGTTCTTCGTATGAAAAGTCGAGCGCGAGGGCATGCGGCAGCGGGGCGGAGGATCCCGCCGGCGGCCGCTGCCGATCGCGGCATGCTCCGCATGCGCGATTTGATCCGCGAGAGCGGCCTTCCGCGCGAAACGATTCACTTCTATCTCGCTCAAGGTCTCCTCCCGCCGCCACACAAGACCGGTCGAAATACTGCGCTCTACGACAAGGAGCACTTGGAGCGGCTTCGTGGGATTCGAGAACTTCGCGAACGGCAGTTTCTCCCGCTCAAAGCCATCAAGGCCATTCTCGACGGCAACGCCCGGCCGGGCTTCACGCGTGAGCAGGAGGAGGTCTTGCGCAGTCTTCGCCTCGGGCTTGGGGGCTGGGCGCACCCCGAAGCAGTCCATCGGATCTCGATCCGGGAAGCGGCAGGAAGTCGGGTCTCTCGCCAGGAGATCGAGTCGTTGCGCTCGGCAGGGCTGATCGACATTCACGGATCCGGCCGCACGGCTACGGTCTCCGAAGAGGACGCGGTCGTGATCGAGACCTGGGCGCGGCTGCGCGACATCGGTTTCGGCCCCGAGCGCGGATTCAAACCTTCCGACCTGGCGCCTTACAGCCGCGCGGTCGAGGCCGCGGTGCGAGAAGTGGTGCCGAGAGTTGCCGCCGGCTTTTCCGAGGCCTCTGCGGCCGAGGCGAGCCTGGCCGTGGAGCGTGCCCTTCCCATTACGAACACGCTCCTGGCGGCGCTCTTGCGCAAGCACACACGCGAAGTATTGGCAGGGCTTTAGACCGGACTCGTCTGCAAGGAGCCCGAAGCGGGGTGCCGCCTCGGGCTCTAAGCGTGTTGCCTCTCGACAAGAGGTGAGGTGCCGGGATGGTCTCGCCTCCCGACAGGTTTCTTCTCGATCGGCGCTTCCATCGCTTACCCGGCTCCGGGCCAGCCGGGACCCGTTTTCAACACGCCTCTTCGAGGAGGTCTTCAGCGGTGAGCTGGGCGGCGTTTCGGCCTCCCGCAAACCCGATGAGGCTCGCTTGTGCGTAGTGACTTTGGATGCGTGGAGAAAAGAGCCCGATGTACTCCAGGTTCGGGATGAGTCGCCGGAACATGAGGTTTCGGAAGCGCTGCATGTAGGGCATTTCGAGCATCACACGATCCCACTCCTTGCGGCGAAGGATGCCCTCGAACCATTCCTGATACAGCTCGTGGGCGAGAAAGCGATTGCGCATGAGGATCGCCACGTCGAACGCCCAATCCTCCCTCTCGCGGAGCTCCTTCTCATCGAATTCGGCGAAGTGCCGCTTGAGAGCGAGGACGCCGTAGTGCACGTGGCGTGCCTCGTCCTGAATGACGTAACGGAGCAGCTCCTTCAGCAGCGGCTCGGAGGTCGAGTGGTAGAGGGTGTTGAAGGAACCGAGCGCCAGACCCTCGATCATGATTTGCATGCCCAGGAACTTCATATCCCAGCGCGAGTCCGTCATCAGGCTATCCATGATCGTGAACAGGTTGTCGTTCACCTGGTAAAGCTTGTTGAGCTTGGTTTCGAGATATCGGAGGAATACCTCCAGGTGACGAGCCTCGTCCATCACCTGCGTCGCCCCGTAGAATTTTCCGTCGGTCCACTGCACGCTCTCCGTGACCTGCGCCGAGGCATACAGGGCTCCTTGCTCGCCGTGCATGAACTGGCTCAGCATCCATGAGGTCATATCGTGCACGAAGCGTCGCTTTTCCTTCGGATCGAGGCGGATTCCATATGCCTCGAGACCCGGAATCGGGATGATTGCGTCGGGCAAGAGCGGCACTTCGGGATTCAAGGGGTCGACATCCGTCGACCAGTCGAGCTGCGTGTCGCCGTCCCACTGGTTCTTGATCGCACGCCGGTAGAGCTCGTACATCTCGGGATAGTCGCCCTGGTAGCGGAAATCAAAATAGGCATCATGGCTCGCCCGCATCCGCACCGGATCACCCTGCTTCCCCTTCTGGAGCAAGAGGCCGCGCGCGACGGAGGGCAGCATGCCGACCATCACTTTCTTGTTGCTGGACTGCCAGGCCATCGCGATCGCATCGAAAACGTCCTCAATCCGGCTTCGTGCCTGCCGAGGCACAGTCTTTAGCGCTCTCTCCGAAAGCATGACTCATCTCCCCTGGTGAATGTGATGGTTGCGCTCTTCGACGCGTCCGTGTCGGGGCGCCTCAGTAACCTTCAATGACCACGTCTTTCTCCGCGTACGCGCAGCATGTGAGCACGAAGCCCTGATCGCGCTCTCGCTCTGTCAGGCAGTTGGGTTCGCTCATGACCACACTTCCGCTCTTCAGGCGGACCTTGCAAGCACCGCAGCCACCCATGGTGCAGCTAAAGGGCAGGGCGACCCCGGCGTGGTTCGCCGCCTGAAGCAGCGTCTGGCCAGGCTGCGCAGTCGCGACTTTTCCGCTCGCGGCGAAAAGAACGCCGCGCGGCTCCGTGGGAAGCCTGCTGGTTCCCGGTACGGCATAAGCGAAGCGCTCGGTGCGGATTCGATCGGCGCCAACACCCGCACCGCGGAGCGCGGCATTGATGCTTTCCATCATGAGCTGCGGCCCGCAGAGCAAGTAGAGGTCGGCGTCCGGCGTACCGATGAGACCCAGTACCCGCGCGCCATCGAGCCGCCCGGCGCACGCTTCCAAGCCTGAAGGCGGCCCCTCGAGTACGTGACGCACGGTAAGTCTCTCCGGAAACGTGACCGCAAGATTTGCAAGCCGGGCACGGAAGCAGATCTCCTCTGGGCTGCGATTGCCGAAGAGGAGCATCACCTGGCTTTGGGGCTCCGCGCGCAGGATGGTCTCGGCCAGGCTGATGAGCGGCGTGATGCCCACCCCACCCGCGACGAGTACGTACCGGCGAGAGGCCTCGCAATCAAAGTCGAGGGTGAAGGTTCCGGCAGGCTCGGTCACACGGAGCGTGTCCCCCGCCTGAACCTCGTCGTGAAGGACGTTCGAGACGCGGCCGCCCGCCAGCCGCTTCACCGTAATCGCCGGCCGATCGCCGGAGAGGGGACTTGTCGAGAACGAGTAGCAGCGGCGGTGGGAGACGCCGTCCACGTCCACGACCACGATGAGGTGCTGGCCCGCGCGGTAGGGAAGGGGCGTCCGGTCGGAGTCGGCGGGCTCGAGCACGAAGGTCTTGACGCTCGGCGTCTCCCGGATCACCTCGGCGACACGCAGCAAGTGGTAGCCCCGGCGAGCGGCGGGTTTTCCCCAGCGCGTTCCCTCGGTTCGGAGTTCGAAGCTCGGCCGGCGCGCCCCGACCCAGCTGCGGGCGAGCGCACGAAAGGTGGATGCCATCGCAGTCTCTTCAGAGTATATTGTGATTAGTAACACTATACACTACGCCTGTCAACAACTCCGGGTCGCCTCCTGCGAGGGCCGAGGGGAGCGCGGGAGGCGCCTTTGCAGGCGCAGGCGCCGGGCAGGGCCTTCAGCGCACGAGGCGCTCCCGGCAGCGGACCCTCTGCCCGAGCCATCTCCGCGCCAGGAAAGGGGAATGCGAGGATCTCCCAAGGGCCTGGCCTCGGCCCGCGGGCCTGCAAGCCACGCCTAGGTCCAAGAGCGTTGGGGGCGGCTTCGTGCCCTGCGAGCCCTTCTTGCGGAACAGGCCGGGTTCTTCGGAAGCGGACCCGGTGTCCGTTCCGGACCGACCCCTCTCGATCAAGACCAGGGCCGGATCATCCGCTCTAAGAGGGGCCAGCTTCCGTGTGGCGGGCTGGCCTTCTCACGCCGGGGAATCGCTCAGGACACTCGTGGCTTCTTCAACACCCATCCTGACGGTGACACCGGAAAGCGGCGGCGCGGCCGGGCGCTCATCCCTTCCCGGTTACGGTACGGAACTCGCTGGGCGCTACCGCTATCGCCTGATCAAGCGCCTCTCGAAGGGCGCCTTCGGGGCCGTGTACTTTGCGCGCTGCCTCGATGCGACCGCAGAGGCGAACGACGTTCCGCCCGAAGCGGTGGCAGTCAAGATCCTTGGCGCAACCCGCGCCCGTGACCACCTCGATCTTCTCAAACGCGAGCTCTCTTCCCTTCTCGCGCTGCGGCATGAGCGAATTCCGCATGTCTACGACTGGAGCCTCGAGGGTGAATTCCCGTTTGTCGCGATGGAGCACTTCCGCGCGGGCGATCTGCGCGATGTGCTTGGGCGCGGCGCAGCGTTGGCAGAGCCTGAGGTCTGGCGCCTTCTCCACGATCTCCTCTCGGCGCTCGTGGCGGCTCATCGCGCGTCGATTCTCCACTTGGATGTAAAACCCGCGAACGTACTGAGAGACGCCGCAGAGGGCTATGTACTGACTGACTTTGGTGTCTCGCAGGCGACGCGAATCCGACGAGGTGTGTTGCGGTGTGCGCTCGGCACACCGGGCTACCAAGCACCCGAGCAGCGAGAGGAGGAGTTCGAGCTCTACGACGTGCGCACGGATCTCTATGCGGTAGGTGCCACCGCTTGGTCCATGCTGACAGGCATCCCTCTCTCCGAACGACCTCGCCTTGTTCGCGATGCCCAGAGCGGAGCGACCTATGGTCTTCCACCCGTCTCGCAGTTCCGCATCTACTGCTCACCTGCACTGGAGGACTTGATCATGAGCCTACTCGTGATCGACCGCTCCGGACGGCCAGGAAGCGCGGCCGAGGTGCTGGCGCGCGTGCGAGGTTTTCTCGCCGACCCGAGCGGGGGCACAACCCTCGCCGCAAAGCGCCGTCGCAGCCTAGGCGCCGCAGACGTGAGTGCCCTCGTCGACTCCCTCGTAGATCCGCTGCTCTCGTCGATTTGCCGCGAGCGCGGCTTTGACGGCTACTTCGTGGCCTTCGAGGACGGCGAGGAGATCTGCCGGGAGGGCGAGCAGTCCTATCACGCCTTCCTTCTCTTGCGAGGAAAAGTGCGGGTGGAGCGCGCGGGGCGGGCGGTCGCCAGGATCGAGCGCGAGGGGGCATTTCTCGGCGAAGTGTCGACCCTGACCGGACTCGCCCGCACCGCTTCGCTTTACGCCGAGGGACCCGTGCACGCCTGCATGTTCAACGCAGCCGAGCTCGAGGAGTTCGTGACCAGCCACCCGGCGGTTGGGATCCGCCTCTTGCGCTCCATGGCAGAGCGCCTCGCGCCGGGGGACGAGGGCGGAGGCGGCCAATAGGCCTGCGGCGATCAGGCCACGTGCTTCGAGCGTCGTCTTTCCCCGCGGGGCATTCATCGAAGAAACCCCGTCGAGTACCGCCGGAAAACGCCGATAAGGGGGCGTTGGGCACGAGGCTGTTCGGCGCGGGTCGGACCCCTATCGGAATCGGGGATTTCACGAAATGGCCACCATCCTCGTGATCGAAGACTCGGATCTCCAGCGCGCCGAGATCCGTCGCGCGCTTGAACCAGCGGGTCTGTTCGACCGGATCCTCGAGGCGGCGGACGGGCTCGCAGGCCTAAGGCTGCTGCTCGCGGAGACGGTGGACGTCGTGCTGTGCGACCTCGAGATGCCGGGGCTCGATGGCGAGAAGCTTCTGCGCGTGCGTGACGCGCGCTCCAGTGCTGGAGAGATCCCGTTCCTCTTCCTCACGGCCTCGGCAGACACCGAGCGCAAGGTGCGGCTCCTCGAAGACGGGGCTTGCGATACCGTGACCAAGCCCTGCCACCCGGCGGAGCTCATCGCGCGCCTGCGACTTCACCTCAAAATCAAGCGCCTGCAGAGTGAACTCCGCGACAAAAACCAGATGCTCGCCAAGGAGTCCATGACGGACGCGGTGACTGGCCTGCGCTCGCGCCGGTACGTGACCGAGGTCCTGGCGATTGAGGTGCTGCGGGCCCGCCGCTACCGGCTGCCACTCACCGTGATGATGGCTGACCTCGATCACTTCAAGCGGGTAAATGATCGCTTCGGCCATCCCGTGGGAGACACCGTGTTACGGCGGGTTTCCGAACTCCTTTCTGGCTTGCTGCGCGCCACCGATGTCGCTGGGCGTTTCGGTGGCGAAGAGTTTTTGGTGATTCTCCCGCAGACCGGTCGTGAGGGCGCCGTGACCTTGGCCGAACGCTGGCGTCAATCGCTCGAACTCACGGCGCTCGAGGCGTCGGACGGCAAGCGGATACGAACCACGGTGAGTATCGGTGTAGCGGAGTTCATGGCGCAAATGGCGCGGCCCGACGAGCTCGTCCGCGCGGCGGACGAGGCGCTCTACACTGCGAAGGCAAGTGGCAGAAACCGCATCGAGGTGGCTTCGGGGGTCTAGGCAGATGCGCTAGCCGCGTGGCTTTCTCTCCCTCTGC
>DATFYN010000446.1:0-26157 GCA_035315025.1 Myxococcota bacterium
CCAGAACAATCGAGAAGCCAAGCCCCCCGATGAGGCCCACATAAGACGAACGCATCGTCGTCAGTTGTCCGCGGACCGTGACGAAGCTTCCCCGCGGCAAGAGCTTCCGATTTGCATCCACGATTTTGTTGACCTCCCGCCCGACAGCGCCCAGGTCACGGTCCTGCACCGACGCATAAATGTCCACGACGCGCCGAATGTTGTAGTGGTTCACTACCCCCATTTCATTCGCGCGCGTGATGGACGCGACATCCGCAAGAATCTCTGGGTGCACCATTGTCGGCGATGTGATGGGAGTCAACTCGAGATCCTGAAGCGACTGAATATTGTACTGAGGCGTCTGCGCCACGAGGCTGTAGTTCACTCCGTTCGTCCAGTTCAAAAAGAACATCGGCGTAATCTGGAAGCTTCCACTCAGGGAATTCAGCATGCTGCTCGCGACGTCCCGCTCTGTGTAGCCACCCTGGACTGCCTTGGTTCGATCCACATCAACATTGAACTGCGGATAGTCGAACACTTGCTGGATTCTCGCGTCCACGACGCCGGGTACCTGCCGCATCTCACTCAATATCTGGTCAGCAACCTGCCGGTTACCCTCGATATCGCTTCCGTCGATCTGGATGTCGATCGGCGCTGGGAGACCAAAGTTCAAGATCTGGGTCACGATGTCCGCAGGAAGGAAGTAGAAGGTTGCTCCCGGGAACTCGCGCGGAAGAATCTCGCGCAGCTTGCGGACGTAGTCCCTTGTCGCCGCATGGCCCTCTTTGAGCGACACAAGGATGTCCGCGTCACCCGCGCCGATCAGACCCGAGGTGGCATGCATGGTATTGATCGTGCTGTATGGCAGGCCGATGTTGTCGAGAATGTTGTCGAGCTCCTCCTGCGGAATCGCCTGGCGGATCAAACTCTCCACGTGGTCGCAGAGGTTCGCAGTCTCTTCGATTCGCGTTCCCGATCGCGCCCGTAAATGAAGAATGAACTGGCCGCTATCGGTACTAGGAAAGAAGTCTTGCCCGAGCAGCGGCACCAGAAGAAACGCGGATAGTGAGATCAGGAGGAACGCGGGAATGAATACCACTCGCGCGCGCACCAGCGTCGTCAGCAGGGAATGGTAACCGGCGCGAAAGCGCTCGAACCTATGCTCAAAAGCGCGGTGAAATCTCGCAAAGAATTTGCCCGACCTCTCGGCTTCGGGCGCCTTCGGTTTCAGCAAGTACATCGCCAGCGTCGGTACCAGAGTGCGTGAGAGGACGTACGACGCGAGCATCGCGAATACGACCGCTTCAGCGAGCGGCACGAAGAGGTACCGCGCAACACCGCCGAGATAGAACATGGGGAGGAATACGATGCAGATGCACAGCGTGGAGACGAGAGCCGGCACCGCAATTTGGGCAGCACCTTGGAGGATGCTCTCGTGGAGCGGCTGCTCTTCTTCGAGATAACGCTCGATGTTCTCGATCGTAACAGTCGCGTCGTCGACCAGGATCCCGACTGCAAGAGCCAGTCCGCCGAGCGTCATGATATTGATGGTCTCGCCGAGAAAACTGAGCAGGATGACAGACGTCAGAATCGACAGCGGAATAGAGACTGCGATGATGAGTGTGCTGCGCCAACTGCCAAGAAAGAGCAGGATCATGAGGCCTGTGAGGCAGGCGGCGAGGACCGCCTCGCGGATCACTCCGTTCACGGCCGCACGAACGAAGATGGACTGATCCGCCAACGGCTGGATTTTGAGCTCCGCTGGGAGGGTGGTCGCGACGCGCGGGAGAAGACCGCGGATGCCCTTCACGACATCGATGGTGGAGGCGCTGCCCGCCTTGAGCACCGTAACGAGGGTCCCGCGGCGGCCATCCTGGCGAACGATATTCGTTTGCGGCGAGAATCCATCTCGGACGTTTGCGACGTCCCGAAGATAGATCGTCGAGTTCCCGACCACCTTGATCGGCAGATCATTGAGTTCGGGCACGGTACGTACGCTGGCATTGAGCCGGACGTCGTATTCGAACAGGCCGATTTTGGCCGTGCCAGAAGGCAGCACGAGGTTCTGGGTCTGGAGTGCGTTCAGCACGTCGGGGGGCGAAAGACCCTTGGATTGGAGCAAGCCAGGATGCAGGTCGATCATGACCTGGCGCACTTTTCCGCCATAGGGAAACGGAATCACCGCCCCCGGGACTGTGATGAGCTGGGTGCGCAAGAAGTTGAGACCGAGGTCGTTCAGCTGTGCCTCGGAAAGTCCGTTTCCGGACAAGCCGAGTTGAAGGATCGGAACGCTGGAGGCGCTGTAGTTGATCACGAGGGGAGGCAGAGTGCCGGGTGGAAGGCTGCGCAACGCAGTCTGGGAGAATGCGGTGATCTGGGCGTTTGCGGTGTCCAGGCTTGCCTTCGGTTGAAGGAAGATTTTTATGAGCGCCTGACCATTGATGGTGGTCGATTCGATGTGCTCGATGTTGTCGACGAGAGTCGTGAGACCCCGCTCGTAGGAGGTGGTGAGGCGACCTTCGAGTTCTTCGGGGTTGAGACCCGTATATTGCCATGCCACAGCCACCACGGGGATGTCGACATTCGGGAAGATGTCCGTCGGGGTACGTGAAATGACAACCGGGCTCAAGATGAGAATCGCGAGTCCGAGTACGAGAAACGTATACGGACGCTCGAGAGCGATTCGGACGATCCACATATCTCGCCAACCCCTACGCCGAGCGAGACCCAATAGTAGCTATCGGGGGAAGGCCGTGCCGGCGTATGCGTCGAATCAGGCGCCGCCAGCCTCCGTCGAGAGCTCCGGTCGTCGAATCCGACTTCCTGGCTCGAGACCTTGAGGGGGGTCGAGGAGCATGGGAAGCAATTGGCTCGAGGGAGATGGATCCGCAGAGCGAAGCGCCGCGGTTGTCCGGAATTGGCCGGGATGGCTGAGCCAGCCGAGTACCCTCCTGTGGGGCCGAGCTACAACCCGCTCGCCCCTCGGAGCGCGGCAGTTAAGCGGTGCGCGCGTTTTCTCGCGAGGTCTGCGCGGAGTGCGCGGTCCAACAGGAAACCTCGGGGAAGGCGCCGGCCTCGGAAAGCTCGATCACGTAGCGGCCCTCGTGCTCAGAATCGACCTTGATCTCCTGGTGCGCGAAGTTAAAAATGCTGTAGCTAAGTGTGAGGCAGAGGCGCAGGTCGCGTCTGTAGGCCAAGAACTGCTCTTGCGGGCTCACGGCTTTGCCGAGTTGCATCCGCTTGACGTACTCGAGCTGGTGGTAGATCCCCGCCTGCAGCAGCCGCTCCGCCGAGCGCGCACCGCGGCCTATCAAATAGTCGTTGCGCTCTTCTCCAGTGGTGTCTCGTAGCAACTCTAAGAACCGCGTGTAGACGCGAATGTCGTACCACGCTGCGGCCTGAATCGGTTGCTCGAGGAGTTCGAGGTCCTCCGGCGTGAGGCGGCGGGCGAGCTCGTTCTCGGAGATCTCCTCCGACGAAACGAGCTTCACGACGTCCTCGACGACGGTGGCGAACACCGCGCCTTTAATCGACGGTAGTGTCGCCATCCGAAACTCCCCTCGCCGTCATCGGCCAGGAGAGTCATCGGCTTCACCGAGGCATTGCAGCGGGCTTTCGCATCGCGGGTTGGAGGCCAAGGACTGTCCAGGCCCAAATCGGGCCATCCGTCAGACCCGGATCTCGGTCGGTGCTCAGTGGGTTTTTCACCACAGGAGCAATGCCGGGATCGTTCATGCCGGATTGCGCTCAGCACTTCGGCTCGCTGGGGCGCGAACCAACGACCCCGACCCCCGGATGATTTGGCATCGGCGCTTACTGCGCGGGCTCGAGTTCCTCCGCGCCCACCACCTCTACGAGCTTGGCGGACACCACCTTCACCACGGGCGTGAAGTCCTTCTTCGCGGAGTTCACCTGGTCGGTCGCGGTGAGCACGTCCTTCTGGTCGAGGGACACAAGGCCCCGGGTGAGATCTCCATAGACGCGCTTTAGAGGCAGGTCAATCTCGATGTAGGTGATATTCACGCGTGCAGACTCGAGATCCGTAATCGCCAAGTCTGTCTGGCCGGCCTTGAGATGTCCTTTGGCCTTTTCCACGTAGGGCCTGACGTCGAGTACGCCTTGCAGGCGGGTGTAGTCATCGAGCTGCTCGTAGACGGGCGTAAGCGATTCCTCGCCTTTTCCGCTCTTGATTGCCTTCTTCGCGTTTCGGATTCCGTCGTCAAGGCGCGCTGCGGGGCTCACCTGGCGCAGCGTGCCGACGAGTTGGCGTGCCTTGGCGAGCTCCCACCGCGCCTTGTCGAGGTCTCCCGACATCGCTTTTTGAGCGTCATCAATCTGTGCCGCGGCCACTCCTGCGGTTTGCGTCACGATCTTTTGGTTCGGAGCTGTGAGCACCGAAAACGAGACTTGCTTGAACTGGGCGCTGTCCTGCGCCTTCACCGCCTGGGTGCCAAGAGAGATGGCCGCCACGACGAGTGCGCCGACTGCGAACTGACAGGTCCGGTGTTGCATGGGGGGGGGCTCCTTCTATTCGGTGGGAGACAGACCAGCGCGGTGGGAGAACAAGCCATCGCTGCGTGATCACCTGTTCCCTGGAACGCAAGGTCGATTCGAAACGTGGAGTCTACCATGCAAAGGCCGCAGCGCTCTCAAAGAAACCACCTCCGAGCATCCCGTCGACGGCCAAGATCGAACGGCCACCGTGGAGGAAAGCCCCCAAGGGGCGGTTGTTCAGCAGATTCACGCGACCGGAGCTCGCGTTCCAGCGAGCAGGAGCGAAGCGGTACCGCACGAGCGCCCATCCCTTATGACTATATGAGTTCGCGCCAGCGCTCCTCGGCAGCCGACCCGAGCGAGTGCTTTCTCCCTCCTTGTCGACGTACGCGTTGATATTTCTGGCGCGCTGATTCACATTGCTGAGCGAAGATTCGGCAGGGCTCCGTCCACTCTATGGCAAGCTCCAATTGACCCGCGATGGGTTAATGGGGGGGTGACTCACTGCGATGCCTCGAGATACTCGCGCAAACCTACTCAATCCGCGCAGCTTGTACCTCCGTTCGCGCAGCAGATCCTTGGCCAAAACGACCGCGTTCCTCGGGTTGGCAACCCTCACCGCCTGTGTGCCTACCGCTCCTCCGGCTTCCTCCTCCTGCCCCTCCGATTGCAGCAAGAAGTACGAGACTGCGATGACGGTTTGCAAGACGGCACCTCAAGACCCTACTGGAGTCGACACTCTTCAGGCATGCATGGACGCGGCACAGCGGTCCTACGGGACCTGCCAAATGAACTGCACAGCGTCGTCGGTCGACTGATTGCGGAATCGTGGAGCGGGCTTGTCGTGTGAAGACGCCCTGCGGCGACGCAAGCGTTCACCCGCGCGAGTTGTGAAACTCTCACCGCCTCGCTCGCTGGACGCTAGTTCTTCGGGGGCATGTAGCGCTCGACCTGCGCCGTCTTCACCAGTTCACCCCCGCTAAATCGCTGATCGATCTGAAGGCCGTTAAAGACGGCGGCCGTCGTGGAGTCCCACGCACTGTTCGTCCGACGGCCGAGCGCGGCGAGGTCTTCGCCCGGCCGCGCGGTCGCGACGCGGAGACGCATTGCGGTGATCGAGTGGCGGTCCTCCTCAGAGAGCGGGCGAAAGCTCCGCATCGTGACAAGGACGCGCGGGAGGTACTGGTCTGCGAGAAGTGAGGGCGCGATTCCGGCAACGCGGTAGGTGGTCGGGCCGTAGGGCACGAACGTCACGTATCCGCGAATCGAAGCGCCGCGGCCGCTCGATTCGAGCAGCATGCGATACGCGTCGATGGTGCCAACCTTCACCGGCACCGATTCCCGTACGTCGAGCGGCGCATCCTTACGCGCACGGGCCAACCACGTCTCGGCGACCTGCTTTGCGCTGCCCGCTGGCAGATCGCCCGTGAGATAGATCATCGCCTCGCCCTTAGGCTCCATGGCGCCCACCAGCTGATTTGTGTTGACGGTGCGCCAGCCGGATGGAAAACGGATCTCGAAGCCGAGGACAGGGTGCAAGAAGCGATCGCCCTCGAAGATGCCAGATTCTGGACGCGGACCGACGGCGAGGCCGTCGGTGTGCTTCAGTAGCGAAGCGCGCGGATCGCCGATCGCGGGATCGCGCCGCCAGCGAATCTCGCTCGCGTGCACCGCGCTTGCGGCCACGCGGTCCGTCGATCCGGGATGGGTATCGAAGAAGCCGGGGGTGCGGGACGTCCCCGCCCTCAGACGCTCGGCGAGCTCGAGCGTCGTGAGAAAGCTCCCGAGCGCGCGCGGGTCGTAGCCGGCAGCGGCGCACAGGAGCTGCCCGTCCTCGTCCGCCTGTCGCTCCATGTCGCGGGAATAGGCTGCCATCTGACCCGCGCGCACCCAGGGGAGAGACAAAGGACCTGCATTCAGCGCGATCGCTTGCTGACGCGCGGCGTGGCGACGCACGACGTGTCCAATTTCGTGGCCCATCACGCACGCGAGCTGGTCCTCGTTATTCGCCAGGAGAAGCAGCCCGCGCGATACGAAGATGAATCCGCCAGGGAGTGCAAAGGCGTTGGGCTCCACCTGATCGACGACGTTGAACTCGAAGTCGAAGCCGCGATTGGGCACGCCGCGCAGCAGCTTGTGTCCGATGCCGTTCACGTAGGCCTGGAGCGCCGGATTGTCGAGGACGCCAATCTGGGCCGCCACCTGGCCCGCGCCCTCGCGGCCGGCTCGCACGTCGTCTTGCTCGGTAAGGAGAATGGTACGCCGCGGCCGCTCGGACGGGGTCGGAGCGGAGGCGCAAGAGAGGAGCGCAAGGCCAAGCGCCGCGAACTGAAGCCGACGTCGAGGGCAGCCCATGGGGCTTAGCGCAAGTCGTTGAGCCAGCTGCCCTCGGTGAGCCATTTCGCCTGGAGCTGGGTCAGAAGGCCGGTCTGCTGGAGCATCGTGAGATAGTTCTGGACGAGATTCACGAACAGGAAGTCATCCCCGGGCAGTGCGATGCCGATCGCCTCGGTGGTGAAGGGCGTGGGGGGTGCGAAGAGGCCGGCGTTCGGATTGCGCCAGACCCCGAGCCCGCAGGCAAGGAAATCGCCGATCATCGCGTCGGCCTTGTCATCGATCACCATCTGCACCGCCGCTTCGTAGTTCTCGGTGGTCACGAGCTTCGCCTTGGGGAACATGGTTTTTACGAATATCTCGCTGGTCGATCCCCCGAGCGTCACGTAGGTGCGCTGCGGATCGTCTAGTTCTCGTGCGTCCCGCACTTCCTTGAGGGTGGACTGCTTCGTCAGGATCGACTTCCCCGTGACAAAGTACGGGCCCGCAAAGGCGACCTGGGTATTGCGCTCCGGCGTGATCGTGACCCCCGAAATCACGACGTCGACGTCTCCCTTCTGAAGCGCGGGCAGCAAGTCCGGAAACGGCTTCTGGACGAGCTCGAGGCGAACACCCATCGACGCGGCGAGGGCCGTTGCGAGATCGACTTCCATCCCCTCAAGCTGGCCGCTGCGCGACTTCATGTTGAGAGGCGGCTGGTCGCCGGTGAGCCCAACGCGCAGCGCACCCCGCGAGAGGATCTGCGGCAAGCGAGCGCTTGCGTGGCTGGGGGACGGTGAGAGGGACTGACAGGCACCGAGAACGAGCGCAAGGAGAACGAGGACGAGGGGATAGGTGGCATGACGGACCGCCATTGCAAGACCTCCGGACCGCGCGTGCGCGGGAGGCCCGTTGTGTAGCTCGTCTGGGGGCTGCGGTCTTGCGACCCGGGGATGAAAACGGGAGAAGGGACGCGGAGGGCCTCCCGTTTTGGCCCCTCGTGACGAGAACCTGCCCATTCGAAAATCCGATTCCCCATCCTCCAGCCGCCCCTTGGTGCGAGGGGTGCGAGGACGCGCGTCAAGGACACGCTTCTGACCGACCCAGGCGACCGAGGAGGTCAGGTCGGTCGTGCGAACCGACGAATTGCCTCCAAAAGTCCGGCCCGAAAGCGCCGGACTTGACGAGGTTGCTATTTAGACATAGTCTAATGTGCGTGAGGAAGCAGGTCGTTGAAGCCCTCCAGGAGCATGGCATCCAGCCCTCGGCGCAACGGGTTGCGGTCGCGGAGTACGTGCTCTTTACCAGTGAGCATCCCTCGGCGGACCAGGTTTGGGCGCGGGTCAAGAAGACGTTCCCCCTGCTCTCTCGCGCGACGGTCTACAACACGCTCAATCTTTTTGTAGAAAAGGGGCTGCTCCGTCAGCTTGTCCTCGCCGAAGGTAAGGTCGTCTTTGATCCGAAAGTGGAGTCTCATCACCATTTCATCGACGAAGCGACGGGGACCATCCACGACGTGCCCTGGCAAGCGCTCGAGGTTCGCAAGATCGACTCGCTGAAGGGCTACGACGTACGCGAGTACCAGGTGGTGATGCGCGGTCGAACGGCCGAGTCGAGGCGGCAGCGCTAACGCTTTTTTTTGAGGTGGAATTAGACTAAATCTAATATTATATTTTGTATAAATGAGGTCATGCCATGCTGACGGTGGGCGATGCGTTCCCGCGGTTCGAACTTCAAGCCGTGGTTGGACTTGAGCGCGGCGAGGAGTTCGAGGAGATCACGGACCGGAGCTACTCCGGAAAGTGGAAGGTCTTCTTTCTCTGGCCCATGGACTTCACCTTCATTTGCCCGACCGAGATCGCAGAATTCGGGAGACGGAACCGCGCCTTCGTGGAACGGGATGCGCAACTTCTCGGCGTGAGTACGGATACCCACTACGTCCACCTTGCGTGGCGGAAGAATCACCCTGACCTGAAAGACCTCCCCTTCCCGATGCTCGCGGACACCAAGCGAGAACTGTCGAGCGCCCTCGGTGTGCTCCACAGGCAAGAGGGTGTGCCGCTCCGGGCGACGTTTATTGTCGACCCGAACGGAACCATCCGGTTCGTGAGCGTGAACGACCTTTCGGTCGGCCGGAACGTCGACGAGGTCCTGCGGGTGCTCGACGCACTCCAAACGGAAGAGCTTTGCCCGTGCAACTGGACAAAGGGCGAGCCGACCCTCGAGAGTGCATAGTCATGAACGGACTCGCAGACATCGCGGCCTCAATGCCCGCAGCGGTCTCGGCCGCCCAGCGCTGGGGTATTGCGGTGGCCTCGGCGATCGCGTCCCGGAACCAGCCCTTCCGGGACGCCATCCTCGCCGAGGCATCGCGCGAAGTGGATGCCGCGGTGATTGACGACGCGGAGGCGGCCGCAGCGCTCATGTCCATGACCAACATCTACTATCGATTCCGTCACCTCATCGGGAAGCCGGGCTATTCGGAAAAGCAAGCGCGACTGCGCATGAACCGCCTCGCCAAGGCGACCACGAGCAAGACCGACCTCGAGCTGTTCTGCTTGACCGTGAGCGCGATCAACGGATGCGAGGTTTGCCTGCGGGCGCATGAGAAGGCCGTTCTCGATGGAGGCCTCAGCGAGGATCAGGTCCATGACGCGGTGCGCATCGCCGCGGTGGTCCACGCTGCCGCTGTGGCCCTTGAGATCCCCATGGCGCCTTCCAAAGTGGCGCAGGCCGCGGTGGCCTGAGGACCCTCATAGAGATGGGACCTGAGCCAGTTCTCCGTCCAGAGACCTTCCCAAGAGAACAAGCCGGAAGCGGGCCTCAAGACATGCATGCGTCCAGCGGGGACGATGCGTGTCAGTCTGAACCCATTCTTCTCGAGCAAGTACCGAAAGGCTACGTCGGTTCGCTCGCAGCCTCCGGGACCGGGCAATCGTGGATCCGGGGCGCAATGCGAGTTCGGCACCTCGACGCGGGGCTCGAGTCGCGGGAATGTCATCTCATCACGGAAGCTGTGGGCTTGGGCGCCGAGGGCGAGAGGATCCCCAAGAAGCACTTCGAGGAGCGAAGCCGCCCCGAATGCCGCTTAGACCCGGAGAAGTCTTCCCAGTGCCGCGCTACCTTCGGAGGCGTCATGCCCAGCAAGGAGGTCCCCGTGGAAAGCCCGCTTCGTAAAATCGCGATCCGCATTTTGCCCCGCAGCATCGCAGCCGTGGTGCTGGTCGCTCTCTTCGCGGTGTCGACGGTGGGCTGCTTCGGCCGCTTCGCCCTCACGCGCAGGATCTACGACTGGAACGAGCACGTGAGCGGCGATAAATGGATCCGCTCGCTCGTCTTTGTGCTCATCGTGCCCATCTACGGCGTGGTAAACCTTTTCGACGCCTTCTTCGCGAACGTTGTCGAGTTCTGGTCTGGGCACAACCCAATGGCCTCCATCCCTGGGACGGAACGCTGGGCCTACGGACTCGGAGGGGAAGCGGCGCGTATGACTCTCCGAGAGGACGGAGCGATCGACGTCCTCGTTACGGCTCCCGGCCGTCCAGCGAAGAACTTCTCCCTCGTGCGGGAGATCAATGGCGTCGCCCTTCTCGACGCGAGTGGCGTCGAGATCGCCCGTGCGGGTCACGGCCCGGACGGCGAGCCCGCACTGCTGGACTCCGGCAGGCACTAACCTTCGCGCCGGCGTCGCTCCTCCCACCGGGGTACGGAATGCTTCCCCGCCATGAATGTCCGGAGGTTTTGTGACGCGCCCTCTCCTTCGGACCTTCCTCCTGGCTGTCGCGGTTATTCTTCCACCGCCTTCCGCGGCCGCGGCCTCTCCAGATTGGAGTGCGGTGGCTGCGACAGATACCGTCGAAGTGATGACGAAGAATCCAGACGGCACGTTGAAGGACACAACGGTGTGGCTCGTCGTAGTGGACGGCCAGGGCTACATCCGAACTGGCAATACGCGATGGTGGAGCAACATCGAGCGCGATCACGATGTGGTGCTGCGGATCCAGGGCAAAGAGTACCCCCTGCGGGTTGAGGTGGTAGAGGATCCCGGCCTTCGCCAGCGGGTGGTGGATGCGTTTCGTGCGAAGTATGGTTGGGTGGACCGAGCGATGGATGCCATCCGCTCCAGCACTCCACACGTGATGAAGCTGTCGCCACGTACGCAGTAAGGCGCCTCTTTCTCGCCACCAGACTCCGGGCTTGTGAGGACAAGGCGCAGACCCGGATGGTGCGCGCTTCGCGCACCACCGTGAGCGACGCTGGTGCTGCGTAATTGGACCTTCAAGCCTCCGGGTGGGTTGTGCCGGGCGACCCGCTGGGCGAGAGTCGACGAGCATGAAGCTCGGGCTCTACCTGCGCAACATGGGTCCCCAGTCGGCGACCGACACCATCGTCGCGTGCGCCCGCGCTGCGGAGGAGGCGGGCATCGACGATCTCTGGGTCGCGGATCATATCGCGATCCCTCCCGACGATGCCGAAGGCTCGGGCGGGCGCTACCTCGATCCGCTGGCCACGCTCGCCTTCCTCGCTGGCATGACGCGTCGAATCGGCCTCGGCACCGGCGTGCTGGTGCTGCCCTATCGACCGCCGCTTGCGACGGCAAAGTGGATTGCGACGATCCAGGAGCTATCGGGGGGGCGGCTGCTCCTCGGCGTCGGCGCCGGCTGGATGGAGGCAGAGTTTCGCGCTGTCGGTGTACCCCGCGATCAGCGAAGCAAGATCACCGACCAGACCCTCGCCTTCTTGCATCGGTGCTTTGCCCAGGACGAAGGCGAGATAAACGGTCAGCGGTTCCTGTTCCGACCGCGCCCAGCCCGCCCCCCAATCTTTATCGGGGGCGCGGCTCCACACGGCCTCCGCCGCAGCACAAAGTACGGAGACGGATGGATGCCGATGGGTGGAGATCCTGTGGCACTCCGCCCGTTCGTCGACCAACTACGGCAGCAGATGACAACGGCCGGAAAGCCCAACCCCGAAGTTGTGGTCATCACCTCCCTGGCGCTGGAGGACGGCGCAAAGGCCTCGGATCAGATCCAGCGGTTGGCGGAGATCGGTGCCACACGCGTTGTCCATGCGTGGCGCTATCCCGATGCCGCCGCGTTCGCACGCACCGCAGACGCATTGCGGCGCGTGCTGCCCGCGTAAAGGGACCGGCCACCGGTTCTCCGCCATGCCTCACGGAAAGGCGACACGCTGGCCTGCAAGCGCATTCACCTTTGGCAGCGGATACGCCGTGCCTCCGCGAGTGTCAGCCAGGTTCGTGGAAGGTCGCGATTTACGGCTTGTGCCGTATCCCTTCGCTCTTCGGCAGAGGGGATAATGCGCAGCACGCGCGTCGCGCCGTTCACAGCGCCTCCACCCGGGCGGGAGTGTGCTTGTGCCACGGGGTGCCCGCGAGCCAATCGCGATCCTCGCTGCGCGTGAGATCGTTCGGCGCAACGCCGGTCGCCTGCTGCGCGCCATTCGTGTCCGGGAAGTCGAGACCCAACCCATTCGGCAGCGAGACGTGGCCAGGCTGCATGCGGTCCGAAAGTTCGACCGACACCTCGGCGCTGCCGCGTTTCGTCGAGACGCGCGCTCGGCCCCCATCCTTTACGCCCACCCGCCTCGCATCGTCGGGATTCATGCGTAGCGCTCCCGAACGGTCCTTCTTCCGCCAGGCGGGATTGCGGATGATGGTGTTTGCGGTGAACGAGCGCCGTTCGCCCGCAGAGAGCACGAACGGGAACTCGGAGCTCGCGCTGCGGATGGGCTCGGTCGCGAGGGAGTCGAGCTCTTGAAAGAGCTCGGGCACCGCGAGTTGGATCCGCCGATTCGGCGTTGCCACACGGGCGAAGTTCTCCTCCCATTCGTCGATCGAGAAGACCACCGCGCTCTTGCTTGAAAGCAGCGCATCGAAGAGCGCGTCCGCCGCCTCCGCGGGCTCGCCGGTGAAGCCCGCGCGCGCCAGCGACTTCGCGTTGCGCTGCGCTGCGATCTGGCACAGCGCCCAGACTCCGGCGCCCTCCGCGAGCCCCTTCGGCAGCAGATCACCGATCGCGCGATAGAGCAGCACCGGTGCGGTCGCGATCACGCGCGGATTCGCGCCGGCCTGCTCGAGGAACTTCGTCCGGAAGGCCTTGCGCCCCTCGAGCCACGCTGCACGAAGCGCCGTCACCACCTCGGCCGGCAGCTCCCCGAGCGCCTCGAGGAGACGCGCGTGGAGCTCCGCCTCGGAGAAGAGTCCCGGGAGCGGATCCATCAGCGCCTTGCGCAGGTGGAAATAGTTGTGCGGGAACTCGAAGTTAAAGAAGGTCGCCTCCGCCTTTTCGAACTGGCTTGCGACCGGCAGCACATAGTGGGCGAGGCGCGCTGTCTCCGTGAAGGCGACGTCGATCACGACCACGAGCGCGAGGGCCGCGATCGCTTCACGCATGCGCACGCTGTCGGCCAGGGAGTGCGCGGGATTCCCGCTCTCAACCAAGAGTGCCCGGATGCGCTTTGGATGGTCGGTCAGGATCTCGTCCGGGATCACGTTGCACGGCGTGAGTCCACCGATCACGCGGGCGCCGGTGACGGGTGAGCGGCGCGCGGCGCCGCCGCTGCCTTCCTTGCCGACGGCGAGCGGCACGAAGGCGGTCGGCACGTACGCGGTGCCCCTTTTCCCAAAGTTCCCCGTCAGGAAGATCAAGAGTTTGTGCAAGTACGAAACCAGCGTCGAGTGCCGGTTCATCTGCACGCCCAGGTCCTCGAAGCTCGCCATGCTTGAGGCCGCCGCGATGCGTCGTGCCGCCGCGCGCACGGTCTCCTCCGGGATCCCGCACCGCTCGCAGTATTCCGCGATCTGGAGCTGCTCAAAGTGCGGCAGGATCTCTTCGAGCCCGTCGGCGTGGGCGGCCAGCCAGTCGTTCGCGATCGAGCCCTCCTGCACGAGCACGCCGATCATCGCGGCGAGTAGCCAGGCGTCCGTACCCGGCTTCACCTGCAAGTGGATGTCGGCGATCTCCGCGGTCTCGGTTCGCCGCGGGTCGACAACGATCAGGCAGCGACCGGGATCCTTCGCGATCTCACGCAAGGTGACGCGCGCGCGCGGGATGCTGTGCGAGAACCACGGGTTCTTACCCAGGAAGAGCGCAACCTCGCAGTGCTCGAAATCGGCGCGCGTGTAGCCGCCTATCATCTTATCGGCGACCCAGAACTCTCCCGTCTTCTCTTGGGCGAGGGCGCTCGAGCGGTGGACGGAACCCAGGACGGCGCGCGTGCTGCGCCCGTAGGCGCCGGGCAGATGGTTGCCCTGACCGCCACCGCCGTAGTAGAAGATCGACTCGCCACCGTAAGCGTCGCGCACCGCCGCGAATCGCTCGGCCACCTCGCGGATCGCCGTGTCCCAATCGATCTCCTCGAACGTGCCGTCAGGGCGTCGGCGCAGCGGCTTTGTCAGGCGATGCGGACCATTCTGGTAGAAGTCGAGTCGCGAGGGCTTCTCGCAGGCGTAGCCCTGCGAGGCAGGGTGCGCATCGTCTCCGCGGACGCGGAGCAGGCGCCGGCCGTCCGGACCACCAAGCTCGACCTCAATCCCGCAGTTGCACTCGCACAGGATGCAGGCAGTGGACTTCCACTCGGAGCTGTGGACTACGGGACTCTCGGCCATGATGGTTCCTCCGGGCGCGCAGGGGTATCTCGCCTACCAGCTCTCTCCGGACGGGCGCAGATCGAGCTCGAAGGTCCACGCCGAAGACTCTTGATGCACGACGTGGTGGACAGCGTCTGCGATCGCGTCGGGTCGGACGAAAAACGCATCCGGTCGATCGCGGAAAGCCTGGCGGGTCCAGGGAACGTCGATCACCGCGTCGATCACGACGTAGGCGACGTGGACACCCTTTGGCCCGAGCGCCCGGGCGAGCGACTGCGCAAGGATGCGCTGCGCAGCCTTGGTGGGTGCGAAGCCGGCAAACTCCGCCTTGCCGCGCCATGCCGACGTATTGCCCGTAACGACGATGGCACCGCTTCCCGCGGCCACCATCGCGGGCGCCAGCTCCTGCGCGAGCACAAGCAGCGACGTCACGTTCACCCGGAAGCGCTGCTCGAGTGCCTCAGGCGCCACGCTCTCGAAGCTGCCGAGGCCGCCCGCGACCGCGTTGTGAAGCAACACCGAAGGCGCTCCGAGCTGCGCCCGCACCCGGCCGAGCGTCGCGCGCAGCGCGTCGAGATTGGCCACGTCCACCGGGAAGGCCCCGGAGCCGGGGAGCTCTGCGGCGAGCTTCTCGAGGCGCGTGGCGTCCCGGGCGAGCAGCGCGACCCGGTAGTCGTCGGCGGCGAAGCGGCGCGCGAGTGCCGCACCGGTACCCGGCCCGACCCCTGTCACGACGCAAAGCCGCTCGCCCACGGGCGTACGAATAACCTCTTTAGTTGCTTGATGCAACCATTCCTTTCGGTAGACTCGGCAGCGTGCGGCGAAAGCGTTTCTCCGACATGAACTGCGGGATCGCCCAGGCCCTGGAAGTGCTGGGCGATTGGTGGACGCTCCTCATCGTGCGCGATGCCTTCTTCGGCGTGCGCCGCTTCGGCGACTTCGAGCGCAGCTTGGGCATCGCAAAGAACGTCCTCTCTTCCCGGCTTCAGCATTTGGTCGACGATGGCGTCTTCAATCTCGTCGACGTTGGCAGCGAGGGTCAGCATTTCGAATACCACCTGAGCGAGAAGGGCGAGGCGCTGCTGCCGGTGCTGACGGCGCTACGCGACTGGTCGGACGAGTGGGTCTTCGGACGCGGCAACGAGCCCGTGATCGTGAAGGATCGCTGGACCGGCCGGCGCATCCCCAAGCTGTGCGTCACCGACGCCGAAGGGCGGCCACTCTCGCGCCGGGACCTGCGCGCCCTGCCCGGTCCGGGCGCCTCGCGGGAGACGCTCCGACGCCTGCAGCCACGAGCGCGAGAGCGCCGCGACGGGAGCGGATAGGTGCTCTGACGGGAAGCGACCCGGGATATGCCCCGGCCGGGTCGAGAGACGTGCGACCCAATGGCCGACGCCACGGCGACGAAGAGCTCAAAACGCTACGAGCGCGTAGTCGGACGGCCGAAACCGGCGGGCGCGCAGAGCATACTCTCCGGCGAGCCCGGGGAAGAGCGCGTGGTTGCTGCCGTCCTTCGAGAGGTACCAGCTATTGCAGCCGGACGACCACACCATGTGCTTCATGCGCCCCTGGATCTGCTCGTTATAGCGGTCCTGGACCTCCTGCCGAACCTCCACGTACTTGAGACCCTCGCTTCTGAGCTTGTGGATCGCCTGGAGCGTGTGCGAGATCTGGGCCTCCGTGTAGATCAGCACGGAGGTATGTCCCGGACCGGTGTTCGGTCCCATCAGGATGAACCAGTTCGGGAAGCCCGAGACGGTCATCCCTTTGTAGGCGACGGCGCCGCGGCTCCAGGCCGCGTCGAGCGACCGACCGCCGCGACCGATGACCGAGAACGGTGCCTTGGCCAGCCCAACGGCGAAGCCTGTCGCGAGAACGATGGCATCGAGCCCATGAGCGACACCATCCCTCGTCAGGATGCCGTCGGGCACGATCTCTTCGATCGGCTCGGTTACGAGATCGACGTTCTCCCTCTCGAACGCCGCCCAGTAGTCGTCAGACACGAGGATCCGCTTGCATCCGAACTGGAACCTCGGACGGAGCTTCTCCCGCAGCTCCGGACTTGAGACCTGCGCATGCAGGTGCCGCGTGGACATCCACTCGCCGACGGCGGAGAGGCGAGGGGCGTCGAGGATGATCATCGGACCGAAAAGCTCGCTCGCGGCATACTGGAGGAACCGGCTCGCGCGAAGGAGGAGCGGAAAACGAGCAAAGAGGCGCTTTCTCCGCTCCGAATAGCGCCTGTCGAGCTTGGGCACGACCCAGGCCGGCGTGCGCTGGAAGACGCGGAGCCGAGCGACCTGCTGCGCGATCGACGGGACCACCTGGACTGCGCTGGCGCCGGTCCCGATCACGCCGACGCGCTTGCCGGCGAGCTCGAAGGAGTGGTTCCAGCGGGCGGTGTGGAAGATCTCACCGCCGAAACTGCCGATTCCCTTGATGTCGGGAAGCGCGGGATCGACGAGGCCGCCCACCCCTGAGACGACGACACGCGCGGTGAAAGTCTGGTCATCTCCGGTGGTCAGCGTCCAGACTCCCTTCCCCTCGTCGAAACGGGCGTCGACAATCTCGGTTCCGAGCCGCAGATGGGAGCGGAGCTGCCACTTCTCGACGAGACCGAGCAGATAGCCCTCGATCTCCCGCGACGGGGAGTACCGGTAGCTCCAACCTGGATGCTGCTCGAAGGAGAGCGAGTAGGCATGAGACGGAACGTCGCAGGCGGCTCCGGGGTAGGTGTTGTCGCGCCAGGTGCCTCCGATCTCGCCCGCCCGCTCGAACATCGTGAAAGAGTCGATGCCTGCCTGCTTGAGCCGGATCGCCATCCCAATCCCGGCGAAGCCCGCGCCGATGATCGCGATAGGAAAGTCGGGTTGGATCACGGGGACCTCCGAGCTCCTGTCCGGGCGGTGCCGCACGGAGGATGATGCCCTGAGCGTGCCCGGAGAACGAGGTCTCGGCAACGGCGTCGTCGACTTCGCCTGACGAACCGGCTGGCTCGTGTTCTGCGGGTCACCTCCGAGCGCCCTTCACGGATCCCAGATATCACACCACCCTCACCGTGCTGACGGGATCTATGGTAGAGAAAGGTGAAGTGCTCCACCGAGTTGAGTTGTTGAGCCCAGGAGGTAGCGAGCTTTGGGGACGTAAGGCGTCTCCCTTCGTCAATATCCTGTCCGCAGGTGCAGGCTATGGAAACTTTTGAAAACGATGGTGCGGCCGTTCGATTTCCGCCGCCGCTGGTTTACTTGATGGCGGTAATCGCTGGCGGTTTGTTGCATTACTTCCTGTTCCCACTCCCGCTGGTGCTCCCGCGGACCGCGCGAGTCGGCGTGGCAGTGTTGACCGCCTTGATGGGCGTGGCGCTGATGGGCAGCGCCTTCGTCCTATTCAGGCGTACGGGGCAGGATCCGAAGCCGTGGAAGAGCACACCGGAAGTCATCTCGACGGGGATTTACCGTTTCACCCGAAACCCGATTTACATGGGCATGGCGCTCATCCAACTGAGTATCGGCATCGGACTGGGGAACGGCTGGATCGTCGCCCTTGTGCCAGCTGTGCTTGTGATCATCTACGCGATCGCTATTCGCCATGAAGAGGCCTACCTCGAGCGGAAGTTTGGAGAGGCCTACACCAACTACAAGGCATCCGTGCGGCGCTGGCTCTAGCCGCCTTCAGACCACGCCGCTCACGCCGCCTGGTGTTTTGGGGACATCTCGAGCGGGTGCCGAGTCAGCTGCATGAACGTCTCCAGCACAGATTCCACGCCAGCCGTACTTCGCCGCCCGCTGCGCGCGGGGCACTCGTAGCCCTTGGATCTAGCGGCCGTCCTCGGTGTCCCGTCGGACGCGCGTCCTCGAGGGCCGCTTGCGCTTGGTCGTGCCCTCGATCTCCTCGAGCCAGCGCAGAATTGCTTCCTCGTACCGAATTCCAAACTGCAGGACCGCGCGGCGACGGGGGTGCTCGCTCGCCCACCGAGGACTGTCCTGGGCCTTGCGGTACTGGGCCAGGCGTTCCTGGCGGATGCGACACTGGGAATCGACGAAACGCGCCAGTCGGTCTGGGGGGAGATACTCTCCAAACCAGAGCGATACCAAAAGCGGGAAGCGGAGCTGCTCAGGGCCAGGCTCCTCTTGGATCCATTGCGCGAAGGCCTTTCGGCCCTTTGCCGTAAGACTGAATGGGCGGCGGTCGCGCGGCCCGGGCTTGCCGGCGACGATCAGCTCCTTCTCCTCGAGCGCCTTCAACTCCCGATAGGCGTGGCTCTGTGTCACGTTCCAGAAGCGCCCGAGCCCGCTCGAGATTTCCTGGAGGAGCTCCCAGCCTGTCCTGGGCCCCTCGTGCAAGAAGCCGAGCAGCGAGGCCTGGGTGCCGTTAAGCGATGCCACGTTGACATTCCCTTCTGGAAGGTTAGGCTCATCCATGTTCCACAAGGGAATGTGAGCGCAACGCGCCCGGGAGCGCAATCCATGAGCGACGAACCCCAACTCAGCTCCGTGCTCGGGGCCCTGGATCGCGAGGGATACGCTGTGGTCGAGGGCCTGCTCGACGCCCAAGCGCTCGAGACCGCCCGCAGCGAGGTGGGCGCGGCTCTCAAGAAGACCCCCTTCGGCCGCAACGACTTCGAAGGGCGCCGCACAAAGCGCGTGTATGCCCTCTTCGCCAAGCTCCGGGCGCTCGACGGGCCGGCGACCCACCCGCTCGTGCTGGCGGTCCTCGATCGTGTGCTCGGCCACTACCAGCTGAACGCGCCCGCAGCGATCGAGATCGGTCCGGGCGAGCGCGCCCAACCGCTCCACACAGACGACGCGATCTATCCGCTGCCACGGCCCCACCCGGAGATCGTGATGAGCGTGATGTGGCCGCTCGTCGACTTCACCGAGGCGAACGGAGCGACGTGCGTGGTTCCGGGCAGTCATCGACTTCGCGCGAAGCCCGAGCCCGACCGGGCGATCTCCATCTCCCTCCGGGCCGGCTCGGCGCTCTTTTACCTGGGGAGCCTGTGGCATGGTGGCGGTGCCAATCTCACCGACCGCCCCCGAACTGGCGTCGTCCTAAACTACGCGGCGTCGTGGCTGCGGCCCATCGAGACGCATCTCCTCGCGGTACCGCCGGCGCAGGCCACAGATCTACCCGAGCGAGTGCAGGAGCTACTCGGATACAACCTCCGGCCGCCGTTCATGGGCTACGTCGATGGCGTCCACCCGCGGAAGCTGCTCCAGAACCCCCCGCATCCGCGGTCCGCCGCGTCGGACGTGTCGGAGAACTCGTAGGCGTGACCTGCGAAGCGGGTTACGCCGTCAGCCGCGCGCTTGCTGCACCGCGCCAAGCACCTCCTCTACCGCAGGCCGTCGCCGGTAGTCTGGCTCGACGTGGGCGAAGCGAATGCGCCGGTCCTTTGCCACCACGAAGGTTGCTGGCACGGGCAGCTCGAAGCGATCTGACTGGTTGAGCTTGGGCAGGTCGATTCCGAGCTCGCGATAGGCCCAGCTCAGATCCCGCGGCAGCTCGAATGCCACGCCGACCTTCCGGGCCACGAGGTTGTCGTCGTCCCGCAGCCACGGGAACGGCAGCGCCGTCGCTCCCTCGATTCCCTCGCGTTGCGGTGAGATGGCCAGGACCTCGGCGCCGGCCATGCGGATCTGATCGTGCACGTCGGCTAGGGCACGGACGAAGGCCTGGCAATACTCGCACCAGGTGCCCCGGAAGAAGCTGACCACGGCTGGACCGTTGCGGAGAACGTCGCTCAGTCGCACGATCTCGCCGGTCGCGGCGCGAAGCTCAAAGGCGGGCATCGTTTCGCCGACCTGAAGCGCGCGCATCGCGATGTTTGAGTCGAGGAGTTCCTCGGCTGCTCGAAGGACCGCGGCGCGCCGGTCTTCGTCAAGCACCGTGCCCCTCTTCTCGAGGCCCTCGATCAGTGCCGTCCCGAGCGCTTTCATGGCTCCCCCTTCTTACGGAAGACATCCGCCTTGATGAAGCGCGGTCTTCGCAAATCGCTCCTTCCGCATCCCGTCCCGAACGCTCGCCAAAAAAAAGGATCTCGCTTACGCCTCCGTCACATTAGCACGCGACCGCTCGCGGATCGCTTCCTCAGTGGCGAACGAGGCGTGGCACCACCCGCGTACCTCCGTGTAGGATGCGACGCAGCTAAGGAAGGCAGCGTCGGGTCGGCGCTGCGGTCCTCGGACAGTTCAACGTTTCAAGCCATCGTGTGCCAGCGCTCCTCTACCCCTTCCGGAGGAACCCATTCGGGCAGCGGCATCATCACGCGGCTCGACAGCGCATGGACGTAGGGCTCATAAGTCGCACGCAGGGCCGCGAACTCGGCAACGGAGGTCTCATCCGCAAGGAGCCGAACGCCGACCTCGGAGAGAAAGCTCTCAAGTCGCTTTCCTTCCGCTGGCGGGAGCCGATCCGCGGGCGGCTGAATCGGACTCAGATTTAAGACCGCGCACAGATCGACCACCGCATGACGCGCCAGCGCGAACGTCAGGCGCGCCGTGGGCACCGGCCCGCCCTTCATCCGAGTGATGACGAGGCAACACACATCGAGGACCGTCGTCAGCGCCGCGACCCACGACTGATTGTTGTGCTGCGACCGGAAGAAGCAGAGCTGTGGAAATGAGATATGGCTCTCGAGAAGCTCAGCGGACCAGCTCTCCCAGTCGCGGAGTACCGCGCGAAGATCCTCATCGCCGTCATGGCAATGCCGGCGCAGCAGCTGCACAGCCGTCGGAGGAGAGCCCGCCCGCGCGTCCAACATGGAGATGCAGACTTCCCGGCGGGAGAACGCCTGTGAGATCAGGGGCAGATAGCCGATGACCAGCGCCAGGAACCCGAATCCAATACCACCCTCCAAGACTGTGAGCGCGCGGGCGACCGTCGTCCGCGGGGTCACATCTCCAAGGCCGAGCGTAAAGAAGTTCGTGCCGCTCATATACAGGTCTGTGCCAAACCCCGTGACCCCGTTCGGAACTGTCAGCTGCGAGCCGAGAGCCCACTGCAGAAGCCCGAAGGAGACGATTAAGCTAAACGCCCAGAACGCGAGAAGAAGAATTAGCGAGAGCGGGCCGAACACCGTGAGAAGATTTTCTCTTCCACGGCCCGAGGAGATTCGCTTCGCTGCGGCGCTCCATGGCGTCCAGAGCAAGAGGTAAAAACCACGCGTCAGCCGGAACCTTCGCGAGACACGGCGAGACAGGACGATCGTCTGGAATGCATCCCATAGGATGATGAGGATGAGGAGAGTGGCGACGGCGATGGCCCACAAGCGCATGATTCCTGGATTCTAGGCGTGGCGTGGGTGTGGCGCGACCGACCAAACCCACGCGTCCATGGACGGGGCTGGCCGCGCATCCCGGGGACTTGGTCGCGCTGCGGGTGGCCCGAGCCGGTGCGCGGAGGACCTTCAGTCGCCACCTTTGGCGCAACCTCCGCTATGAGCGTGAAGGTCAACCGGTCACCGGGAGGAACCGTCGGGATTCACGATCGGCAACGTACCTGTCTCTGGGAGAGAGAAGCCGTATGAGACGAGAGTCTCACGTACGGGGCTATGGGAGCACAGGCATGCCATTCGCTCGCGCCGTTCGGCCGATCGACTCTCCGCACCGTCGAGCCGTGGCTCTGCCGATCGAAGGTTCGCCAAAAAGGGACACGATCCACGGTGCACGGTGCGGCACTCGCGCCGGAATCGGCGGGTGCAAATCTCTAGGCGGGTGGGTGCAGAAGCTCAATACCTAAAGCGAATCCCACGACGCTGGGATCCAGAGATGCAATTCAATCGGAGGAACGAATACAAGAAACCCTAGCCACCGCAACGACCTGGACATCGGTGCTGTTGCGGAGATTTCGGGTATCCTGCGTCAGCCATTTCCAGACACCATCGAGAAGGGGACAGTTGATGAGTAAACCGGGGTCGTTTCTTGCCGATATCAAGGAGATTCGTCGAAAGGCTCGCCATCAGTTGAGCGAAGGTGCCATCACGGAGAACTACGGGGGCAAGGTCGAGGCCGCCATCGCCCTCTTGAACCATGCAGTCGCGACGGAGATTGTGTGCGTCCTACGCTACAAGTTCCACGCCGTCTGCGCGACTGGACTTGCCAGCGAGTCAGTCAAGGAAGAGTTCGCTCAACACGCGACAGAGGAAGAGGAGCACCTGAACCTTCTAAGTGAGCGGATCAACCAACTCGGCGGGAAACCAAATCTCAACCCGGACGGTCTTCTCTCTCGCGCAGCCACGGAGTTTGTTGAGGGGGAGAACCTGGTCGACATGATCAAGGAGAATCTGGTCGCCGAACGCATCGCCGTTCAGACCTATCGGGACATGGTGCGGCACTTCGGCGACAAGGACCCGACTACGCGCGTCATGCTCGAGCGAATCCTGGCGCAGGAGGAAGAACACGCAAACGACATGCACGACCTGCTTGTTAGCCACGAAGGTCGCCCGATGCTCGCGAAATAAGGCCTTCTAGGCAGAGGGCGGAGGAGACGTTGTGGCAGCGAGTGCCGGACGTGGGCGCCGCACGCGCGTAGTGCTGCCGGTTGAACGAAGGCCTTGATCGCGTTCGCGCATTCATGGGAGAACACGTCAGTTCAGAGGGCACGATCGTTCAGGTCGTCGAGCTGACGGGCGAGCCTAGGGATGTCGTTCTCATGGATGTGCGGCACGTACCCGCTCCCCACTGTCTCGCGGTCCCGCGTCTCATGCTCGCCCAGTGAATCTACGGGGTCCATTGGAGGAGGCGGCACGATCCGCGTATTCCTGGTGCTCGACCGCCATCCCGCACACATCGCCAAGGCGGTGGCACAGTACGTCCAAAGCCTCCGCGGTCGCCTGGAGCTGCACTTCCTTCCCGGATATGCGCCCGAGCTCAACCCCGACGAGTTCGTCTGGAACCACCTCAAGCGCCAGGGCGTGAGCAAGAAGCCCCTGCGTCGTGACGAATCCCTACGCAGCCGTGTCGCGGCCGACCTCGCCGCCATTCGGTCGAGACCGGCGCTCGTGCGCTCGTTCTTTCGCGCGCCGAGTGTAGCCTATACTTGGGACTGATTAGTAATGGGTCGAAGGGACATGTGGACCTCCTGCCGATCGCGCGGTTTCGAGGGCATCATCGGCGGAAGATGCGGCGCTCCAGCGGGTGCAGGCAGTGCCAACCGACAATCGGGATGAATCGCGGCCTTGCCGACGAAGCCAGGCCTCTTGCAGGGTGCGAAGCGAGGACCGTCTGCGGAGATCCAAGGAATGCGCTAGCCACGGGAGCCATTCAAGATCAAAATCCCGCTCGGTGGGCTAGCCGCGATCACCGAGGCGGAGAACCGGCGGAGTCGTGAGGCCGCGGGTCGCGCTCGAAGCCGTACGCGCTGACCTCCCACCGCTGGAGCGCCACGTAGCCGCCCAGACCAGCGTCTCTTCGGAACGAGGACGACCATGGCCGCGCCTCCCACACTGCGACGGATCGGCCCTGCGTGCTTCGAGCTCGGGACCGGCTTCAGGGAGGGGATGCGGGTCCCCGTGCGGGTCTTCGGCAGCGAAAAACTCGTGAGGGAGATGGACGACCAGGTGTTCATCCAGGCCGCAAACGTCGCGGCGCTGCCCGGAATCATCGAAGCGAGCTTCGCCATGCCCGATGCGCACTGGGGCTACGGCTTCCCGATCGGCGGCGTCGCGGCCATGGACGAAGAGACCGGCGTCATCTCGCCGGGCGGCATCGGCTTCGACATCAACTGCGGGATGCGTCTCGTCCGTACCGACCTCACATTCGCCGAGGTCGCGCCGCGGCTGTCGGAGCTGGTCGACGCGCTCGCGGATCGGGTTCCGGCGGGAGTCGGCGCCCGCGGTTTCCTGGGGCTCACCCAGAGCGAGTTCGAGGACGTGCTGCGCGACGGCGCCCATTGGGCCGTGAAGCAGGGATACGGCGTCCCGGACGACCTCGTGCACACGGAGGCCACGGGGCGCTTCTCCGACGCGGATCCGGCGGCGGTGAGCGCGCACGCGATCGAGCGCGGCCTCGCGCAGGTCGGCACGCTCGGCTCCGGCAACCACTACCTCGAGATCCAGGTCGCTCACGCGGAGGGCATCGCCGATCCCGATCTCGCGCGCGCGTTCGGGATCGATCGCCCCGAGCAGGTGATGGTCATGTTCCATTGCGGGAGCCGCGGCTTCGGCCACCAGGTTGCGAGCGACTACCTGCAGCTCTTCCTGCGCCTCATGCCGACAAAGTTCGGCCTTCCTCTGATCGACCGGCAACTCGCGTCCGCGCCGTTCGCGTCCCCGGAAGGGCAACGCTACTACGCGGCGATGTGTTGCGCGGCGAACATGTCGTTCGCCAACCGCCAGGTGATTCTGCATCGCATCCGCGAGGTCTTCGCCCAGGTCTTCCAGCGGTCGCCCGAGGCGCTCGGGATCCGCTGCATCTACGACGTTGCGCACAACACCGCGAAGCGCGAGACCCACCTCGTGGGCGGGGAGCCGCGACGGCTGCTCGTGCATCGCAAGGGGGCGACGCGGGCCTTCCCGCCCGGCCATTCCGAGCTGCCTCCCGCGTACCGCGCCACGGGTCAGCCCGTGATCGTTGGCGGAAGCATGGAGACCGGCTCGTGGCTCCTCGCCGGCGTGGCGAGCGGCGCGGCGAGCTTCTACAGCACCGCCCACGGGAGCGGGCGCACCATGAGCCGCACGCGCGCGCGCAAGCTGGTGCGCGGGCGCGCGCTGCAGGATCAGCTCGCGGCGCGGGGGATCCTGGTGCGCGCTGCCTCCCTCCGGGGCCTCGCCGAGGAAGCGGGCTTCGCCTACAAGAGCGTCGACGAGGTGGCCGAAGCGACCGAGGAGGCCGGCCTCTCGCGGCGCGTGGCCCACCTCGTGCCCATCGGGAACGTGAAGGGATGAAGGCCGGCTACGAGTTTGTCGAAGGAGCGACGAGCGACCTCGCCTTCGTGGCGCACGCCGCCACCCTCGACGCGCTCTTCGCGGCGGCGAGCGAGGCGTTGCTTGCCGCGACGGTGGAGGATCCCTCGGGCGTTGCGCCCTCCGAGCGCCGGACCGTCTCCCTGGCAGAGCCCGACCTCGAGCTCCTGCTGCTGCGGTTCCTGAACGAACTGGTCTGGCTGCGGGATGCCAAGGGCCTCCTGCTCCGGGCGGAGTCCGTCCACGTCACACGGAAGGGCGACGCGCGGCTCAACGCCACGCTCGTCGGCGAGCCGCTCTCGCGCACGCGACACGCTCTCGCCGCCGACGTAAAGGCCGCGACAGCCCATGGCCTTCACATCGAGGCGCGGCCCGATGGCTTCGAGGCGCGCGTCACCCTCGACGTCTGAAAAGATGGTGCGCACTCGTAGAGACTCCGTGCCCCAGTGGACTGAGGCGCGGTGCCGCGGAGCGTCACGCGGGTCGACCGCTGGGCGCACAGGAAGTCGGCACGTCTCGTGCTTTCCTCAAGAGTGAAGCTTCGTTTGCAACGAGGAGGGCGGAGATGGCGATTCGGGATCTCGGCCTGCGCACAGCGCAGACAATCGAGCCTTCTGCGACCGCGCGCGCCGCGGCGCATCGCATGGAGAAGGACGGGATCGGCTGCCTCGTCGTCGTCGAGGGCAAGAGGCCGGTGGGTATGGTCACCGACCGGGATCTCGTGCTGCACGTCCTGGTGGAGAAGCGCGACGCGAGGCTCGTGCAGGTCGGCGAGATCGCGAAGCGCTCGCCGGTCACGGTGCCCGCCACGGCGACCCTCGCGGAGGTGACGCGCGTGATGCGCAAGCACGGCGTGCGG
>DATFYN010000447.1:0-2202 GCA_035315025.1 Myxococcota bacterium
CCTGCTCCGGGTACTGGACGGTGAGGAAATAGTCGTTGCCGCTCTTCGGATCGATCCAGATCGAGGGCGCGATCATCTGGTTGGAAGTGAGCGCTGTAATGGTGTTGCTGACGACATCCTTTTGGCTAAGTCCCAAGCGCGCGGCCTTCACACGGTCGACTTTGACATCGAGGGTGGGGTAGCCGGACTCCTGCGGGATGAAACTTTCGGCCACCTCGGGCAGCCCGTGGACGACCCGCTCCACCTGCTGCGCCGCCTCGTGGAGCACCGCGTAATCCGGTCCGGAGAGCTGCACGTCGATCGGGGCGGCCAGGCCAAAGTTCAGTACAGCATCGATGATGCTGCCGGACTGAAAGAAGGTCTGAACCTCCGGTACGCGGTCGGCGAGCGCATCGCGCAGGCGCGCGACATAGTGCCAAGTGGAGCGGCGGTGACCGTCCTTTAGACTCACCATGACGAAGCCCGAGTCGCTCGCCGCATTGGGGGAGTAGAGGGCCGAGAAGCCCGCGGCAAGGCCGAGGTTCGAGACGACCATCGAGAGGTCTTCCGCGGGAATGACTTCGCGGATCACGCCCTCGATCCGTTCGGTCAGCGCCTCGGTCACCTCGATGCGGGAACCGCGCGGCGTACGAAGATTGATGATGAACTGTCCCGCGTCCGTGCGCGGGAAGAGCTCGGTCCCGATCAGTCGATACCCTCCCATCGTGACCGCGAATAGAATACCCACCGTACCAATCACGGTCCGCTTGTGCTCGAGGGCCATTCCGAGGACGCGTTCATACCAGGCCACGAAGCGCGCGTAGCGCCGGTTGAACGCACCCGCAAAGCCTCGATGCTGGCCCGCCTCCTCCGCCCGAGCTCCCTCCGCGGTGAGGAAGCGTGCGCAGAAGATCGGAATCACGGTCATCGCGACGACATAGGAGCCCGCCATCGAGAGCACGACGGCGAGGGAGAGCGCACTGAAGAGATACTTCGCCACACCGAAAAGGAACATCACCGGCAAGAACACGATCATGGTCGTGAGGGTGGATGCCAGGACCGGGAGCGAGACCTCCTCTGCACCGTCCTGCGCCGCCTGGCGAGGGCTCTTGCCCTGAGCCAGGTGGCGGTTCACGTTCTCCAGCACCACCACCGAGTCGTCAACCAAGCGACCAATCGCGAGCGCAAACCCTCCGAGCGTCATCACGTTGATGGTCGACCCGTTCATGTAGAGGCCGAACGCTGCCGCGAGAAGCGAGAGGGGAATCGAGAGAAAGATCCCAAGCGTCGACTTGAAGCTCCCGAGGAAGATCAGAATGACGAGCGACGCAAGAATTGCCGCCGACCCAGCCTCGTGCTGGAGACTCTCGACTGCCTGACGGATGTAGTTGGATTGATCGAAGATCGCATTGAGCTTCACCCCAGACGGGACGCCCACAACCTTCGGTAGAAGCGATCGTACTCCGTCGACCACTTCAATCGTATTTGCATTGCCCTGCTTCAAAACTGGAATATAGACCGAGCGTTGGCCGTCGATGCGGACGACGTTTTGCTGAATCTGCGCCGCGTCTTCAGCTCGGCCGATGTCACGGACGAGGACGGGTGCCTGTCCGGCGCCCACCTTAATCGGAACGTCGTTAATCGCTTCCGGATCCTCAATCAGGCTGTTCGTGTTCACGAAGTAGTCGGTGTCCCCGATCTTGGCGTCGCCGGCGGGGATGATGAGATTCGAGTCGTTCAGGGAGTGAACGACGTCCATGAGCGTGAGCCCCCGCGCCTCGAGGGCCTCCCGGTTCACGTAGACCATGATTTGGCGATACTTCCCGCCAAAGGGCGGGGGAACCGAGGCGCCGGGGACCGTCGCAAGCTGGTTGCGGATGTTGTACTGCGCCTGGTCCCGCAGCTGCGCCTCCGAAAATCCCGCGCCTGAGACTGTCACCAATGTGACCGGGAGCGAGGACGCGTCTGATTTCAGCACGATCGGCGGGAGTGTCCCGGGCGGGAGGTGCCGCAGATCGGCCATCGCGAGGTTGGCGAGCTGGGAGGCGGCGGAATCGACGTTGGCGCTTGGCTGGAAGAAGACCTTGATGATGCTCACTCCGGGCAAGGAACGCGACTCGATGTGCTCGATGTCGTTCCCCAGAGTGAAAAAACGCTCGAAGCGCGTCGTGATGTCGCGCTCGATCTCATGGGGCGGCATCCCGGGATAGAAGGTGCCGACAA
>DATFYN010000448.1:0-2389 GCA_035315025.1 Myxococcota bacterium
AGATGGGAGACGGTTGGAGCGCCCAAGGCAACATGCTCGCGAGCCCAGACGTCTGCCACGCGATCGTGCACAGCTTCGCCCGAGTCAAGGGAGACCTGGCCGAGCGCCTGCTGGCCGGGCTCGAGGCGGGTGAGCGGGCAGGGGGCGACGCGCGCGGCCGACAGGCAGCAGCGCTGCTCGTGGTACGTCCCCTTTCGTCGGACGAACCCTGGCGCAATCGCGTCGTGGACCTCCGCGTCGAGGACCACGCCCAGCCGCTCGTCGAGCTGCGCCGCCTGCTCGGACTGCGGCGCGCTGCCGATGCGCTCGAGAGCGCACAGCGTCTGCTCTTGCTGGGAGACTCGCATGGAGCGCGCCACGCCCTCGCGGAAGGCATCGAACTCTCCCGGCGGAGTGATGAGTTTCTGTTCTGGGGTGGTCTGCTGCTGGCGAGAATGGGCGACGAACAGGGTGCGGTGCGGCACCTGCGCGAGGCCTTGGAGAAGAACGCGTGCTGGGCGGAGCTCCTCGATCGACTCCCCGAGCTGCTCCGTCCGCACGCGAGCGTACTCGAACGCCTCCGTCGCTAGACGAAGGCCTGTCAAGCGCGGGTCGGATCGCGCGCCTGTGCCTTCGCGTGGGGTAACGGCCATGGCGATCGCTCCTCTGAGCCACGGCGCCGCTCTCGGCGCGACGATCGTGTCGGCGGTGCTGTTCGGTCTTGCGTTCCCACCGTGGGGATTGAAGCCGTTGGCGTGGATCGCGCTCGCCCCGTTCTTTACCGCGATCCGAGCAGGAGGTCTGGCGCGCTCCGCCGCGCTCGCCGCGCTCTGGAGCGTGCTCGCAGCCTGGGTCGTGGGCGACTGGATGCCCGACGCCGTGGCCGTCTACTTCCTGCAACCGAAGCTGGTCGGGTTCCTCTTCTTCTTGGGCATCGCCCTCACCATGGCGGCGCCCTACTACGTCGGATTCGCCGCGGCGTACCACACCCTGGGCCGTCGCTACGGACGGCGCGTGCTCCCGCTCCTCGGTGCAGCGGCTTGGGTGGCCGCAGAGCTCGGACGGGGCCGGCTGTTCACGGGAAGCGCATTGTTCATCGGCAATCCCTGGGCGTTGATCGGCTACTCGCAGATCGGCTTCGATCCCCTGATGCAGATCGCCTGCGTCACGGGCATCTACGGGGTGGGCTTCGCCGTCGCGGCGGTGAACGCCGGCGTCGCGGAGCTTCTCCTGGCGCTACGCGCAACGCCTGGCGCGCTGTGGGGTGCGCTACCGGGTCTCGCGTTCTCCGCGCTTCCGGCCATGGCCGTCCTGGCCTTCGGCGCCGTGGACCTGGCGACTGCGTCTCCAAAAGCAATCGGCGCGGGCGAGCCCGTCCCCGTCGCAATCGTGCAGGGTCACGTGGACCTAGGCTCGCGCTGGCGGGCCGACTTCTACGGGCGCAACCTCGACGTCTACCTCGAAGGCACGCTCGATGCGCTACGGCGCGCGCGTCCGGCGCTCGTGTTCTGGCCGGAAAGTGCGCTCACTTTCTTCCTCGAAGAAGAGCCGGCGTTCCAGCATGCCATCGCGCGCGTCCTCGCGGCCGGCGACCTCGAGCTCCTGGCCGGAGGGCCGCGGAGCGAGGGCGAGACCACCTACACCCCAGACGCTCCGCAACCCCGCTACTTCAACAGCGTGTTCCTGCTCTCGCCCGACGGACGGATTCGCGCGCGTTACGACAAGGAGTTCCTGGTCCCTTTCTCGGAGTACTTCCCGTTCCAGGGGATCGACCTCTTGCGCCGGCAGTTCGAGCGGGTTCGCGTCTTCACACCTGGCAGCCGGATTTCGCCGATCCGCACGCGCGCCGGCCCGGCCGGGATCCTGATCTGCAACGAGGCCATGCTGCCGGAGGTCGCGGCCGCGCGCGTCCGCGCGGGGGCGGAGATCCTCGTGAACCCCTCGAATGACACTTGGATAGCGAGCGAGAAATTCGCGAAGCAGCTCTTCGAGCTCATCACGCTCCGCGCCGTGGAGGAGCGCCGTTGGCTGATCCGGGCCTCCACCTCGGGGCCCTCCGCCATCGTGGATCCGTGGGGCCGAATCGAGGTGCGTTCGGCGCCCTTCACACGCGACGTCTTGACCGGGACGGTTCGCCCGGTCTCGGAGCTGACCACCTACGCGCGCGTCGGCGACCTCTTCGCCCTGTCCTGCGTGGGAGCCGTGGCGGGAACGCTGCTGGCGGGAAGGCGCGGCGTCCGGAGCGCTGCCCGCCGCAGCGGTGTCTAGCCTGAAGTTCCCCGCCGCGTCGGCACCAATTCTCTCATGAAAGCACTGAGTTGAGGTCGTTTTGCATGCAAGATCGTAGCCAATAAAGATTGTAGAATAGACTTGACGAAGCGGCGTGATACGCATAGGATGCGGTCATGGC
>DATFYN010000449.1:0-8355 GCA_035315025.1 Myxococcota bacterium
CACGTTCCAGACCTTCCTCCAGCTCTGCGCGGCCCGGAGTGGTCAGCTGCTCAACCTCTCGAGCCTCGGCGCCGACGCCGGCGTCTCCCAGCCCACCGCGCGCAAGTGGATCTCGGTGCTCGAGGCCTCGTACCTGATCCATCTGCTTCGGCCCTTCCACCGGAACCTCGGCAAGCGCCTCGTGAAGACGCCGAAGCTCCACTTCACGGACAGCGGCCTGCTGTGCTTCCTGCTCGGCATCCGCACGGCGGCCGAGCTCGATCGCCATCCACTGCGTGTTCGAGAGCTGGGTGGTGAGCGAGGTGCTGAAGTCGCGCCTGCATCGCGGCGTTCCGCCACGGCTCTCCTTCTATCGCGACCAGCCTGGGTTGGAGGTGGACCTCATCGTGGAGGAGGGGCGGCGCGTCGAAGCGGTCGAGATCAAGTCCGGCCAGACCATCGCGTCCGATGCGCTCGCGAGCCTCGTCAAGTTCCGCGAGAGATGGAACGGCGAGCAGATCCCCCTCCGCTCGTAGCTCGTTTACGGCGGCGACACACCGCAGAATCGCTCTGGTGCGCGCGTCCTGCCGTGGCGAGGCATCTCCCGCCTACGGTGACGGCTCACCCTGCGGTCCCGAGTGCGGCCTAAACCGTCGCGGCTCGCTGCATCTTCTCCCCTCCAATCGGCAGCGGCGATCTGCAGGCGAGTCTTTCGGAGGCCGCCCGTCCTCACCGTCGGCTGCTCGAGGGACTTCTGGTCCGGTGCTCAGGGTGCCGTCGCGCGGCGCACGGTGTGCGCCTCCCAGCATGCGTCCGCGGCCGCCGGTCCCTGACTGCGGGGTAAGTGCGCAAGGACAGACCGGTTCGGCTCCCAGGCGCGAAGCCAAGTCGCGCAAGATCGCGTGATGATTCACGATGACCCCCGCGGCGGCGAACTCATTGAGACGAGCGACGCGTTGCTCCGAGCTTTCTTGCCGTATCTCACTCATCGCTGTGGTTGGCGCCCCGACTCTGTGCCGCCTCTATGTGGCCGCTGCTATCAAGCTCCGCTGGGACTCGATTCTACATGGGCATCTCGTGGCGATGAAGTAGAACACCGATCGAGCTGGCGACTTCGTCTCGCGTCGGGGCGTCGAAATCAGCACGAGGCTCTTCCCCTGACTCATCGACCTCGCTCGCGGGCAGCGGCGCTCATCAGGTGGCCGCGGGTCAGTGTGCGAGAGTTGGCATCGCACGAGAGACTGCGGGAACCACCTTCGAGCTTGCGGAATCCCAGATCAGCCGCGGGTCGAAGGACTCGACGGCGAGCATCGTCAGCACCACGACTGCCGCGAAAAAGAATAGACCGGGCCCCGGCTCGACGGACATCAGCGGCTGGAGCTGAATCAGCGACGCGGTGAAGGTGTCGACGAACACATCGACCATCGACCAGCGTCCGATGAACTCGACCATGCGATAGAGCCGGATGCGCTGTTCTGGCGAGGGCCCCGGTGTGACCGGCCGGGGCTACTCTACAAAGGGCAGGTTACCCTAGTCTTCCAGTTGGCCAACATGCTGCCGGGGTAACCAACGCTCCAGCCACGGGTGAACCCGATGAAGCCGGTCCTCCTTCGCTGGCTTGCCTGCGCTGGGCTCATCGTCGCGCTGCCGATTGGGGCGGCGCGTGGGGACACGCCTGAGGCTCAGGCTGCAGCCCCTGGCGCCGCTGCCGAAGGAACCGCCGCGACGACATCAGCTTCGGGGCAGCCCTCGCTCCCTGCAGCAATCCCGCTCGCCGAGATCTCTACGCGGGCTGAGGAAACCGCGGAGCGTCTTCGGGTCATCGTCGCTCGGCTCGAGTCATCCGCCAATCTCGGAGAAGCCGAGGCTGGCGTAGCCGAGGATGGCAGGCGCCTCCAGACCGCCGCCGACAGAACGAACGCCGTGCTCCAGCTTGAGCCTCGGCTCTCGGTACTCGACGATCTGGTGCATGGCTGGACAGAGGGACGCCAGAGCTTCTCAGCGATCACCGCAAAAGCCACAGCCCATGCGAGCGACTGCTCCGCCGCTCTCGACGAGATTCAGAAGCTCTCCGACCTCTGGACACGCACAGGAGAATCGGCGCGCGCGCAAGGTGCTCCCGAACAACTGATCGGGCGCGCGGACGCCACCCTCGAAGGTCTCCAACGAACGCACGAACGGATCCTTGCTCTCCGCGATCGGCTCCTCGCGCTCCAAGAGGAGTCCACGCGCCAACTCGGGGTCTGCGACGAGATGCTCGCGCGACTCGAGCAGTCGAGACACGGAGAAGTAGAGGAGATCGGCTCCCGAAACGGCGGGCCGATTTGGCGGGCCCCGCCCGAGGGATACGGGCGCGACGCTCTTTTCCGTCCGATCCTGATCGAGAGTCGCAACGAGCTCTGGCTCACCGCTGCCTTCCTCAGCAGGCACGGCAGCTTTCTTCCGCTACAGCTCGTCCTCTTTGGCTTTCTCGCGATCTTCATGCGCCACGCGCGCGGCCGGGCAGAGCACTGGACAGACTGCGGTCCGGAGATTCACGCGCACCTCGTGGTTCTTGAGCTCCCGTACTCGGTGGCATTGCTGCTTATGGGGCTGTGCGCGTACGTCCTTCACCCCGACGCCCCGCGGCTTCTCTGGGATGCGGAAGGGACGCTCCTCGCTGTGCCTGTCCTGCGGGTCCTGCAGCGGATCGTTCACCCCATCCTGATGCGACCGATCTACGGCATCGTGGTGCTCCGGGTTGTGGACCGGGTTCAGGACTTCGTAGCGCCATCCCCTCTGCTCGAGCAGATCCTGCTCTGTCTCGCCATGGGTAGCGGGCTCGTTTTCATGCTCTGGTCCGTGAGCTCTGCACGCACGCGCGGCATTCAGCTGACGCAGCGTGAGGCAAGCTGGCTTCGCGGGGTGAACTGGACCGCACGGCTGCTCGCCGTCGACTTCGGGATCGCATTCTTCGCGGGGGCCTTCGGCTACATCAACTTGGCCCGTTTCCTTTCGAGCACTCTCCTCGTCACGGTGAATGCCGCCGTGGGTTTCTTCGTTGCCGCGCGCGTACTGCTCGGGCTGTGGGACCTTTCGCTCGCGGTTCGACCTCTCGCCGCCCTTCGCATGGTGCAGGGCCATCGCCTTCCCATCGCGCGCTGGAGCGCGACCCTCATCGTCTGGCTCGCGGTCGCGGGGTGGCTCTTCACGATCCGAGCAGCTCTCGGGATGTTGGGCTTGCGAACCGACAACCTCAAGCGTGCCGCTGCAGTCAGCGTGAGCTTCGGAAGCGTCACTGTTTCGTTGGGAGACCTCTTCTTCTTTGGAATCACACTGTGGGGGAGCGTGCTGCTTTCGCGCCTCATCCGCTTCGTACTGGACGAGGAGCTCTTCCCGCGGTTTCGGCTTGCGCATGGTCTTTCCTACGCACTCTCCAACCTCATCCACTATGCAATCCTCATGATGGGTCTCCTCCTCGCGCTGGCGACGCTCGGATTCGACGCGAGTCGGCTCACGGTGATGGTCGGCGCCTTGGGAGTGGGCATTGGCTTTGGTCTCCAGTCCATCGTGAACAACTTCGTGTCGGGTTTGATTCTGCTCCTTGAGCGGCCGATCAAGACCGGGGATACGGTGCAGGTCGGGCAGGTGACCGGCGAAGTGAAGCGCATCGGCGTCCGATCGAGCACGGTTCGTACTCCTGCAGGAGCCGAGGTGATTGTTCCCAACTCGAGCTTGATTTCGGACACCGTCACGAACTGGACGCTCTCGGACCGCTCCCGCAGGTTCGAACTCCCCGTTGGAGTGGCCTATGGCACAAAGCCCGCGCGCGTGTTGGCGATGCTCACGGACGTCGCGAAGCAGCATCCAGAGGTGCTCGCAAACCCGGAGCCGAACGCGCTCTTTCTTGGTTTTGGTGAGAGCTCGCTCGACTTCGAGCTTCACGCGTGGGTCGGCGACGGCGGCCGGCTCGCGGCTGTGAAGAGCGCGGTTGCGGTAGCCCTGTCGGAGGCCTTCGATGCTGCGGGGATCCAGATCCCATTCCCACAGCGCGACCTCCACATCGTGGAGCCAACGAAGCCGTAGCAGCGCGGATGCGGGAGCGTTTGGTAGCCTCGCGCGGAGACGAAGGTGACGCGCGAGGTCGGCCAGATACCAGGACGGCGATTTTCTAGGAAGAGCGCGGCAAGGAGCTGGTCGCGGACCCCAGGGAGGAGCCCTTCCGCAGACGAACTACGCATAATACTGTATCAGAACGCTGATCTACACCCAAGTCGGAGAACTCGGATACCTTGAATCGGGCCATATGATATCACCATGAGGTAGTACAGTCGTGATCTTTACAAACAGGCCGGGGTGCAATGCTGAAGGGAATCTTCGGCAACGTCGTCCACTTCGCCGAGTCATCACGGATTCCGGCTGAGCAATCGATCGAGAACGAATTGGTAAGGACGAACGAGCGTCGGTGCCTCAAAAACCCCTTCGTGCAGAAACCGAAGGTGCACAGGTGTCGCGATGACCCTCCGCTACCCCGCGGCTGGAAGAAGATCACAATCATCCTTTGGCGTACGGAGAGCGGGAGCCTGCGAGACGTTTGTAGAAAGACTGAACCACTGGTCGCCGGGGCGCTCAAAATCTGACAAGGCGTCTGTTCCGCACCGATGCCAAGCAGTTCTCCCGCATCCGCGATGTAAAGAACGACGCGCTCAACGAACGGCGACGTGCCGTTGTCAGCCCACCTCGTCGGCGCTGTGATGTCTACCTCCGTTCGGAGGCCGAGGGCTGCTGGACGAGTTGGAGGCCCACCAGGCGGGCAATCATGATCGCGACGTAGAGCTGGCCCACGACGGCCTCGGCGATGCACAGACCCCCTGCACGCGGGTTCAGCGGAAGGATGTCCCCATAGCCGACGGTCGTTAGGGTGATGAAACTGAAATACTGCAGCGCGAAGGAGGGGTCGCCTGACGGCTGCAGCAGCCAGCTTGGCGGGATCTGAAACGAACCGGGTCGCAGGAGCTCAAGGATTTCGTAGAGGTTGGCCCACGTCACTGCGGTGAGGGCGTAGGCGCACGCCGCCCCAGCGATCGTATCGCCTGTGACCGTCCGCGCGCGCAATACGTGCAGGACGATGAGTACGGTCGTATACGCAAAGAAGACCGCCCGTAGGCTCAGTGCCACGGTAACGGCGGGCACCCCGCCCATATGGTGGGCGACGAAGTAGGCGACGGCCAAGGGCACGAAGAAGAGGAGGCGAATCGGCCGCACTCCGGCTGCCCACAGCGCGGTCAGAAGGATGGCGACCGACAGCACCCTGCCCACCACCAGGTGGGCGGCGTCGGGCACCAGGATGGGGACGAGCATCACCCCCGCGATGAGCGTCACCAGGAGTGTCAAGAAGGCAGGTAGTTGCTTGTCCCTGGGCTCGGATAACGACATCGGGGTCCCTCCTCGTCTTGTTCCCGCGGCGGCCGGCTTGGCATCGCCTGTATCTGGCAGGGTGACTCCCCGCAGTTACAGGTCAGTGCACGATTACACTTTGGACTTGTCCGATCGATCCGCCGCTCGCGAGGTAAGTAGTGGGAGAGGGCAACAGGCGGGTTGTCGATCGTGCGGGGAGCCCCCGCCGATACGCCTTCACGCCGCTCAGGCGTGTCCCAGCATCCGTTGTAGGACGCGCTCATTTGCGCTTCGCGCGATCGCAGCCGTGGCCATGGTGTGTTTGGTCGCCTCGTAGCACGGGACGGGCTGTCGGCGCCTGCGGTCGTCGTCACTCGTCGCTGCGTCGAATGCGGCTTGTACCGCAGTTCGGGGGCCCGGGTGCTGCGCGAGCCCCGGGCCGCACGGCGCGGCAAGAGCCTGGAGCACAATGAAGCGACCGTGCGGGATAGAGGTCAGTTCGTGAACTTTCCCGCGACCAGATCCGCAAGACGGGTCGCCGCCAGGCTTGCCCAGCGATCCATCACGTTTTGTGCGTCGCCCCACTGCCACTGCGCCGCTGTCTCAAGCGACCCGCCACCGATCCGTCGGTCGAGCGCCGCCCCCAGAACCTGGCCTGTCTTTGAGTCGGTCACCTCAAACTCGCCCTGTGCTCCACCGACGAATGGATAGGAATCGGTAGCGAGATATTTCAGCGTGGCGAGGGCACGGGCCTGGGGAATCACCATCGACACCGTGCGCAGCACAGGCACGGCTGCCTCTGCGTCCGTAAGAGCAGCTTGCACCTTCATGACTCCTGGGCCTGGTGTGTCCACGATCGTGAATTTCGTCCCAATCTGCTGCACGAGAGCCTGGTAGAGGTAGTTGCAGAGCGCTTGCATGTCATCAGCAGGGGCCTTCCGCTTTGCCCCGCCCCAGAAGGTGACAGGGCTCACCATCACCTTGGTGTACTGGCTCCACTGAATATCCGGTGCGATGTACCGCAGGGCCACCTGCTGGCCGCTACCACCCGACCGCAGCTTAGAACAGACGTCAGGGGCGAGGTATGCGCAGCGGCCGTGCGTCAGTTCCGGCTTGACGGATTGCGTGGTCGTGCAGGCGGAGAGTGCAGCGGCGAGAGCGAGAGCCCCCACGGCTCCATGGATGCGCGTCGGCCGATGCGGCTTCCTTGAAAGGCTCTTCATTGCGTTCATCTTTTGGTCCTTTGGTAGAGCGATAGGTGTCTTCAGCATAGTAGTTCTGTTCCAGTCACGCGGGCAGTGGTCATGAACGCATCTTCGTAGAATGCCGCCGACAGCGCGATTGATTCACCCGCATGTCATATGATAGTGTACGGGCTGTGCACCAGACCGCTCTCCCGGACTCACGCAAAAATGCGTTGGAGTGTCCTCCGGAGAGATCCGCTTTCGATTGCCGCGGTCCGGAAGATAACACTACCTGCAGTCGAGTTTGCAGAAAAACGTTTGGCTGAAGGACCAAGAGATCCAGCGGGCCGAAACGTTCGCTCATCACTGTCGACGAGTTGGGCGCGAGGCAGGGCGCCGCAGCGCCCTTAGTAGTTGGGCCAGTTGGGCCAGTTGTGCCAGTTGTGCCAGTTCGGCCAATTGTTCCACATGGGGTGGAGCAGGTTGCCCCAGCGGATCCACCCGAACTCCTCCGGCGTCTGTGAGACCACATCCAGCGCCGGCGGGTCCTGGCGCATCCACTCTTTTGCCTGCTCGACGCGCTCGGCGACGCTCGCACGCGCATCGACTTGGGCGGCCTTGGCCGGCGGCGCACTCACGATGGCAGCCGCGACCACAAGACTTCCGGCTCCGGTCTGCAGAATGCGGAGCCACCTCTGCTTGAGGCCGGAGTGAGGGCGATTCGAATCACTGGGCACGGCGCTCTCCCTCGAAGAAGATCCGATCCGGGTTCGCCGGACCACAGCGGCACCTTAGAGACGCCGGCTGCTCGTGTCAAACGAAAAAGTCCGGTTGACAGCCGGCCCCACGCAAGAACTACTATGCCCTCGGATCCGTCGAGTGCTAGCGTCCGACTCGCCAGGAGGAATCCATGCGCTCTGCTTTGCTCGTGCTCCTTGTCCTCTCCGCTCCGAGTTTCGCCTGGGCGCAGCAGGGCGCTTCGGGCAGTGAGCCCTCCAAGGCAGCTGCGGCGCCGAAGCCCGGCGACATGGTGAATAATCCCGCCTACACGCACTGGGCCCACTTCCCAGTCGGCACCACCATCCAACAGAAGGAGGCCGTGACGCTCGCGGATGGCACGGTCGTCGAGTCCTTCATCACGTCCAAGCTCGTCTCGAAGAGCAAGAAGAAGCTGACGGTCGAGACCGTGGCGGTTGCCGCCGACGCCACCAAGCGATCGGGCGCAGCCGACGAGACCAAGACCCTCGCCACCTTCCCGGCCAAGGTCAAATACGAGGACGTCCACGCGCTTGATTCCGGGGGCTATTCCGTCACGGTGGGAAAGGAAGTCGTGGACGTGAAGGGCAAGATGGTGGAGGCCGAGTGGGTCGAAGCGACCAGCACGAATAGCGACGGGTCGGTGACGGAGAAGGACTGGTACGCCGTCGACGTACCGGGCGGCCTCGTGAAGCAGACGGTCACGAAGAAGAAGGGCTCCCAAGTCGCGTCGCAATCCACGCTGGAGGTTGTGGACGTGAAGGGCAAACCCGCAGCAAAGAAGCCGTAAGCCTTCCGGGCCACATGCGTCGGCGGGCGAGATCCTGCCCGCCACGACGTCCATCACGCTTATTCTCCGAGCCGACTGTCGGGGCTAAGATCACTGACTGCCTCTCAAAGCATGAGACTCTCACCTCAGCCATCCTTGATTGTCACGAGGGCTAGACCCATCGGGAGTCCCCCCGGCTCTGCCGGGGAGGCAGTCGAAGTTTGAAAGTTCCGGGATGAGAAACTCCCCCTCGTGAGCCGCTCAAAGCATCGCGAGAGGGAGTCTTGTGAC
>DATFYN010000450.1:0-3324 GCA_035315025.1 Myxococcota bacterium
ATCGGCGGAATGACGCTCTATGCCTGGTTGGCCGGTGCGGGACACGTCGCCGTAGCGCTGGGCTTCGCGGCCGTGGCTGGAAGCAGCCTCTCAATGTTGGTGAAAGAGAAATACGGCACCCAGTTCCAGCGCACGTATACCGACGATCGAGAAGGCCTGTTTCGCTGGCTCCTTCTGGGACGAGATGGACGACTCTTCCTTGCTCTCGTCGCCGGAGTCACCGGTCAAGTGGTGCCCGTGCTTGCCTATCTGGCGATCGGCACGCATTTGCACGCTGGACTTCGGATCTACCGGATCCGCACCGAAGCCATCGGGGCGTAGCGCAGCCCCGCAGAAATGCGAAGACCCGCAGGCCCATCGCGCGCCCACGGGTCTTCTCGTGCAGAAACGCGATAAAGCTAGAGATCCACAGCTTTCAGCGTCTTGCGCTTGTTGCCTGTGGCGCGGGCCTCGGCGGCCGCGATCAAGTTGCGCACGACCTTGTCGAGTGCCCCGTAGAACTCACTGCCTACGTTGCACTTCTTTGCCGCCGCCTTGGTGCGGGACTTAGAGATGATGAGTTCGCCTCCGGCCGATTTCGCAGCGGCCTTCTTCTTGGCAGCCATGTTCTGTCCTTACCCTCCATCGTTTCGTATCGGCATACTCTGCGGTGCCCAGCGCCCCACGGGCGAAACGCAGCCCAGAGCGCGACGGCGGATCATACGGGTTCCCGTCTCGGAGTCAAACGGAAAACGCCGGAATCGGGCCTCTGCAGCCCGAATTCGCGCTTCCGGATCTGATTCCCTCCGGTGGGCATCGGTCAAACCCGAAGGACGCGATACCCGGCACGGGGGAAGTGCACGACAACCTCACCCACCTCAGGCTCGCTCCGACGCAATGCGATGTCTTGCGCTGAGGAGGCGACGAGCTCACCCTCGACGGGGTCGAATCCATAGTCATCGGGAAGCACGCGCACTTTCATCCCGGGTTCGAGTCCATTGGGGTCTCGCGGATCCTTCTGCATCGCGGTCGCGGGACGAGCCTCGCGGGCAATGCGCAGCGCTTCATCCGGCACGCACTCGCTGCGTCGACCGTGACCGATGGCTTTCACACGCTCCGCCCACGCCTCGAGCCGGGAGAACTCCAAAAAGGTGCTCTTCGTGGGCGGCAGCGTGCGGAGAAACCACACCGGATGATATGCGGCGGCGTCGGCGAGCGAAGGCTGCTCCCCGAGCAGGAATGGACGTCCGTCGCCGAGTTGCAGATCGATCCATTGTGCGTGAGCGCGCAGCTGGTCCGCAGCGAGCGGGGCGCTCTGCATCAGCATTTTGAAATCGACGTTCCCGCCCATCAGCTTCGTCCGGTCTTCGATGAACGCCTTAGGCACTGCGGCACCGATCTTGCCAAAGACGACGGGGACCGCGGCCAGGAAGACAGAGCGATCCGTCCAGAAGCCCAGTGCGTTGCACACTCCCTCCGAGCCGCCGGGATAACTCGTCGGCGTCGGGTGGAGGCGCTCGAGAACGCGCGCGATTAGCTGGCTATCGCAGTAGATATCGGCCCCGATCTGGAGCACCGGGATCCTGCGGTAGCCGCCGGTCAGCGGCAGGAGGTGCGGCTTCGGCATCATGTTGGGCTGCTGGACGGAGCGCCAGGCGAGGTCCTTGATGCCGAAAAGCACCCGGATTTTCTCAGAGAACGGCGAGGCATCGTAGTGGTGGAAGAGGAGGTCGGTCATGGGGCCCAGTATACGCAGTCACGGTGCTGGTAGGATGTACTCCCCACAAAGAGGTGTTCCATGACGGATCTCCTGCGTTTGCCGCTCACCGATCTCGTCCAGCGCCTCGCGCGCCGCGAGGTGTCTCCCGTGGAGCTGATGCGTGCCACGCTCGCACGGATTGCCGCCACCCACGAGAAACTGAACGCCTTCGTAGCCCTGCGCGACGAGTCGGCGCTGATCGCCGATGCGCGTCGAGCAGAGGCGCGGATCGCCGGGGGGGAGGCCCGGCCGCTCGAAGGTGTACCCCTTGGCGTCAAGGATCTCGAAGACGCCTCCGGCCTCGTTACGAGCCACGGTTCCTTGCCCTTCAAGAACAACCTCGCTCAGCGGGACTCCCTGCAGGTAGAGCGCCTGCGGGCTGCGGGGGCGATCGTGGTGGGCAAGACCAACGCCCCAGAATTTGGCTGGACCGCAATCACCAAGAATCTGCTGTTCGGCGAGACGCGCAATCCTTGGAAGCTCGATCGCACGCCCGGCGGATCGAGCGGTGGATCGTCCGCCGCGATTGCCGCTGGCGTCGTCGCGATGGCCACCGCCAGCGATGGCGGCGGGTCGGTGCGCCTGCCGGCCACGTTCACAGGGTGCTTCGGACTCAAACCGAGCTTCGGTCGCATCCCGCATGGGCCCGATGAGCTTTGGGTCACAATCGACACTGCGGGTCACGGGCCGCTGACACGTACGGTGGAAGACGCCGCGCTACACCTAGATGTGACAGTCGGCGACCACCCACTCGATCCTTCCTCGCTGCCCCATCCCGGTGTCTCGTACCGCGCGCTCCTCCGCCAGCTGAAGCCGAATCGCCGCATCGGATTCTCTCCGGATCTCGGCTACGCCGCCGTGCAGTCCGATGTGGCGGAGACTGTGGAGACGGCCGCCTTCGTTTTCCAAGAGCTCGGACACTCGCTCGAAATCGTGAAAGGGGGGCCTCCCGAGCTCGGCCGTGACTGGGGCTTTGCGAACGCGTTCGAGTCGGCGGCAAAGCTCCATGCGCTCCTTCCCGAACATGAGAGCGAGTTCGGCCGCCAGTTCCTGGCTGGCGTGAGGCAGGGCTGGCAGATGACCCCGGAACGCTGGGCGGCAGCGCAGCTGCGACGCGAGGAACTCAATCGCTGGTGCGCGGAGGTGTTTGCGCGCTACGACCTCTTGCTGACCCCCACGGCGCCTTACGATCCGCCGCCCGCCAAGGGACCTTTCCCCACGGAGCTCGAGGGGAGAAAGCTCGCGCTGGCGAGCGTGGCGAGCTTTACGATCCCCTTCAATCTTTCCTGGCATCCTGCGGCGACGGTGCGCGCCGGCTTTTCGAAGGCCGGGCTCCCGGTGGGCCTGCAGATCGTCGGCCCCCGCCATCGAGATGACCTCGTGCTCCAAGCCGCATTTGCATTCGAGCAGGCGCGACCGTGGGCCCACGAATGGCCGTTGATCTGATCCCTGCGTGAGATCGGGCGGTGGCCCGCACCGGCCGGACCCTCATGTCGAAAGACGCGGCCTTCCTAAGGCAAGCGAGAGCCTGGCGCGATCGCGTCTCCGCGCGGGATGGCACACGCGGCTAACTCCGGCGTCCGGTC
>DATFYN010000451.1:0-8092 GCA_035315025.1 Myxococcota bacterium
TGCACGGTGGCGCGCACCAGCGACACGAACTGAGGCACGATCTCGATGGCCAGGAGCTTCGCATCGGGGTGCATGGCGCGAAGCAGCGTGCGTGTGCTCCCCCCCGTCCCCGGTCCAAGCTCGACAATGGTCCGTGCCCTCGCGACATCGGCGAACCGCACGATGCGGCGCATGAGGAAGCGGGAACTCGGAATGATGGAGGCAACTTCCTTAGGGCGCTTGAGGAAGCCCTGGAGGAAAAGCAGCGGATGATCGGGCGGGGGACTGGTCCGAACAGGTCGGGGGCTCATCAGACTCCTCTCTCTATTGTCTGCTCGCGTTCTAGCGATCACGCGGTAGAGAAGCAAGCGTGATCGACCAGGCGCCTCTTTTTTTGGAGCCTCAATCATAGATGGCATCCACCTGCCATCTGCAATGCACGAGGTCGAAGCGCAGCCGTATGACGTTGCCGTCTCCCGTCCGGACATCGAAGCTATCGAAGGCGAAGCGCCGCTCCGGCGACCACCACCCCCCCGTGGTGCGCCAAGGCCCCGCCAGTCCCACGATGGGGCCATTTGCCACGGCGCTACGGATCCACTCGGGTCGTCCCCGGGGTGCTCTCACCTCGGCGGGCACAGGCGGACGTAGGGCACGCAGGGCGGCGATCGCGACAGCGGGCCTAAGAGTGGTCTTTGGTGCGCTGCGTGGAAGCGCAAATGGAGATTGTGCGAAGGCGTCGGGATGTGGGTCGTCCACGAGAAGCGGCGCGCCCACGCGCTCGTTCCCGCACAGTGCCTCGAGCTCAGCGAGAGTGCGGCCGAGCGCCGAAGGCGTCGGACCGGCGGGGCGGAAAAGATCGAGCTGATCCGTGCGCATCGGCCGGCCCTCGGTCGCGAGGGCGATCCCTTCGACCGGCGCTCTCGGTAAGGGGTGTTCGAGCGCAAGGCGCAGAACACCGAGCAGGGTGCGCGGATCGCCGTTGGGTGCCGACACGCCGACGCGGCGTGTATCGCACCCACCCCCTGCAAGTCTCAGCTCAAGATCAAGATCGCCGCAGACGAGGCCGCGTAGCTCGAGGCGCTCCGCCAGTCGTGCAACGAGACCGCGCAGGACGAAGGAAAGCGGCTCCAAGTTTTCGATCGGCCATTCGAGGTCAACCCCCTCTTCCACGCGTGTTTCCGCGGCGCTGGGAAGCGGGACGGTGTCCTTCTCCCCGTGGGCAAGGGCAAGCAGACGCAGCACGCCCGGCCCCAGTCGTGTCACAAGGGAGCGCCGCGGCAGGCGCGTGAGCTCGCCCACGCGCCGGATGCCAAAGCGCGTGAGCGCTTCCGCCAGCACGTCCTCCGGGTCGAGGAGGTCGATGGGCAGAGGGTCGAGGAACGTCGCTTCCTCCGCAGGCGCGAGCACGAGAACCGTGTCTGTGTCCTGTGGCTCGTGGGTGGATTCACCGGCCGCTCGGAACCGTTCCGCCGCGCTCCGCACGTTTTGTGCTCCCTGGGAAAGGCCGCGGGCGATGCACCGCGCTGCGAGCAGCGAAACGCCGCGCGAAGAGGCCACGGCCGCCATGGCCGGGATTCCCGCGGTTTGCGCGCGTGTCGTGAGTGCGGCTGCGAAACCCTCCTCGGAGCGGAACAGCGAGCTCACGCCGGAAGCGTCGAGATAAACGGCCGCCTCGGCTGCATACACACCGCTGCATCGTGGCGCCGCGGCGACACGGGGGGAGAGCGAGCGCGCGACGTCGAGCAGCGTTTCGCACGCTGCACGCTCGAGGGCGGGCGAGGCCACACGCACGCGCAGCGCTGGACAGATCGAGCGGGCGTGGACGACGGAGAAGGTGGGGCGCACGCCGGCGCGCGCCGCCTCGGCGGAGATTGCGATGACCTGCGCGCGCGGCCCCACGCCCGAGACGATGGCGAGGGGTAGACCTGCGAGCTCTGGCTGCGCCCGCAGCACGGCAGCGAGCGGTAGATCGGCTGCGAGCAGGCACGCGATGCGCACAGCAAATCCCTCATCCTGCTCCGCACGCTGCGCTCATGCCGCCGAGCCGAGAACGCGCAGGCGGACCGAGGCGACACGTCCCGCGGCGCCACAGAGGCCGGAGCGCGTGCGCGCGAGCACGGCTTGCACCTCCAGCTCTTCGAGCAGCGCCGGCGTGCCGACAAAGCAGGCACGACGGGGCTGCATCTCCAGTGCGAGCTCGGCCGAGGTGCCGGCGAGGCGCCGACCCGCGAGCAGCACGAGAGCCGCCTGCGCGCCCGCCGCAGCCCGCGCAAGGCGAGACCAGACCGTGGGGCAGCACGCGTCGCGTGCCTCGCGGCCCACGAGGTCGACCAGGATCAAGGGAAAGCCGCGAGCCTCGAGCAGACGCTCCACACTGCGCAGGGCTGCACGGACGTGGGGCGCACGTACCCACAGCACGCGCTCGAGAGCGGCGCCCGCGGCAACGGCCGAAGCCGCGTCGAAGGCGTCGGCAGCGTCGACCACGGCCGCGATCTCCCCCGCGCGGGTGGCCTCGGCGAGTAGGCCGAGCGCCAGAGCGGTTCGGCCCGAGGAGGCCGCCCCTGCGACCTCGCTGAGATGCCCACGCGGGAAGCCCCCCCCGAGGAGCCCGTCGATCACGGCGATCCCCGTCGGGCAGCGCGGGGGTGGAAGCGACGGGAGAGCCCCCCGCCGGACCTGGGGTCCGAGGTCGCGCAGCAGGCGCTCGAGGCGGGAAGGGTCCACGGAAACGGAGGAGATCGGACGAAGCGGAGGCATGCCCCGATCTTCGTCTTATTTTCGCCTCTGGTCAATCAGGCCGAGGACTGCTCCAATACGGCCTCGAACAGCCTGAGGCGCGGATGTCCCACGAGCACGCCCTCGGGCGTGCGCGTCTGGCCGTGCGCCTTGCGAAACGCCTCCGAGCGCGTCCATGCCTCGAACGCAGCGCGGCTCTCCCAGGCCGAGTGTGAGATGTACACACCCGGCTCGTCGCCCCGCAGCAGCGCGAAGCCCCGGAAGCCAGGCACTTCCTCCAGATACGACTTGCGCCGCCGCCAGTGCTCCTCGAACTCACCCGCGCGCTCGGGGTTGACCTCGAACTGGTTCATCGCGATGAACAGCGCCATCTCCATCCTCTCTTTCTGCGGCTAGAATGTTCGCCATGCGCCTCCTCCACACCATGCTCCGCGTGAAGGACCTCGACGAGTCGATCCACTTTTACTGCGATGTCCTCGGTATGAAGCTCCTCCGCAGGAACGATTACCCCGAAGGCAAGTTCACGCTCGCCTTCGTCGGCTACGGCGACGAGTCGGAGACTGCGGTGATTGAGCTGACCTACAACTGGGGGAAGTCGGACTACGTCTTGGGCGACGCCTTTGGTCACGTCGCCATCGGTGTACCCGACATCCGTACGACGTGCGAACGCCTGCGCTCCGTCGGCGCGCGGATTGTGCGGGAGCCAGGTCCGATGAAGCACGGCAGCACGGTGATCGCATTTCTCGAAGATCCCAACGGTTACAAGATCGAACTCATCGAACAAAAGCCCCGCGTTAGGGTCTGATTCGCACGCGGCGACCTTCGATCACGAGACGTCCGGCTGCGAAGAGCCGGATGGCCTCGGGGACCAACCTGCGCTCGATCGCCTGGACGCGCGTGGCGAGCGCCTCGGGCGTGTCGTCATCGAGCACCGGCACGGTCTCTTGCAAGATGATGGGCCCGTGATCGTACTCCTCGTCGACGAAGTGGACGGTCGCGCCGGAAACCTTCGCGCCCGAAGCGATCACTGCCTCGTGCACGCGGTGGCCGTAGAAGCCCTTGCCGGAGAAAGCCGGGATGAGTGCGGGGTGGGTGTTGATCGCACGTCCCGCGAAGCGGCCGCGCAGCTCGAATGGAGAGAGGAAGCCAAGGCACGCCACGAGGTCGATCTCGAATCGCCCGAGCTCCGCGTGGACCGCGTCGTTGAACGAGCGGACGTCGCCGAATGCTTTGCGCGCGACCACAAGCGCTGGGATGCCTCGGCGGCGGGCGCGCGCCAACCCGCCGGCCTCGGGCTTTGAAGACAGAACGGCGACGACGCGCGCGGGGACGGAGCCCTCGTCGATACGCTCACACAGGTTTTCGAGGCTGGTGCCCTCCCCGGAGAGCAGAACCGCGATGCGCACCGGCGCTGAACGAGAGCTTTCGCCCTTCGCTGTCATTCGCCGAACAGGCTCGCATGGATACGCCGGGTCGCAGGCGACTGGTTCAGCGTATAGAAGTGGAGACCGGGTGCGCCGCGGTCGAGGAGTTCGCGACACTGCGCAGTGGCCCAGGCGATGCCCACCTCAAGCGTTCGGCCCGGATCGTCCTCCGCGAGTTCAAGTTTCGCCGCCAGTTCAGGCGGGATGCGCGCGCCTGAGAGCGCGGTGATTCGGCCGATATTCTGTCGGCTCACGACTGGCATGATGCCCGGTACGATCGGAACTGTGATCCCGGCGGCGCGGGCCCGTTCGACGAAAGCAAAATAATCGGCGTTATCGAAGAAGAGCTGTGTGACGAGGAAGTCCACGCCCGCGGCCACCTTGCGTACGAGATGCGCAAGGTCTGCCTCGGCGCTCGCGGCGCGCGGGTGCGTCTCCGGGTAGCACGCCCCGCCCACGCAGAAGTTCCAGCGCGTGCGGGCAAAGGCCACGAGTTCACAGGCGTAGGTGAACGCGCCCGGCGTGGGCCGGTAGTCAGGCTGGTCACGGGGAGGGTCGCCTCCCAGAGCGAGCAAGTTCTCGATTCCCGCGGCGGCCAGCCGATCGAGGATTTCGCCGAGCTCCTCCGGCGTCGAGCCGACGCAGGTCAGATGCGCCATCGCCGTGATGCCGATCTCTCGTTGAATCCGGGCCACCAGCTCGACCGTCTGTCGCCGCGTCGAGCCCCCGGCTCCCCAGGTCACCGACACGAAGCCCGGGTCGAGGCGCTTCAGTTCGCCGATGGTGCGGTAGAGCGAGCGGAAGCCCGCCTCGGTCCTCGGCGGGAAAAACTCGAACGAGACCACAGGGCGGGCCGGGCCGAAGGCTTCCGCAATGCGCATGGAGCGAGTCTACCATTGACCGTGCTCGCCGGCGCCGCGAGACTGCGCCGTCCGGAGGCCCACATGACCGTCCTGGTGTCTGGCTCGCTGGCGATCGATCACATCATGGTCTTCCCCGACCGGTTCAAGCACCACATTCTGCCCGACCGGATTCATATCCTGAACGTTGCCTTCCACGTACCGACGCTGCGCAAGACCTGGGGAGGAACCGCAGGCAACATCGCCTACCACCTGCGGCTTCTGGGCTGCAATCCCCTGATCCTCGCGACCGTCGGGAGTGATTTCACGGCGTACGCGGAATGGCTTGATCGCCATGCGATCCGCCGCGATGGCATCCGGATGCTCGAGGACGCGTTCACGGCGCAATGCTTCATCACGACCGATCTTGATGACAATCAAATCATCGCGTTCCACGCGGGCGCGATGGAGCGCGCCCACGAGGCGCGCGTCGAGGACGTACACGAGCCGGTCTCGGTCGCGATCGTGTCCTCGAACGCGAAGCGAGCGATGCTCGAGCATGCGCGCGCTCTCAAGGAGCGGCGCGTTCTCACGATGATCGACCCGAGTCATCAGCTCCCGGTGTTTGAACGGAGCGAACTGGTCGAACTGATCGATGGAGCAGACGTGTATGTCGCCAACGATTATGAGTGGGCACTCACCTGCGAGCGCGCAGGAGAGTCCGAGGACCAGCTCGCGAAACGCGTGGGCGCGATCGTCGTGACCCGAGGGGGGGAGGGCTCGACCATTCGGACACGCGACGCACGGATCGAGATTCCCCCCGTCACGGCCGAGCGGGTGGTGGATCCGACCGGCTGCGGCGATGCCTACAGGGCAGGGCTCTTGTACGGAATGCTCCACGGGCTGCCTTGGGAAAGGGGCGGTCGTCTCGGCAGCCTGCTCGGCGCGCTCAACGTCGCGGTCCAGGGACCGCAGAGCGTGAGCCTCGATCGCGCCTCCCTGAGCGAGCGCTATCGCCGCGAGTTCGGCGACGCGTTCTAATGGCTCGACCCGATCTGCCGCCGCCTCGCAAATTGGATTTTGTGTGGTTCCTGATCGCTGCGCTGCTTCCCCTCCCGTGGATCGTGGCGTTTAACTTTCAGGGGCTTGGCCTTTTGCCCGAGATGAGCGCCACCCTCTCGGGCCTCGCGATCGTCGGTGCGGCGTTTCTGCTGTCATGGACGACGGAGCTTGCCGAGCGCGATGTGCCCCAGGCGCTCGCGCTGCTCGTGCTTGCACTGGCCTCCGTGTTGCCCGAGTACGCGGTCGATCTCCACTTCGCGTGGAAGGCGGGAATCGACCCTAGCTTTGCGCCGTACGCGGTGGCCAACATGACCGGCGCGAACCGGCTGTTAGTCGGTCTTGGCTGGCCGAGCGTCGCGCTCCTTGCTTGCTGGCGCACCCGCAGGAAGTTTCTGACCGTCGACCCGAAGCAGCGGCTCGAGATCCGATATCTGCTGATCGCGACGATCTACTCCTTCTTCATTCCCATCGGTGGACACATCACGCTGATCGATGCGGCCATTCTGCTCGCGATCTTCTTCTCGTATGTGGTTGGGGCCATGCGCAGCGAGTCCCACGAAGTGGAGCTCGTGGGCCCTTCGGCCCTGATCGACCACGAGTTCGGCGATTTTGGCCGGCGGATCTGGGCGATCGTGCTGTTCTCCTTCTCGGCGTTCGTGATCTACATCTCCGCAGAGCCTTTCGCCGACGGGCTCGTTCACGTGGGCCGCAACCACGGGATCGATGAATTCCTGCTCGTCCAGTGGCTAGCGCCGGTCGCTTCGGAGTCCCCGGAGTTCGTGATCGCCTTGCTGTTCGCGCTGAAGCGTCGCGGCTCCGTCGGGCTCGGTGCACTCGTCTCGTCGAAGGTCAACCAGTGGACGCTCTTGGTCGGCGCGATCCCCATCGCGTATTGCGTCTCTGCTTCGAGCTGGCACGGGCTGCCCCTCGACGCCCGTCAGACGGAGGAGCTCTGGCTCACTTCCGCGCAGTCGCTTCTCGCGATGATCGTGATTGCCGACCTGCGGCTCGGAAGAGATGAGGGTATCCTGCTTGCCGTCCTGTTTCTCGGTCAGCTGTGCTTCCCCAACACCAAGGTCCGGTACTTCTTCATCGGCATCTATTTCGTGGTAGCGGCAGCCCTACTCCTAAGGCGGGGGAATGCAGGCGCGCGCGCCTTCAGGTCGCTCCTGCGTCCCCTCTGAGCCATGGCACGCGAATGCTCCGTCGTCGTCGTAGGAGCCGGAGTGGTCGGCCTCGCCGCGGCTGCCGCGCTCGCCCGAGCGGGACGGTTCGTCGTCGTGCTCGAACGTCACCCTGGGATCGCGCGCGAGATCACAAGCCGCAACTCGCAGGTCATCCACGCCGGGCTCTACTACCCGGCCGGCTCGCGCAAAGCGGTCTTGTGCGTGGCGGGTCGTGAGCTGCTCTACGAGCGCTGCGCCCTCCACGGGATCCCGCACCGCCGCCTGGGCAAGCTCGTCGTTGCGACGAACGAAGGCGAGACGGAACTGCTCGAGCGGCTGCGCGCGCAGGGAACGGGCAACGGGGCGCCCGGGCTCGAGCTCGTGGACGGAGCCCTCGTGCGGCGCCTGGAGCCGGCTGTTCGCGCCGTGGCGGCTCTTCGCTCTCCAGCCTCGGGGATCGTGGATGCCCACGCGCTCGCGCTCTCCTTCGCCGCCGAGGCCGAGACCCACGGCGCGACCATCGCCCTGGAGGCAGAACTCGTCGGTCTTGAGCCCGCGAGGGAGGGCTACAAGGTCGGGGTGAGACGCCGCGGAGGCGAGCTCGAAAGCCTTTCGTGCGATGCCGTGGTGAACGCCGCGGGGCTCGGGGCCGAGCGCGTCGCGCAGCTCGCCGGCATCGACACACGGGCTCGCGGCTGGCGCATCTATCCCTGCAAAGGCGATTACTTTGCGCTCGCCCCGGGCGCACCCCTGCGTTTCGAGCGGCTCGTCTACCCCGTGCCCGCGGGCGCAGGACTCGGAATCCATGCGACCCTCGATCTCGGCGGTCGGATTCGCTTCGGTCCCGATGCAGAGTACGTCGACCAGGAGACCTACCTGGTGGATC
>DATFYN010000452.1:0-3875 GCA_035315025.1 Myxococcota bacterium
CCCAAAGAGTACCTGAAACTTGGCGATGAAATTAAGGTTAAGGTGGTCGGTATAGATGCTGGCAGAGGTGGCCGTCTCCTATCGCGGCCGGACCCACAAGGCGCAGTCCGTGGGCGACGGGGGCTACGACGCTTTCATGAAGGCGCTTGCCAAGGCGCTCGAGGGCTCGGGGATCGAGCTCCCGCGCCTCGAGGACTTCCGCGTCCGGATCCCCCCCGGCGGACGCACCGAGGCACTCGTCGAGACCCTGATCAGCTGGCGATACGACGACGGCGGAGCCACGTTCTCGACGCTCGGGGTCGACTCCGACCAGATGGCGGCCGCCGTGATCGCCACCGAGAAGATGCTCAATGCCGCCCGCGGAGCACACGGGGTGCGCGAGATGAGGCGCAGGCCTCGCCGCAGCGGCTCGCGCGGCTGAGCGTCGTGCGCGTCGACCGCCAGCTCGCAACCCTTTTGGCGCTTGGCGCTGCCCTCGGCGGCTGTGCCTTTTCGCGCCAACCCGATCCGCGCTACCGCCCCCCTGAGAATTTGCTCGAGGTTGTCGCCGTTTTGCGCCAGCATGTGCCCGATGACACCTACCGCTTCGAGCCGGCACGAGACTTCACCGGGCGAAACGTCTACCGCGCCTCGCTCCTGCGCCTCGAGAACATCGAGCACGCCTATGCCGATGCGCTCCAGGCCGGACACATGGACGACGTGATCGCCTTCTCCAAGGGACGCGCGCTCGAGCGACTGCGCGCCTTCGACCTTGCCGCGGCGAACTACCGCCGGGCCGCCGAGCACGATGGCGAGCTCGCGCAAGAAGCCCGGCGCAGCGCCTCGATCTGTGACTCGCTCGACGAGGCCGCGCGCATCGGTTTCGACGCCGATCGGCCCGATGATGTGCCCGGCGAAAAGCCCGCCGCGGTACCCCGCGACGCACCGAGCGTCGTGGAAGCATCCCAGCAGCGCACGGCGCTGCTTGAAGCCCTTCAAGCAGAGACCACGGGGACGCACTACGAAGCGGTTGTTCGCGAAGAGATCGAACGGGCAGAGATGGCGCGTGCGCGCTACTTCGTCGCGGCGCGGCGTTCGACGCCCGATGGTGACGTGCGGGCGCTGGCGGAGCTCCAGCAGCTCGTGGTCCACAACCAGGAGAGCAAGCTCCGCAGCCGACACATGCTCGAGCTGGCCGACCTTTACGCGACGCTGGCAGAGGAGTATGTCGTGAAGCATCCGCCGGAGGGGCTGCTCTTCGACCCGGCCAGCTTTCAAGAGCTCGTCGACTCGGCCGCCCGCCTCTACGAGGCGGTCGGGAAACAGGATGGGACGCCGGAGAAGCTCGAGGCGTCGCGGCGCCTTGAGGCCTTCCTCGCCTTCACCTTGCGCGTGGACCGTGACCGCTTCACGCAATAGCCGCGCCCTCGCGGGGCGCGCCGCGGCAGGGCTTTTTCTGCTGCTCGGGGCGTGCGCGTCTTCTCCCGCACCTCCCCCGCCCGTGGGCTCCGCCTTCGAGCCGCTCGCTGCGCGCGCGCCGCTCGTGCCCGACGAAGCGGACCACGCCGCGCACGATCTCATGGCCGCGACACTCTCCGACGACCACGCTCGGGCCGACCGAGCGATCTCCACCCTTGAATCCTTGGATGCGGACCGCCGCTCTTCGGGCGAGCGCCCGACGGGCCTTGTGCCCTACGCCTACGACTTGCGTGATGCGACCTTGCCGAGCGCCGAGAGCTACAAGCAAGCGACCGAGAAATTGCTCGAGCGCAACGATCTCGAACCCGCCCTGCGCACGCGGCTCGAGGACACCGTGAACGACGATCCGCTCGAGCAAGCGGACGCGCGCATGCGCGAAGCCCACCTGATCGCCTACGGCAGCGTCTTCAACGCGCTTGCCGAGCCCGCATCCAAGGTCGTGACCACCGGCTTCCGTGCAGCGATCGGTGTCGCCCGCGCGCTCATCGGCCTGGCGGTCGCCTGGCACAACTCCGAGGAGCTCACTTTGCAGGAGCGCCAGGCGCTCGTGCAGTGGCGCCGCTATCTGGCTGAAAATCCGGATGCGCCCGACGCAGCGCAACTGCGCGAGCGCACCCGGGATGCCGAAGCCGCCTGGAACCGGACCCAGCGTGACCGCGCCCTGCGCGCCGCGCGTTCCGCCTTAAAGAACGATCATCCCGAGCTCGCGCTGGTGGCGGCCGGACGCGCCCTGCGATTTGTACCCGAGGACCCCGAGGCGACGGCGCTTGCACGCCTGGCCGGGGAGCGTGTCGAAGCGACCCGCGCCAACCAGCTCCGCAGCTACGAAGCGCCGGCCACCCTCGAGCCTTTGGACCCGGATGGGGCGGCCCTCGCGCGCGCGCTGCTTGCGCCCCACGGCGATGTCACTGGCGCGGCGCAGCGCCTGCTCGCGCGGGGTGGCGATGGTCCTTATGCCGACGAGTCGCAGTACGCGCTCGCGATCGCAGCGGGGGAGCATGGCGACGACGACGCGATGTGGCGCGGCATGGGAACCCTCGCAGGCCAAGATCCCTTGCGCAGCAACATGACCCGGCACGCCGCGGCGACGACTGACGACCCAGAACAAAACCCGTACGACGCATTTTCGCACGCGCGCGCACGCGACCGAGCGCAGCAGGCGAGCTGGATCTTCTTCGGGCCCTTGGCCGCCGGTCCGCCCGAGCGCGACTTGCCGCGGCCCTTGGAGTGGCTGATCCAGCTCCCATCCTTCTTTGAGGTACTCACCTCCCTCCCGAACCGGCTCATCCAGTATCCATGGCTTTCCCCCTGGCCGTTCGGCCGCGAGCCCGCCGCCTACGCGCGCAGCTATCTCGCACACCGGCCCAAGGGCGTACACGCGCAAGAAGTGCGCGACTGGCTGCAGGGCTACGAGGAGAGCCGAGGCAACTGGGTGGGGGCCCTCGAGGTCGCCGAGCAGGGCGGGACCGGAGACCTCGCCACGATTCGCGAACAAGCCGCTGCGCAAGCGCTCGAAGGTGCGAAGAAGGAGCGCAATCGGGACTTTCGCAATGCACTGCTAAGACGCATCGCGCGCGAGTTTCGCGATACCGACGCGGGTCGCCAGGCCGGCGCCCTCGCGCGCAAGGAGGCGGAAGAAGCAACCCCGCAGCGGATCCGCCTTTCGCGGGGTTTTCTCAAAGAAAACCCGCAGGTGTGGGGGCCGGACGGCCTCGGCTTGCGCCCCGAGCTGGTCGATGGCGATCCGCGCAATGGCGAGCTCCATCCCAATGGCGTGATTCTCGCGGGGGGTCGTGTGCTTGAGCTCTGCTACCTGAATGAAAAGGGGGACGAGTCAGCGCCGCCGCGCATTGTGCGCCAGGAGGTGTCCGCCGAGCGGATGGCGCGCCTTGTGGCCATGCTCGAAGAGACGACGCGTCAAAACGAGCTCTCCGATCCTGAGAACAGCGTGAAGCCCGACGCGGCGCGGGACGTCTTTTTCGAGCGCGCCCGGCTTGGCCTACTCGACGATCCCGATTCACGCGCAGGAGCCTCGTCGGCGTACGCCTTCCTCAGCATGCGGGAGCGCTACGGGCTCGTGCGCGGACGCGAGTCAATCCTCCCCGTCGAGCTCGTGATCCAAGGCTCGTTCCCGGACCTCGGACTTGGGGCGTTCCCGCGGATTCGCATGCCGAAGCCAGCCCCAGACGCGATCCTGTACTAGTACCGTTGCACAGGGATTATGACTCTTTGACCGGAGCCGGGTAGGCGCGAGCGAGCTTGGTGCGGGCGCGTTCGGTGGTGAACATCCATTTGACGCGAGCGCCGAGCGCGTTGCGTTGCTGCTCCCAGGCGGCAATCTCGGAGACGAGGCGCTCGCGCTCGCCAATGCGGCGGTCGAGGCACTGGCCGCGCAACACACCGATCTCGATCTCGAC
>DATFYN010000453.1:0-11500 GCA_035315025.1 Myxococcota bacterium
ACGCCTTCCACTATTCCGATCGGGGCAACATGGCGGTTATCGGAAAGAACTTCGCAATTCTCGAATCTCACCGGCTCAAACTAAGCGGCTTGCCGGCCTTCGCCGCCTGGGCGACCATCCACGTCGGCTTTCTACCTGAGCATCAGAGCCGGGGACGCGTGCTTGTCACTTGGGCCAGTGCCTATTTCTCGGGCGCCCGCGCAGCGCGGCTCATCCTCAACGGACGATCGGGCCCCAGGCCCCAGGCGACGACGAATCTCCCATGAGGAAAGGGGGGCGGCTGGCTGGCGGGGAGAAAGGCCCAGGTCTCCGTCAGCGCGGAGACCGATGCGGCTCCGCGTACCGAGCAGATCTTCAGCCGACTTGGCGGGCGAGAGTAGCTGGATCGACCCCTCTGCAGGTCTGCGGGAGCAGGGAGGCGCTTCGGTTCGGCTCGGTCCGATGCCCTCGGGTGGGCGGTGCCTCAAATCTACTGAAGCCATCGGGGGACACCAGACTCGTGTCGAGGAGATGTACGACTTTTCGCTTGCAGCACTCTGCCCGGAGCTATCCCTCGCGCAGGTCAGCGTTGGCCCGATCGAGATCGAGCTGCAGCTGGTGGTGAAGCCTGTCGTTCAGCGCCCCTTGGTCGCGCAGCGCCAGTAGCGCGTCGGTTTTTGCCCGATAGACTTCGCGCCGCACCTCGTCGGTGACCGCCAAATGCCGCAGTGCTTCAGTTCGCACCAGCTCATCCTCCGACTGCAGCGATGCGAGCTGATCCGACATCGCATCTCGCAGTCGGTAGACCCCGATCGGGCAGCTCTCCTGCGAGCAGAAGGCGTCTAGACGCGCGATTCCCGCCGAGAGCATCGCTGCGTGCGCGCGGCGCACTTCGAGGTCGGTTGGGTCAGCGTCGGAAAGACCGAGGCGCTGCACCAATGGCACGAGCGTCACCCCCTGGCCGATCAGGGTTACCATGATCACTACCAGCGTGCAGGCTATGATTTCGGCGCGCCCGGGAAACGGTCTCCCGTCCCACAGCAGCACCGGGACGGAAAGCGCGGCTGCGAGCGAGACCGCGCCGCGCAGCCCGCACCACGCGCCGAGAACCACGGAGCGAACATCGGGATAGCCGCCTTCCCGCTGGCGCAACCGCCGCGAGAACCAAAGCGGCACGTAGGCAACGGGGAATATCCAGCCGAGGCGGGCACCGATCACCGCCATGCTCACCAAGAGTGCAATCCCGATGATCCCGGGCACCGTGCTGATCGCCTGGTGCAGGCGACGCGGGGTCTCCAGCCCGACAAAGAGGAACATCACGGCGTTCAGCATGAACGAGAGCTGATCCCACGAGAAGTACAGCTCCAGGCGGCTCTCGGGCGCGATGTAATGGAGTCGCCAGGACGCAACGAAGCCGGCGATCACGACCGCGAGCACTCCTGAGGCGCCGACGTGATCAGCCAGGAAGTAGGCGACGTACGGCGCAAGCAGCGACAAGGCGAAGAGGAGTTGTGTGCCGCGCACATAGCGGTTGATGGTGGCCGCGGCCCATCCAACCGCGGCTCCGATCATGACCCCCATCCCGGCAATCCGCGCGAAGGAGAGCCCGATGGATCCCGCCTCGAACGCGCCCGTCAGCACCACGACCGTCGCCAGCCCGGCGCCGAGCAGACCCGTCGCGTCGTTGACCAAGCTCTCGCCGCCGAGGATCGCTGTCGCGCGGCGGGGCATGCGTACCCGCTCGAGCACGGCCTGGACGGCCACAGTGTCGGTTGGTGAGAGCACCGCGCCCAATAGGAAGCAGGCGCCCCACGGCAGAGCTGGAAACGCCCAATGAGCAACGAACCCCACCACGAGGATCGTGAACGCCACAAGCCCGATTGCAAGCTGGAGGATCGGCCCCAGCCAGCGGCGGAAGTCGAGCCACGATGCCTCCCAAGCGTCCTTGTAGAGCAGAGGAGGCAAGAAGACCGAGAGGACCAACTTCGGCTCGATCTCCAGCGAGGGGAGCCCCGGAATCAGCGACCAGACCATGCCCGCCACCGCGAGCAGCACCGGCGCCGGGATCCAAACCTTCTGCGCCAGGAACGAAATCAGCCCAATGACGCAGAGCACCAGGATCACGGTCGGAAGGATCTCGCCCATCCGCGTAGTATCGCAGCTCTGGTCGAACCGATACGAGGACCCGGTGATATTCCCAACGCGTGAAGGCGACGACCGGACTGGGCTCACTGCGTGGGACATGTCGAGTGCAAAGGCAGAGCTTCGAAGAGCGCGATAGATAGCGCCTCGGCGGAGCGTTCGTCATCGAGATCGTGGCGTGGATTCGCGGGTCAATTGCCTTGGCGATGACTGGGATTGCAGCGCTCCGCGTGATCAAAACGAGCAGCTGGTGATGTGCGAAACCCCACCAGCGCGTTCAGGCGTGGTCGATTTTTCGCATAGCAGCCAGCTCGTCGAGAGGTCCCGAAAGCACGCGGACGTCGCGTCCTGGTGGTAATCCAGCGTAATCCCCTCGAGGACACAGTCTCTGCACGGCCTGCAAAATCGCGGAGCAAAAGCGGAGCGCAAGTTAAAGGCTACCGGATGGTCGGCGGAATTTCATTGCTGTGTCGCTGACTTCGCACCGGAGTGTCGCGCGCATCACACGAGACGCTACACTGTGTCGGTCGCAACACGCGGCGGCAGTCTTCTGCCAACCCAAGCGGCTGCCCCTGCTATCTCGTGCGGCGGTGAGGAAAGACGCTCAACGAGTGCAGTCGCGGTGCTCTGAGCGGCAGGGGGACGAAGCGTGGAAGAGCACGAGGGCAGTCTCAAGATGAAGCTGCGCCCGCGCCGCTCCGGGGAGCGCGGCAGCTGTCCCAGCGCGCGGCGCCTGGCCCGAATGCGGATCCGTCTGCGCCGCATGAAGCGACCGAGACCGAGCCGAAAGCCGTTCGTCCTGGAGGCCTATACCGCACCGACTCGCCTTCAGCGCAGCACCGTCAAGGTGAGCTACGTGGCGAGTCGCAGCCGCGGCGGCTGGCGAGCTCATGGTCGGTACCTCGCCAAGGAGGGAGCCCAGCGGGAGGGCGAGCGCGGGACAGGCTTCGACCGGGACCAGGACAGCGGGATCTCGATCGCGGATCAGCTCGGCGCCTGGCAGGAGGCCGGAGACCCGAGGCTCTTCAGGTTCATCGTCTCCCCCGAGAACGCCCATGCCCTGGACCTGCGAGACCACACCCGGCGGCTCATGGACGCGCTCGAGGACGAGCTCGGGACAAAGCTCGAGTGGGTAGCGATCGACCACCACAACACGGGGCACCCGCACGTCCAGGTGGCGCTGCGCGGCGTCCATGCACGAGGCCACGCACTTCGCATTCCCCGGGACGTGATCCGGGACGGGAAGCTCCGGTCTTGGAGCCAAGCACTGGCCACGCAAGTCCTGGGTCTGCGGACCGAGCACGAGCTGCAGCGCGAGCGGGAAGGGGCCGTCCAGGCCCAGCGCTACACCGGGCTCGACGCCGCGCTCGAGGCGCGCGCGGACGGAGCCAGGCACGTGTCGTTCGAGGGTCCGCTCCCGGACTCAACCCAGGCTCGAGAGCAGCGCCTTCGTCTCCTCCGGCGCCTCTCCTTCCTGGAGAATCGGGGGCTTGCCCAGCGCATCGGGAGCCTCACTTTCGAGCTCTATGCAGAGCTTCGGCCCGCGCTCCAGGAGATGGCGCTGCGGCGCGATGTCCAGAAGAGCTTGGCGCGCGATGGGATGGTTCTCAGTGATCCCAAGGCCGAGATGCGGCTCACGCGGATCGAGGCCGGTACCCGTCTCCTTGGACGCTTCGTGGGCGTCTCGAGACCCGACGAAGAGAGCGAGGGTTATTGGATCGTCGAGGGGGTCGAGGGCCGCGTCCACGTGGTGCCCGAGCGTCCCTGGCTCGCCGATTGGCGGGCCCAGAAGCTCGCGCCCGGCGACGTCGTGAGCCTGTGGGGAGTGGTCGTGGGAGCCGCCGTAGGAAGAGCCCGGACCCTCACGCAGCCCATGCGCCATGGCCGACTCGAGGAGATCGAGTCAGCGCCTCTGGGTGCGAGCATCCTTGATCTCGAGGTGGTGCGGGGCCTCACCAAGAGTCCGGCACCACCTCAGCCGTCTCAGGAAGATCCTGGCCGTGGCTTCGCGGCGCGCTGGCAAGCGGCGCTCGAGAGGCGGACTGGCAGGCTCGAGAGCCAGGGCGTGATCGATCGGAGCGCGCTCGCTGCGAGCCCCGAGTCCGAGCGGGGACCGGCGCTTCAAGCGCTCGAGCGCGAGCTCGAAGGGCGCATGAAGCTGCGCCTCGCGGCGAGGCTCACCCTCGACGAGCTCCAGCGCCTCTTCCCCAAGCGAGAGATCGAGCACGCCCGCCGCATCGTGGGCGGACTCTATCGGGGATCCCTTGTGGCCTACGCCTATGACGAGGCCGGGGGCCAGTATGTGGTTCTCCGTACGGGCGGCACCCTCACTGTGATCCCGACGCGGGAGCGCGATTTCAAGCTCGGAAGGGAGATCCGTGCGAGATCGCACCTTGTGGAGGGCCCGGGGCACGAGCGGCAGCGGATCGCCTGGCAGCTCGAAGACACGCGCGAGCTCGATCGCGGCCGAGAGCGGTGAATCTCGCGCCGCGAGGTCACAGGACCCGCGGGACGAGGCGATGACGCCGAGTCTCTACTCCCAACTGCGACCGCTTGCGTCCTCTCGGCGAATCGCCCACTCCCATCCGACGCAAGGTGTGATGTGGGCAGCTGAATTCCCAAGAACCTCTCAAGTCGCTTCCGAACGTCACCGGCTTGGCGTTCTACGCTGCTATACGCTCAATTGCGACGCTATACGCGATTCGTTGTCTCCGGCTAATTTCCCAAGATTTCCCATTGTTGACCTCTCTCTGAGTTCCTACGTTTCACACGGCTCACACTGTTCAGGTGGCGGTGGGAATGACAAATCGACACGCAGTCCTTGACCTGCACGCCGAACGGATCCACCGACTCCACCCACATTTTCGTCCTCCGAGACCCGATTCCTGGCTGCGGTCGCCCTTCAGCGTGCGCAGGCGCCGTTCTGAGCGCAGATCCGAGATGCAGGGGTAGGTGGATGGCGGGGCGCATAGACTTCGCCAGGCGAAGCTGGGAGTCCGCGGCCGCTCCCAGGCACCAAGGCAGGTAGCCGCGTGTCCTCGCCGCGCCAAATCCTCGCTTCCCTCTGGGACGCCAACCGTGGTAAACGGTGGGACCTCGTGGCCAAGCTTGGTTGCATCCGATACGAGCGAAGGCAGGACGGGCCGGCCTACTACCTCGACTTCCGCCCGTATGGCCGCGTGTGGTCGAACCGCGGCCTCCGGCTGCGTGACGAAGCGAGCGCCACTGACCTCCTTGAAAAGATCCGCCGTCGCGTGGCCGAGGGATGTGCGCTCGAGGAAGTCATTGCTTCTTACGCGAGCGACGACGCCGGGACGAACCTGATCCCCTGGTGGCTCGAGCGCTGGCTCGAGGTGAAGCGCCGCGAGGCAGGGGCCGGCGACCGCTCGCCGTCCTATTTGCGCGAGCTTGAGCGCTACGCACGCGTTGGCGGTCACTTCAGCTTCTGGCGCGAGAGGAGTATCCACGAAGTCCGCTATGCGGCACTCGAGGACTTCTCACATTGGCTCGCGGATCGCGGACTTTCGGCCAAGAGCCGATGGAATGTTCTCGCAGCCTTCCACTCGTTTCTCGGCTGGCTCTTCAAACGTGAGGCCATCGCCGAGATGCCGCGCTCCTACCCTTGGCCAAAGCTCGCCGAGTACGAACCCACGGTGCTGAGTCTCGAGACGCAGGACGCGATTCTTGAGGCGATCCCGGAAGAACGCCGCGGCCTATTCCTCGCCTTGGCTCGCATGGGGCTCCGCCCGAGCGAGGCCGTAGCCCTAGAAGCATCGGATGTTCAGGACGGCTGGCTCCATGTCACCAAGGCACTCAAGGGGCGATGTGCCGACGCGCCCGTCCGCGCGCCGAAGAACAACCGAGGGAAGCGTCTGCCACTGGACCCGGAGCTCGCGGCGTGGATCGAGTGGCATGTTCCGCGCGAGCGCCGCCTCTGCGGTGGCCTTCTCTTTGAGAACCCCGGAGCGTATAACCGCAATGGACGCTGGACGCCCACATCGATGCGCCGGACCTGGGAAGCAGCCTGCGCCGCCGTCGGGCTCGAGACCCCGATCTCGATTTACGAGGGCTGCAAACACACTTTCGCCACAGCCGCAAAAGCGCGCGGGGTGGAGGACCGGCTCCTGCAGCGATTCCTCGGTCACAAGGATCGCCGCTCCGTGGAGCGGTACGCGAGGCTCGCAGACACCGCCCTGCTGGCGGTCTTGCGACCCCAGAAGGCCGACACTAGGGGGCGTCGTTTTGTCGGTGGCTTGTCGGTAGTAAAAACGAGCCGAAAAAAACCCTTTAATCTCAATGGGTTAGAGGTGGAGGCGGCGGGAATCGAACCCGGCGTCCGGCGCCGTAACTGCCTGAAATTCCAGGACTTCATGCTCTAAACTGTGTGAATCCGTTGTGAATGCGGAGCGCTGACCACGGTCAGAATGACCCTCGGGATGAAGGGCGCCCACCAGTGGGCCGCCTGAACTACGGAAGTTGGGTAAGCGCGCCCGAATGCTTGAGTGTCCGTAGGTCGACCTCGTATGCGAGTGCGAACATCGCTTGTCCCACTTTCCAGTCATCCGGAAAACATGCCCTTGCCCGAGAGCCCGATGCTCGGCGTAGGTGGTCACGTAGGGTAGAACGCTGCCTCCGTTGAGACCGGAGCAGCGAGGCGTACGTAATCCTTCACGAGCGGATAAACGGTTAATGTCGAATCACAGCGACGCAAGGCCGCCCCGGTGTAGCCGGCGGTTCGCCGGGCCTCGTTCCGCCGGTATAATTTCCCTTGAGTTCCGCGAATCGCCCAATGTCACTGCCCGGATCCTTCTGGATGCCGTCCCGCCCGTTGCGGCAATACGAACAGGGCAATGATGATGAATGCCGCAATCACGGCCGAAGCAAGCGGACGGCTGAGTGCAAGACCGCCGTTGCTGACCGGCTTGTCGAGGAAATCGCCCACGGTCGCGCCGAGCGGCCGGGTGAGGATGAAAGCTCCCCAAAATAGCAGCACTCGCGACACGCCTGTCCAGACGTAAAGCCCGACAATCACGGCGAGCCCAGCGGCGAACACGAGTGCGCCGCCTTCGTAGCCGAGCCCGCCGGTATCGGCCATCCAGTCGCCGAGCGCGGTCCCGAGCGTCTGCGAGAAGGTGATGGCTGCCCAGTAGAACGCTTCCACCTTCGGCGTGCTCACGGTGTTTACCGAGATGGTGCCCTGCGACCAGTACCAGAGGCCGAGCACGGCGATGAGGCAGACGAACAGCAGCGTCGACCCGCCGGTGTAGCCGATGCCGAGTGAGCGGTCCGCGAAATCGGCCATGGTGGTGCCGAAGGTAGTGGAGGCGATGATCGTGGCCCAGTAGAGGATAGGGTGGAATTTCTTCGCGAGAATTTGCGCGACGACTAGCACGATCAGCAGGCTAAGGAAGAGGATGGTGCCGGCGAGATAGCCCCAATTGAGCGTCATCGTGACGGTGTCGCCGCCCGTCTCGCCCAGCGTCGTCGCGGCGATCTTGATGGTCCAAAAGGCGAGCGTGACTTCAGGGACCTTGCTCAGGGTTTCCTGCTTTAATGTGTCATTCATTGGTGAGACTGTTCCTTGTTTCGCGACGGGCCGCTTCAACGGGGATCACAAGACAGCCGGCGCGCACGCCTTCCCGCGTGAGAAAGAGGCCACGGACACCCCCCACGGCACCGCCGCGCACGACGACAATGTCGGCCGTTCTTACTTTGCGCCCAGGTTGGCCGGGGGAGCTACTGCCAACACTGCGGCGAGATCGCCCGCAATTTCCTCCGGCTGATGCTCGAGGCCCACGTACCGCCGCACGATCCGCCCGGCCGGGTCGATCAGAAGGGTGATTACAAGGTGGTCGATGGTGCCGTCAGGCTGGCGGATCCGGCCCACTCCGTAGCGCTTCACCACGTCCTCGACTTGCGGGGCTGGACCCGCGAGGAACGACCACGTCTTCAGATCCGCGCCCCGCGCAGCGGCGTAACGGCGCAACGCTTCGGGCGTGTCCCTCTCGGGATCCAGAGAGATCGAAACGAAGCGAATGCGGGAGCGCAGTGCGGGCGGGAGGGAACGTTGGAGCGTGACGTGCGAGCTCGTGAGGATGGGGCAAGGACCTGGACAGTTGGTGTAGATAAAGTCCAGAACCACGGCAAAACTGCGGAGATCCGTGAGGGCGACCTCATGCCCTCCCTGGTCGATGAGGTGGAAGTCGGGCGCGAGATCCTCCTGCGCAGGGAGGTCAGCCAGGCGCAGTCCGCGGTCGCGGCCTGCGGGTGCGCCCGGCCGGGGGCTGAGTCGAGTGATGCGGTAGCTCCGCCCGTCGAAGGAGAGCTCAAAGTCGACAGCCTCTCCGGGCTTGGCTTGCTCCAGCAGCTTCGGGTCCGTGACATCGAAGTTCATTGTCATGGTCGGCATGAGTCCAGGGATGTCTTCGTGCTCGATCACCAACTGGTGCATGTCGCGCTGCACTTCGCGCACGACGCCGCGGCCTTCGTAGTGCCGCGTGCCATCGCCGCAGGCGACGGCCAGCAAGAGCGCTAGCGCGCTGGCGACTCGCGGCATCTGCGGGAAACCCACGTCTTCTCCTAGTACCAGCCAACGTAGCCCATCACCCCGACCTACTTTTTGCGGCTAGACACCAACGCGAACAGCAGCCGAAAGCTCGAACCTGGCATCATCAGCGGGCGTGGGCTGCCTGGTTAGGGCCGGTGACCTCGCTCAGATTCTCATTCGGCCGCGCGAGGATGGCCGCCGCCGAGTCATGATCCGGAGCGGCGACTACTGCTTCGCCGGGTGGATCTCCGTGACTACAAACTTACCACCGTCGTCGCGCAGGCTGAAGTCGACTCTTTCACCGACCTTGATCGCGCTGAGCGCGGCGGAGTCGGTCACCGAGAACGTCATGGTCATCCTCGGCATCAGGCCGGGGATGTCGTCGTGGTCGATCGTCACCGTGTGCGCTGTTAGGTCCACTGCCTTGACCAGCCCGTGTGCGCTGTACGTAGCCCCCTCGGCGGCCCAGCTCGTGGCGGAGAACAGGACCACTGCAATCGCGACCATAGTCCTTCGAAGATGCATGCGAATCTCCCTTCGTGCTGTTCGTTCACCAGCGAGCCGGGCGTCTCTGCCTTCAATTCAGGTTACGGCTCATGACAGGTGATCTGAATTCCTCGCTGGTCTCAACGAAGATGTGTGTGTTTGATCGACGACCCTCTGGAAACCAAGGTGGAGATGCCGATGAGCCGCGGGCGGGAGGGTACCCAGAGCGCCAACGACGCAGAGGATCAAGAGGCCGAGACTGGCCTCGACGAGTGTGTTGCGCTGCAGTTGGCGAATCGCTCTCCAGGCCGGCTCGAAGCGGACCTCGGGTGACGCTGGAAAGAGGCGAGGGATTAGGCGGATGCGGTTTACGCCGGCAACGCCGACCGTGGCGACAAAAAGGCAGAGTTTGAGGAGCAGGCAGTGGCCATACTCCGTGCTCAAGAGTCCGCCGAGGTCTCCCACCAAGAAGAAGCTGTTCACGATGCCTGTCGCGAGGAGGCTCCCGATGCTTAGCAAGCCGAGTGTCGAAAAGCGGGTTGCTCCGTTTTGTGCGACGGCCAGCCAGAGTTCATCGCCGGCACGACGAGCCGCCCCAAGCAACAGCGCGAGGGGCACGAGTCCACCAAGCCACGCACCGGCAGCGAGCAGGTGCACAGCATCGGCTGCCTCTTCTACCGCTCCACGTGCCCCCGTCGCCGCACCTCCGTGGCCCGCCCAGACGAGCGCCGCGGCGCTCCCGGCCGCCAGGGCGAGGGCGATGACCACGGGGCCCCGCGAGGAGCCGGACAGCCGTTGTGACATTCGTGTCAAGGTGATTCCCAGGAGGAGGAGAAGGCCACTGCGCACAATCCAATCGCGCCCAGCCTGAGTTCGCAGCATCACGGTGGGCATGATGTTGCTGTCAAGCACCACTGGTAGCGGCCGGCCGCTCATGATAGACGCTTGCAAGACGAGCCAGAGCGCCCCCGACAAGAGGGTCAGGACGAGCGCGGCCCAGGCGATTCGGGTGAGCGCTCCGATAAAGGCACCTTCATCGGCGCCGGCCCCTGCCGCGTCTGCGTTGCGGAACGCGGGATCTCCGACGAACAGTCGAAATGCAAAGACGCCGGTCAGCAGCAATGCAGCCGCAAAGTGGATCGCACGCACGAGAACGAGCGTCGCACTCAAGATCCCCCCCTGCGTCTCACGGCGCCACCTGGAAGGTGAAGTCGCCTTCCGTCGGATGGGTATCGACCGACACGACTCGCCAGATCACTTTGTAGGTACCGGGAGGAAGCGGGTCGAGGGACACGCGCAGAAGCGCACCATCTTGCGGGTCCACCTGCACATCACCCTTGTCCACCTTTGTCCCGCTCTCGTCCACGACCTCCACTGTGCTGAAGGCGGGCTCGAGCTCTTGGGTGAAAGAAAGACTCAGCTCGCTGGGTGGCGGGCTCACCGTGCTGCCGACTCGAGGTGCCGCATGATCCAGAAAGGCATGTGCGACCGCTGGAGAGGCGCCAGCCCAACTCAGCCCAAGGAGCAGAGCGGCGCCCGATAGAACACGAGTGATCAGCATTTAGCGACCTCCGAAGAGGGGTTTCCCAAAGGTGTGCGGGAACATGTCATCGAGGTAGAAGTGAAGCTGCGCAATCGCACCCACGTTATGGCCGGTTCGGGAGTTCGCAGGAATCAACGCCTCGAACCCGATCTGGAAGTAGGTGCTCGACCAGATGATGCCGGGGCAGATGACACCGGTCGTAAGACCCTGCTGACCCCGGTCGACCGGCGTCTGGAAGTTCAGTTCCACCAGGGGGATCAGTCGGTTAAACGGCGTCCTAAGACCAATGTCCAGCACGCTCGCCTGCAGGTAAGGAATGCTGTACTCGATGGCCAGGCCGGTGCCGAGCACGTGCGGGTTCTGCTGCACGTCTCCCGAGTCACTCGTGGTCTTGGCCTGCGTCGGGAAGCCGAGGCGTAGGACCCCCGTCACAGCAAAGGGCCGGAGAAAGGACAAACTCTTCGGGAGGTCGCCTAGCCCTTTGCCATAGAAGATTCCCGGTGAAATGGTGCTAAAGCGATCAACGCCCAGGCTGCTGCTCCCGGAGGCGCCGATCTCGGCATCGACGCCCACCGAAAGCAAGAGTTCGTGGGGAGCGTTCACGAGCAACAGGTACTTGGCACCGACATCGAGATTGGCAAAGCCGGAGATCGACGAGTTTCCCGCCCCCGTGGTCTTGATGTTTTGCCAGGTCCCGCCGATGCCAATCGCGAAGTTGGGCGTGATCCGTTTCGAGACGTCGATGGAGATATCGTTCTCGAGCGTGGCCGGCGAACCGTCCGCTGCCGGGTTGGGAATCAGGG
>DATFYN010000454.1:0-6106 GCA_035315025.1 Myxococcota bacterium
CGGCCGCGGAGAGCTCCTGGGCATGAGAGTGCGGGCCCCAGCTGGGTCTCAGCGCAAGCTGGATGTTTCGGAAATCGCGCATTGCCTCACCCCCCAGATTGGCAATTCGTGTGGTGATCCGGTCAGTTGTACCACCACATCGTACACGAACCAGACACAAAATTGGGACGGTATTTGCGCTTATTTCTCTTTATCTTTGACGACTTCCGAGTTTCCAGACGAGAAGTAGTTAGGCGCACGCTCCCGCACGTTTGTCAGGGACGGCCCAATCCTCTACGCGCCGCGACAGTCAAGGACGCGGGGAACTCCAGAAAGCCGAGGGCGAAAAATTTCCCCGGCCTTTCGGCCTTTTTCGTGGCGTTTGCGTGAAGGGCTGCGATGAAAGGCCTCTCGCGACCACTTCTACCTGAGAGAGAGGGGACCCTGGGCGAAGGCCCGTACCTCGAGAGGAGGCCATTGTGATCCGTTGCAAGCGAAGCCAGACTCAGGAGTTCGCGAAGTCGATATTGGCGGGCGGGCTCGTCTTCTTAGCGGCGGGCATGGCCCAAGCGTTGACCTACCGGTCTGGGGACCTCGTGGGAGTCTTCTCGGCAAGCGGAACCGAGCTCATCGTGGACATGGGTCCCCTCGCAAACCTCACGAACGGGGAGCAATTCACCTTCGGTGCACCTTCAAACTTCGGCCCAACGGGCGCGATTGGTGGCCAATTTACAGCGTTTTCGACCCAGGCACCCTTCTCGGGTTTTGTGGGCCGGGACGTCACCTTCAGCACCGCCCCGAGTATCAATCCTCCCTCGTTTGACAATCCTCCCGCATCGAATCACATCAGTGACTATGTGTTGAAGCTCGCCCCGGCGCAGGTCGCCCTCGATAAGGGCAACGCGGGGGGATGGCTCCAGAATCTCAACACTGCTCCACCGGCTGGCACGGGCGGGATCATCATCAACGATGCGACCCGACTGGCATTCTCCAGCGGGCAGCCCTCTTCTTATCTGAATGTGATCGGGCTCGGACAGAACAGAATCAACAACCAGCTTCCGTTCTCGACGGCCGCAAACTTGTCAAACCCCACCCAAGAGCTCGACCTCTGGACGGCGGTCCAGACTGCGGCGACAACGTCCAAGACGACCCTGCTCGGTACGCTCGAGGTGCAGGGAAATCCGCTTGGGGACGGTAGCGAAGTGGAGGTCACCTTCAGTGCCGTGCCGGAGCCCAGCACGTTCCTGCTCGTCTCGGTGGGGCTGTCTGCGCTCGCGGGGGTGGCAGGCCGAGCTTTCAACAAGCAACGCTGAGCAACCACAGCCTCGCGATCACCTCCGCTCGCGGGGGTAGCGCTGAGTCATCACATCCTCGCGAGCTCGTGTTGAGAGAAGAGGCCAAGGCACGAGAGGCAGCCACACGGGTCCGGCACAGATCCGCACGTGATCCGTAACGGCTTCGTCACCCAAAACGCATCGCTTCCCCATCCCATCTCTATAGGCTGCAGGTCGATGAGGGTCCTCACCCCCCTGCTCATCGCGGTGGCGCTGGGCTGTGCGCCGTGGTCTTCCCGTGCATCGGACGATCCCGGCGCCTCCACCTTCGCGTCGGCGGCGCGGCGCTACCAGCGAACGCCCATCCGTGAAGAGGACATTCCCGTCCCGGCGGTCACCGTCACCCCACCCCCAAAACCCGGCCCGGCCGTGCCCGACACCGGTCCTGGTGCAGCGCAGCTCAGCTTCAAAATCAGCGAATTCGAGGTGGTCGGAAACACCCTTCTTTCACCCTCCCGTGTGGACAAAGTCCTCGAACCCTATATCGGCGAGGGGAAGAAGATCAGCGACGTCCAGGCCGCGCGGGACGCGCTTCAGAAAGCCTACGACGATGATGGCTTCCTCACCGTTGCCGTCACCATTCCCCAACAGACGATCGAGGCCGGCCGGGTCCACCTTCAGGTCGTCGAAGCCCGCCTCGGCGCGGTCAACATCCAGAACGACGGAGTTCACTGGTTTAGCGACGAGTCCATTCGCGAGCTCACACCGAGCCTCTATCCCGGGGCAATGCTCCGCCGCGAGGATCTCGAAAAAGACATGACCGCGGCGAACGCCAATCCCGATCGCAAGGTGCGGCCGGTTTTGAAAAGCGGTGCCGAGCCAGGCACAGTCGATCTGGATCTGATCGTCGACGATCAGATGCCGCTCCACGGGACCGTCACGCTGAACAACGATCATACCCCCGGCTCCCCCGAGTACCGCCTGATCAACGAACTCCGCTACGGGAATCTCTGGGGCCTCGAGCATGAGTTTTCCGTCTTCTACGAATTCTCGCCGATCGGGAGCTTTAACGACGTCCAGATCGTGGGCGGAAGCTATCACGCCCCCATGCCGTGGAGCGCGCGCCAGTCCCTCTTCTACTACGTCGTCTATTCCAATACCACAAATGGGCTCGTGACCGCGCCCGGGCTCAATGCACTCGGGAACGGCGTCAATATGGGCCTGCGCTATCAGGTCCAGCTTCCGACCTTCGGCTTGCCCGAGGGCTTCACCCACCAGATTAGCTTCGGTGTAGACCGAAAAGACGTAAATAACACGGTCGCCTCGACCACCGAGGGGATCACGACCCCGATCACCTATCTCCCCTTTAGCATCGACTACACCGGGACGTGGTCGGGTGACCAGGCCTACGCCGCCCTGCGCCTCGGCGGAAGCTTCAACCGGACCGGCCTCATTCCCGGGGATACGAAGGAGAACTTTCAGGCGAATCGGGGTGGCGTAAACCCGTCGAATCCCGTGACCGGGAATTACGGCATCGGGAGCTTCTCCCTCGACTATACGCTTCGTATTCCCGCGCTCCTCCAAACCGTGGCGGCGGGCCACCTGATTCCCCTGCCCAAGCCCGATCGGTCGTTTGCAGACGACTGGACGTTCAACGTTCGCACGCACGGGCAGGTCGCGACGCAGCCTCTCATCGCCACGGAGGAGCTCACGGCGGGCGGCGTCGACAGCGTGCGTGGGTATCTCCAAAGCGAGCTATTCGCCGACAACGGCATCGATGCCCAGTTCGAGATTCGGGCGCCAACCCTACACAATTTCTTCGGCGGCTACGCGAAGGAGAACGCGCAGTTCGTGGTCTTCTACGACGCGGCCGTGCTCTACACCCTAGATCCTGGAGAAGGCCAGGTGCCGAAGGAAAACATCGAGGGATACGGGGTGGGCGTCCGGGCGGGCCTCTTCGACCACATTACTGTCCAGATCTTCGTCGGCATCCCGCAGGTGAGCACAATCTCCACGACGGCGGATAGCCCTCGCTACCACCTCCAATTTAGTGCCGGTTTTTGAGACCACGCCAGGAAAGAAGGAGCCTCTGCCCCATGCATTTGCGAACGAGCCTGCGACAAATGCACTTTCGGACGGGAACCCACGCCTTCTTTCTGGCGTGCCTGATCGGCCTGTGGCACGGCGAGAGTGGGGCAGATGAAGCGACTCCTCCCCCGGAACCCTCGCCGGCTGCGGCCGAGATGCTGAAGTCCATGCGGGAGAAGGGCGTAATCTCCGAGGAAGAGTACGAGACGATCTATCGACGTCAGGCAAAGTACGAAGCGCAGCAGAAGGCAGAAAACTCCCTCCCGGGCTGGGCGAAGGATTGGACGGTCGGGGGGGATTTCCGTCTGCGCTACGACCGCCAGGATTACAGCTCGCAGTTGCAACCTGGCAACGTGTATCTCCCGGGCCAGAACAACATCAACCTGGACTCCCCGACGCTGGGCTCGGGATCCGGCCAGCGGGAACGTTACCTCATGCGGCTTCGCCTCGGGGCGGAGAAGACTCTTGGCGAAGGGTTCACGTTTGGAATGCGCGTCGTCACGGGGGACGCGATCAGCTTCGGAACCGACACTTTCAGCGGAACCTCGACGCCGTTCCTAACGACCCTCGCCGCGAACCCCCGGAGCAGCAACACGACCCTCGGCGGCTACAATGCCTACCACGCGCTCTATCTCGACCGCGCATACCTCAGTTGGAATCCACCCTTTGCCAAAGGGCTGACCCTCATCGCGGGCAAGTTCGGAAACCCGTTCACGGACAACGACAATGTTGCCGAGCGGACGATCTGGGATCCGGACATCTCCCCCGAAGGCATCGCGGCCAAGTACCACTTCGACGTGATCCCGGAAACCCTTTCCCTCGACTTCGTGTCCGCGTACTTCTTGGTTAACAACGTTCCAAATGCCTCCATCAATACGACCACCACACCCGGAACGACCGACCTGCCAAACCTCGACGAACGCGACCCCGACATGTACGGCTTCCAGCTGGGCGCGACGGCCTTCCCGCTGGAGTGGCTGAGAACGAATGTGCGAGTCTCCTTCTATCAGATGGAGCAACTGACTGCGTCCTGGGCGGCATACGCGGAGGAATCGGGTAACGGAGGAGACGCGATCTCGAATAACCCGCTCTTCACCTTGCTTCCGCCGAACGACCCGCAATTCAATAACGGCGCCTCGCGCGGCCGCCTCGAGGAGCTCGTGGTAGACGCCAACGTACGCATGACGCCCTTTGGAGAGCGCTACCAGATTCGGCCCTTCTTCTCCTTCAGCACGATCCTGAACGCTCTCTACGACGACAAGGCCTATGCGGGAGGTGTTGACTTGGGGACTCCGGACTTTCTCAGAGTCGTCGTGATGTACGCCGATGTAGGACGCAACGGGACGATGGGGCCCTTCATCGATGACGATATCTTCGACGGACTCACCAACATGAAGGGTTGGTATATCTTTGGCGAGCGCTCTCTCACGTCTTTTCTTCGTTTGCGTGTAGGGTACTCGAAGATGCGAGCCTCGACGGGGCCCTGCACAGCCGCCCTCGCCGGCCAACCCAACTATTGCGATACGGCCTTCGGCTTCTCGCCGGCGTTGCTTCAGGATTTCCGGATCACAGAGCGGACGCGCACGCGCTGGCAGATCGATCTTATCGCGGACTTTTGATGGGGTTTGCGTCTGCAGCCCGATTCGCCGCTGGTGCCGCACTTTGGATCCTGGTCGCAGGAACCGGCTTCGGGCCATGCACGAATGCCGATGAGCTCCGGGTGTTGCAGGCGAAGCGCGACGCTGTGCTGGCCAGCACCCGGCCGAAGAGCGAGTTCTGGCCGGAGGTCGAGCGCAAGGGCGCCGCAGTCAAGGCAGAGCAGCAAGCGAGCGCGGATCTCGCCGGGCAGAAGGCGCAGAACGACGCGCTCGCGCAAGAGATCGCTGCCGCGGAGCAGCGGGTGAACGATGCGCGGAGCCATCGCGCGGCGGCCGAGGCTGGCCTTGCTGCCGCCAAGGCCGAACTTGAACGCGCCCGTGCCGAGCGCGTGCGCCGCGACGAAACCCTCGCCGGCTTTGCAGCGCGACAGCGCGCGCGAGGGGCCTCGTGAGAGACGCAGCAGCGGTCCTTCTCTGTGTCTTCTTGGCGGGCTGCGAGCCTGACCGCGTGGCGGAGATCAACGCGGAGATCGAAAAGCTCACGGCCGAGCGCGTGGAGGCCTCGGTCGTGAGCGCTGCGCACAGCGAGGCGGAGGCTGCCGAACATCGGCTCGCCGAGACGCGGGGCGCCCTGGATCAGCTGCGGGAGGAAGCGAAGCGACTCGGTGATCGAAGGAAGGAGCTCGAGGCCGCGGTGGCACGCGAGAGTGAGCTCACGGAGCGCGCGCGAGCCGACACCGCGACCACCCAACAGGCAACGGCGGCCGAGCTGGCGGAGACAGAGAAAAAGGATGGCGAGATCGGACTGGTGCGGGCGAGCGCAATGGGCGTACGCGAGCAAGCCGCAGTCTTGGCTCGGGAGATCCGGCCCGGAGATCCCGCCTGGGCGACGGAGCGTCGTGTGCGGTCGGTGACGGAGTTCATTGCGAAGGTCGCCCGCAACTATCCCGATGATCCGGTGGTAGCCGAGCTTGCTCAGCCAGAGCAATCCGCGGATCCGGTCGAAGCCGCAGCGCTCGCCGCGCAAAAGGCGGCCAGGCTCCGCGACCGCTTCACCCGGGTGTACAATCTGGATACCCCCGAGGTTGCAGCCGGGGAACAGGCTCCAGCGCAGTCGAAATAAACTCCGGGAACGCGGCGGCGCGTAGGAGCGGACTTTGCCCACGC
>DATFYN010000455.1:0-2140 GCA_035315025.1 Myxococcota bacterium
CATTCCGGTCCACGACTCCGCGCGAGCAGCTGGGCGTCCCCTGCAGAAGGGAGTGCCGACGCGATTGCCGGCGCGAGATCTTGCTCGGTGTGCTCGCGTTGGCGGCGTTTGCTGGGATGGCGCGAGGCGACGAAACTCTCACGGCGGCCGTCCAGCGCGCGCTCGCAGGAGAGCCGCCCGAGCTTGTTCAACGATTTCTTGACGAGAAGGTGGTCCTGCTCTCCGGCTCGGAGTCTCGCGATCGGAGCGATCCCACCCAGCTGCGCGCGCTCGTGCTCTTTGCGAGGCCCAGAGCCGTGTGATCCAGCTCCTGCTGCAGACGGCGCGCCAGATCGAGTACCGCCCGGACCTCGACAAGGTCGAGACCGTCGAGCGTTTCTCCAACGGCGAAGTAGACGTGCAGGAGATGAGGATCATGCTGATTCAGATCTCATACTGGCTCCGCTATCAGTGGGATGTTTCAGCGGGGCGGATCTCGTGGGGGCTCGATCCCCGGTTTCCTAACGATCTCCGCGTGACAGATGGATTCTGGGAATTGGAGGAGGTCGATGCCGTCCACACGCTCGGCCGGTTCGGTACGCGGGTCGACGTCGGCCCGGTTTTGCCGGCCTTTTTTCAAGAGATCGCGACGCGGAAGAACCTTCCGCAGACACTTGACCGTTGTCGGCGGTGGATCGATTCCGACGGAAGGTATCGGCCTTGATGGACCGGAAAGCACTTTTCCACCGTGCCTAGCATCTACCGCCGCATGCTCCGTGCAGCTCTCCTCGATGCGGAGCTGTACGAAGAGGTCGAAGCGGATCGCGGCGCCACTGTCCAAGCTTGTTCCGTGGTCGTCCTCTCGGCTGTTGCGGCGGGAATTGGCGGTATCGAGTACCACGGCGTATTGACGATCCTTGGCTACACGCTCGCGGCGCTGGCCGGTTGGTGGATCTGGGCGTACGTCGCGTACCTGATCGGCACCCGGCTCCTTCCGGGCCCTGAGACGCAGGCCGATCCAGGCGAGCTCCTACGCACCATTGGCTTCTCGAGCGCTCCGGGCGTGCTGCGAATCCTCGCGCTCATTTCGCCGATCGCCAGCGCAGTGTTCCTCGCATGCACGGTCTGGATGCTCATCGCCATGGTCGTCGCGGTCCGCCAGGCGCTCGACTATCCGGGTACCCTTCGCGCCGTCGCCGTCTGTGCCATCGGCTTCCCGATCTACGCCGCGACCCTGGCGCTGTCCATGCTTCTGCTGGGACCGTGGCCCGTGTGAGAACGGGTCCCCTTGGAGTGCGTCCACGATTGCACGAGAGACCGCTGCCATCTCACCCGGAGAAGGACGCTCCTTGACTTGCGAAAATCTCATTGTTCATGGTGAGCCAGCCCCTTGTCCCGAAAATTTCCTCATTTGAGCTGCCACCCGCTCGTATCGATGATGAAGTCCACCCATCTCGAGAAATGCGACGGCGCACCCAAACCCTCGAGCTTGGACACGTGCGTGCGAAGTTGCAGTAGCGGGCGTACTCCGACAGAACCCTGCAGGCACGCCGCTCTTTCAGAAGAATCACGTGGTCCGAGCACTCCCGATCCCGACGCAAAGATCCCACGAGACGCTCCGCGTAGGAGCGGCTCGGGGCCACAAGAAAAGATGGGAGCGCGTCTCGGCCCGGGGCGCCCGCACCGCGGCCGAGATCACGGCACGCTCCTTACACGGTCCTCCCGAGCGAGCTTGGGTCTGGAGACCAGCCAGCCCTTGGCTTCGGTAGCGGCGGTGCCACAGGCGCTCCGTCGCGCTCGTGGTCTCCAACCGGTGGGCCATCGCCCACACGCCCTCGCCGGCCTGCGCTGGCGAGCACGATCTTCGCACGCAGGGACCGGGGCAGACTGTGGGTCCGAAGCCGCTGCTTCAGGACTGCGCGATCCGCCGACTTCACCGCGAACGCCGCCGCCATGTATGCCATGGTAGTTTGGACGGCGCACGTCAGACTTAATTCTTGGGGCACTAGGCCAACCTTGGTCGCTCTGAAGTTCACAATTCGATCAAATCCTAGGCTGCGACGAGTGCGTCTGCGAGAAAGCGATTGAAGACGCGGTCCAGGTTGCGCCACGCCATCGCGAGGGGACTGCGTTGAGCAAGGGTCTCGGGCAACTGGAGATC